>NZ_JBMPPJ010000006.1:0-353731 GCF_049339865.1 Undibacterium sp. TC9W | reverse complement strand
CTGAAGAAGTTGGGGATGCAACTCCCCAATTCTTGATGAAAATCATGTTCAGCAGCACGTTTTATGCTTTGACTGGAACATGATTTTGTAACGGATGGAAATTAGAACTTAATCAGACGTTCCTTAATTTCTTCAAAAATTTAGAGCGACTATGTAAGCTTGGGGAAATAAAATTACCTTTGGCAGGTTTTTCACTGAGTGAAATTGATCGATATGAATCAGAAAATAGATCGTTCGACGAATATATAGCCTCACTTTATCAGGGGAATACGTAGGTACGATTAGCGCAAGCGTAATCGTACGCATGTGATGCCGGAAACAACGAAAGCTTACGAGCAAGCCCCACGTTCACCACGTATCTATTTCAGCATGAGGATTGGATCGGCGGGGTAATATTGGACGGAAATGACCGCTTACCAGTAAATAGCATTGCTACAACATCCGACCAACACCGTTAATTAACCCAGTGTTGCGCTTGATATATGAAGCCGCCCCGGGTAGGTCACGCCACATGCATTGTGTAGATCTCGGGTTCAGCTTCCAGCACACTGGTGAGCAGCGTCTGAATCTGCGCGTAGCGGGGCTGCGCTGAGATGGTTTTCGCCATGTCCGGTGGGCAGCGCTGCACATCAATGAATAATCCATATTGGCAGAGGCAGAGGTACATGACTTCCGCCATGGGCGGGTTTTCCCACCCTATCAATCTATTCCCTTCATTCGCGGCATCAATCACTAACTCCTGCAAAACGCGGGCCGGATGGGAGGGTTCCAGGGCCAGCTTGTAGCCATAATCCCCTTCGATTTTTGACCAATCGTAGAGATTCATTTCTAGAGTCACGGTGAGTTCCGGGTACGTCGCGTAGTGGGAAGCCACTTCGTCCAGCGTCTTGAATGCGCGGTTCTGAAATTTAATTTCGTGCTTTTGCTCAGCAAGCATCTCCTCTTCGTTTGTGCGGCTATCACCGATCAGATCGCACTTGAGCACTGAATCAGTCTTGGGTTCGAGCTGTTCCAGCAACACATAGCCCTCCCTGATCAATGCGCCCGTCAATGCCTTGAATTGCGCCACAGTTAAGGGTTCAGCATTCGGTCTGCCAAGAATTACTCCCGTCATTTGAAGTTCCTTTTCATTGAAGTCGCATCGCTGCCTTGTCTCGACGTATTGTAGGTGAAAAGTGACGGAGGTGGAAGCTGTACTCGCAAGACGAGCTCGATGCCATCGCACTGTCGCTCAATACACGCCCCCGAGCGAGGCTTAATTCTGGCTGGCTGATCGTCATCTATACTCGGCAATAGCATTGCTACAACATTCGACCGACGCTGTTAATCAGGTTTGCATGGGCATTTCCTCAGAACGGGGGAGTGAAGCGGGCCGAGCGTCGTACGGCGAAGGCACAATCTCCCGCCAGCCACAGCGCAACCGACGCTGCGACCAGGAACACCGGACACACCCAAAAAGCCAGAACGGCCGCAGCTTTTTCCCTTTTGCCCAATCTGGCGCAGGTGATGTTTTTTGCCTGACAGCGCATGAAGATGAGCATGAAGGTGAATGCGTTGTTGTCTATATCTGGCATGACTCAGACGCGCATACGATAGAGGCATTTTCATTTGCTGATTTTATTTATTCCAGGCTGGTCACGGCGATGACGGACATGAGTCACCTGCTTGATGACTTATCCAGTGTCGCCAACGCCAGGCTATGCCTGCTGGCCGATATACGCAGGCTGACGACTTACTTGCCCGCTGAAGATGCGATGCGTTTACAGGCTTATCTTGAACGCCCGGTGATCAAAGTTGAAGTGAGTTATGGCCGCCACACAGAGCGCGTGCCTTGCCTCATCACGGATGAAGACTACAAGCTGTTGATGCAAGGGAAGCGCGCAAGCGAGCGCTGGCCGGTCAATATCGTTGCCCGGTGGGATGTCCGGCCTGCGTAGGTACGATTAGTGTAACGTAATCGTACGCATGCAATGTCGATAGCAAGCAGTAATCGCCAGCTTCACTTGCACACCTTCTATGCATCCCAACGTGAGCATCATGGATGCCGATTCCATGTCATGGAACGGCCAGTGAGTCAGAGGCATCATGAAGAGTTACGGATCACCATGCGTACGATTACGTTGCACTAATCGTACCTACTACCAGGCCTCTCATTCATTCGATGTATTTCGTTCATCGACTTGAAAAAGCGGGAGTAGCAAAGCATTCCATAAGTTCACGCATTCTCTTTGGTAATCATTCAAATCTGATTTGTTCAAAAAATCGCTGATAACACGAGAAACCAGTTGGAACTCTTCTTTTGAAAGCTCATCAAAATGCATGAAATGTCCACCGCTTTGCTCAGTGATTTTATTGTATAAATTCAGATATTTCCCTTCCAACGCCTCGGACACGGGTGACCAGGCCGATGCTCAACTTCAAATCGATCCGGTGTGCCGGCTCCGTGCTCGCTGGCATCGAACTGATACACATGATCCGCAAGGGCCAGTTCGCAATCGACGGCGCCGATGCAATGTCGTTCGCCGACCAATTTTATGCGCTGGCAGGAATGGTCCGTCCCGTTTGAGCGCCGCAGTGCCGTTTCGGGGGAAATCCACCGTTTGATCAAACAATGCGACAGAACCTTTCATCTTCTGCCTTTACATAGTCAAGTCTATTTTACGTTACCTATGGCAGACTATTTTTCGGGGGAGGCTCACTTTACCAATAGCCTGCTAACCTACAAATCGAACTTGATAGTCGTCCCTATCATTTGTAAATTCCGACACCTAAAAAGTAATTGTCGATTTTTTCTATGTACGTCGATTTTTGATCCAAGGTTCTAGTAATCGGGTTGGGCCACTTGTATTCCACCCAACCTGAACCTTTTGTTTTCGCAATTTGCAACATTTCCTTCGTTAGAAGTTTGCCGTCACCGTCTTTAAAATCCATCATCGGTTTCCCTATAAGTTTAGGGTTAGCCGATGCCAGCATTGTGCCCTCCATGTCAAAAGCGATGACGTATAGATCCCGGTCATGAAATTGTTTATTAGATGGGTCATTAAAATCGGACAGAGCTTTCTCCTTGCCATTGACCTTGAAGTTGGCAATCGCTTTTTTCACCATAGCAATTGCCTGATCTGCCGTGCCCCGGTCATCTGCAAATGCAGCTATGTTGCAAAAAGACAGGGTAATAAAAAGAGTAAATGTCTGTAAGCTGATTCTTCTCATCGTAGTCTCCGACTGTTAGTTGACGCATTTGCATTTCAATAGAGCCCAAGCGGCAATTTTCTAATTTACAATGTCAGCTAGTGCAGCACCTTGTTAAGCAGGCTTATATTGCAGGTTAGTATAGAACAGCAATAAATTCAATTTATAGAGTCGTCACGCGAAGAAAATCGGTTAAAAACAACGTAAAAGTATCATTAAAAGGATGCAAGTTCGACGTTGATTTTAGTCTGCTAGATGGACCGCAAGGGCAATTGCTGGGACAACGCACCAACAGAAAGCTGGTTCAACAGTTTCAAGAACGAACGCATCCGCGGAAAACGCTATGCAACACATGCAGAAATGAAAGCAATCAGTTTCGAATATATCGAAGTCTTTTATAGTCGCAAGAGGCAACACTCAACACTAGGGTACCAATCACCAATCCAGTATCTGGAACAGTGACTTAGTGAGCAGCATCAGCAACAAATGGCAGCATAATTCCCATCCGATGGCGGACGAAATATCGAGGGAAGCTCATCTAGCCCAAAAAAGTTTTTTCTATCAGGTCAGCAAGGCGCTGGATAAGTGTTTTACCTCGTTGGAAATATTCTTAAAACCCCAATATACTTCACTGCACATTCGCCAAACTTCATGAGTAGTGAAGTAACGTTTTAAGGAAATGTCTTAAGAACTTTTCGCAGAAAAATTAGCTTAAACCAATACCTGTCGAGTGGATACGAAGAACGCTTGAATATCTGCTTCAACCAAAGGATCTATCATTTCAGCAGGCTGCCTGCCATGTGGACAGGGTAACCTAGGTGTTGTTCCGAATAGGCGGCAAATGAGTGGTCGATCATCATACACTGTACATCCTCCGCTTCCTAAATATGGGCAACTTAAATTAGTCAGCGCAGCATCATGCTCCGCTTCGCTTTTGACGGGAAGTGCGGAAATTTCATAAGAAGAAGTTGTCACTGGACCACAACAATCGTGGCAACCAGGTATACATTCAAATGAAGGAATGCGCCTTCTGAAAAATTTTACTTTCTGACTGATGTTTAGCATGCATTGCGTCTCAATTTTGGTCACGGTGTTTGGAAAGTGCATCGACTACGCAAAGGGTAGTCATATTCACGATTCGACGAACTGTTGCGGGCTCAGTTAGTCTATGCACGGGTTTTGCGCAGCCTAGCAAAATTGGCCCAATTGCAATACCATTGCTAGCTGTGGATTTGAGTAAGTTATAGGAAATATTGGCCGCATCAATATTCGGCTGTACAAGCAAATTGGCATCACTTTTTAAAGTTGAGTTCGAGATTGACTTCCTTAAAACATCAATGTCGAGCGCAGCGTCGCCGTGCATTTCGCCATCCACTTCCAGCTCCGGTGCAATGTCTCGAAGGATCGACCGCGTCTTTCTCATCTTGTTTGCCGATTCACTGTTGCTTGATCCAAAGTTTGAGTGTGACAGCAAAGCTATCTTCGGCGAAATGCCAACCCGTTGCAGTTCTTCTGCAGCAAGAAGTGGAATTTCCGCAAGTTGTTCTGCAGTCGGATTTTCATTTACATGGGTATCGACTAAAGTTATTTGGTGATTTGGGAGCAGCACAGTGCTCATCGCCGCATAGACATTGACGCCATCTCGTTTGCCGAGTACTTGATCGATGTAGTGGAGATGCAAACCGGTTGTTCCAAAAGTTCCACATATCATGCCGTCAGCATGTCCTTTATGAATCATCATGGCACCAATCAAGCTATGACGCTGGCGCATTTCAATTTTTGCGTACTGAATAGTGACACCTTTACGCATCGTCATTTTATCGAACACATCAATCCCGGCAAATTTTTTAAAAAGAACTGCTTTTCCTTCCACCGCCGGTTTAGCGGCAAGTGGGCCGATATTGCCTAATCCGAGTACTGCCGTTCCGTTCGTAATGGCACCAACTAGATTTCCACGTGCCGTGTATTTGAAAACGCTACTGGGATCCGAAACAATTTCCTCACAAGGGGAAGCGACACCAGGCGAATATCTACACATGCCTGACGCACGCCCTGGTGGGCGAATATGTAATGCAGCTCGCGCGGTTCGCTGAGAAAACCTGTGGGTGATTCTTTCTTTTTATTGAAGAACATGGTTGCTCTTTCTAAAATGGGCCGGGTTCAATCAAGAGTCGTGCCAGCATTGCACCAAAGCGCACTGCAAGCTAGGGGCAATATCATTTGAGCTGGCAACTGTATCTGGATTTTAGCCGGTCATCACTGCAATAAATTCCATGTGGCCAAATGCCACGGCAGGCTGCAGCTTTTGCAGCTTGTTTCCCTGGCTCTGCAGGCAGTTATACACGGCGTTGAAATTGCCGTTCTCCCAAAGTGGGTCAGCACATTCCGAACCAGAATAATAGCTGTCTGGAATAAAACAGGCACGGCTCGAAGACAGCGCGCTGGCAAACAGGCTGATGCTTGCGATCATCAGCTGCCTCCATTGTTCATCATTGCAAAATCTAGCCCAGCGGGTGCTGTCGTTAAAGACGACGGCGTCCTGACACAGTTCTGCGCGCCAGCCGTAGGGACCATTCAAGTAAAAATACGCTTGCGGTATGTCGTCACCGGCAAAGTTTTTCTTTGGGATGAATTCTGGCATTGTCCAGTTGGCGGTATAAACCTCTTTAAATTTTTCCAGATTCAAGGCCTTGAAACCAGCGTTAACGGGCACTTCATAGTGATCATGCCACAGTTCGCACATGTCTTCGTAGCTCGATTGCAAGGCAGCCAATACCGAAGCATGGGATGGCTCTTTCAGGCCTATATCAACGACTACTTGCAGATCAACTCCCATAGCCTTGCTCCATGCGATACTTGTTTGTGTTACCAGCTTGTACGGTGCGTTGCAACGCTACGTACAGTGAGACATCTTCCATCGCCACTACATATACAGCGTCTTATGATGCAAGTAATTGCGATAGACGATCTTGAATGCCTCGATATCGCGCTTGTCTGCCTGCAAGAGCAAATCGCGTACTTCGCATTCGTTGTCTTCGATTTTATAAACCCAGAAATCGAGTTTAACTTCTGGATGATCTTGCGAGACGATGGAGACACCTTTGCCGCCGCCGAGGAAATTGGAAAACAGATAGACCAGGAATTTGCCCTTGAGGATTTTCTTGTCTATCTTTAACTCATCGAGAACGCTGGCGGCTCTTTCTTCTGCGGGCGAGACATCCTGGCGGTGATCCGTATAGGTATTGAGAAATTGGCGCAAATGTCTGACCTCTGCGGTTTTATAGGTCTGGCCGTATTTGGCAAGTTGCTCTTGATTGAGCACGAGTTCTTTGGGTGCTTCTGTTTGTGCCTGGCTGGCCAGCGGTAGCAGGAACAGAGATAGCAGGAGTGGTAACAGGTGGCGCAATTGCATGAATGCTTTCTATGGCTTTTTTACCATTATAGTGCATGGCGGTCTATGGCAATGTACATTGCCTTAGGCATGCCGGAATCGCAGGCGGCGCATTGCAATGCGCCCTGCGTCACGGCTTTGATCTGGCGTCAGGTGCTGTCATCAGGTGCAATCCATCTGAATTCATTCAAGGTGACTCACACAGAATACGGCCTCAATACCTCTTCCAGAAATTCTACAAATACCCTGATCTTGGCGGCGCGGTGGTGTTTTTGCTGGAACAGCACAGATACATCCGGGCCGGGCATTGCCCAGTCTGACAGCACGGGCACTAGCAAGCCTTCGCGCAACGGGCCTGCTAATGAAATGGACATGTGCTGGATGATGCCTGCGCCTGCCTTGGCGCTTGCTATAAGGGATTCAACATGGTCCATGGCCAGTAATGGTGATGGCAGGTGTGAGAATTTTTCGTCACCTTTTTGAAACTGCCATGCCCTTAGCTGGCGCGAGTTGGGGCGCAAGAAACCCAGGCAGGGGTATTGTGCAAGTTCTTGCGGGTGTTGTGGCTGGCCATATCTGTCAATGAAAGCCGGGGCTGCGCAACAGAGGTAGCTGGTCTTGCACAGGCTTTTGGCGATGAGATTAGAGCTGGGCAGATCACCTATGCGCACGGCCACATCGACGCCCTCTTCCACCATGTCGATATTGCGGTCGCCAACGGTGATCTTGAGGCTGATGTCAGGGTAGGCAGCGATAAAGCGCGGCAGGGCCGGTGCAATGTAGAGGCGGCTGATAATGGCGGGCAGCTCTACGCGGATACTGCCAGCCGGTGCCTGGTTGGAATGCATGAGACTGGCCTCAAGCTCATCCATATCACCGAGTAATTGCAAGGCCTGTTCATAACAATGCCGCCCTTCATCGGTCAGCGACATGCTGCGCGTGCTGCGGTTCAGCAGTTTGATGTTGAAGTGTTTTTCCAGTGCGGCGATCTGGTTGGTGACGGAAGAAGTGGACATGCCCAGCATGTCGGCAGCACGGCTGAAGCCACCGAGTTCAACCACACGGCAAAACACTTTTAATGCATCAAGTTTGTCCAATTTGCATACTCCCGTGTTTTCTCCCCAGCGCAATGTCTGCATTCTAGCATCGCCATCAGCCGGCCTTGCGCGCTGGAGCATGCGCATTATGCAGTTTTTCAGAAAACTGCATTGCGGCCAGGCCCGTTTATCTGGCTTGAGTGCGGGGATAGACTGTTTTCACTGGAGACGCGGGGCCATGCAAGACAAAGCGAGGCAGACGGCGTCGTCGTCCAGATTGTCAACAGACTACTTTAATTCTACATTTCAGGAGAAAACATCATGGCAAACAACACTATGCAGGCACTGGTACTGGACAACTTTGGCTCACCTTTGGTCATGCGCGAAATAGCCCGCCCGCAGGCTGGCGCAGGCGAAGTGCTGGTGCGCATCCATACCAGCGGCGTTAACCCGCTGGATATCAAAATCCGCGCTGGCAAGGCCGCCCACGCAAAACCTGTCTTGCCCGCCATTTTGGGCATAGACATGGCAGGAGTAGTAGAAGCTGTTGGTGCAGGCGTCAGCGGTTTTAGCCCTGGCGACACTGTGTATGGTATGACGGGTGGCATAGCGGGTGTGCCAGGTTCATTGGCACAGTATGCGGCAGTGGATGCGCGCTTGCTGGCACATCAGGCGACAAACTTTAGCATGCGTGAAGCGGCTGCCCTGCCCCTGATTTTTATCACCGCATGGGAAGGGCTGGTAGATCGCGCCAAGGTGCAGCCAGGGCAAAAAGTCTTGATACACGGAGGTGCCGGTGGAGTTGGTCACATGGCCGTGCAACTGGCCAGGGCACTGGATGCTGAAGTCTATGCCACAGGCAGCGCCGCGCAAAAAGACATTATAGAAAGCTATGGTGCAACGGCGATTGATTACCAGGCCAGCAGCGTGGCCGACTATGTGCAGCAATATACAAACGGTGTGGGTTTTGATGTGGTTTATGACACCGTCGGCGGCGCTACCCTGGATGCCTCGTTCGCAGCCGTGCGCACTTACGGCGGCCATGTCGTCAGTTGTCTGGGCTGGGGCACGCATGCGCTGGCACCGCTGTCTTTCAACGCCGCGACTTATTCTGGCGTATTCACGCTGCTACCGCTGATCACTGGCCAGCAGCGCCTGCACCATGGCGACATCCTGCGTGAAGCCGCCAGACTGGCTGATGCTGGTAAACTTAAAGTGAGGCTGGATGAACGTGTATTTGATTTGTACACCGCGATGGAGGCACAGCAATTGCTCGAAGATGGGCAGGCACAGGGCAAGGTGGTGATCAATGTCGCCTGATGCCGGGTGCTGCAAAACTGCCCACTGCCAGATTCATTCAGCTGGCAGTTTTGGCCTTGGAAGTAACCGCGTTCTTGCGGAAATAGGCACTCCCCATCCAGCCCATTGCCAGAAGCCAGAATCCAACCGAACCTGCATACGAAAAATACCAAGATAAGAACAGGGCAATAACCAGCATGGCCGATGCCGCAGCACAATTGGCATTGACGGTGCGGTTAGAGGGGAAGCAGAACCACAGTGCCCAGCCAGCCATGATGATGAGGAAAGGACCAGAGATGGCGAGGTCCAGCAACCCACGCACATTGCTGATAAAAAGCTCAGGCGCACCCAAGCGCACCCATAGCCAGGGCGTACCAAGGAAAGTGATAGCCGCCACGGAATAAATCAGGCCCCAGTTTCTACCGGAGCTCACTTTTACCGCAGGCTCATCCCCGGCACTGCCAGACTGTTTGAACGTCTCGCCTCTTAAAGTCTGCACGAGCAAAAAGCCGGCAAACATGATGAGAAAGCCAGGTGTCTGTTTAAACATGGCAAAAGTATTGAGCAGAAAACCTATGGTCAAGAATGAAGCCCCGGCACCGATGATGACTTTTTCTGTCCTGTATTTTGGTATGCTGAGAAAAACGGTCCAGCCAAGTATGGTCAGCAGATAGATGGAAGCATGCAGAAAATTCTGCAATCCACGAAAGCCATACATAAAATAATCTGTCTGAAAAAAATAGTACCAGATCGGTGGTAGCCAGACAGACAGTGTCAACAACCAGGCGATGAGCAGGACTTGTTTGTGCTTTGATATCTGCATCAGGGTATCTTATTTTCCAGCGCCACATTGTGGAGCGAATGAGGTTCAAAATTCATGCTTGATTGTTGGCATAAGCGCTACGCGCAGCTTGCTAGCTGGGCCTCTTGTGGCAGCAGTTTATCTTCAAATCCCAGTCTATAAAATATCACGCGCACCTCGGTAGCACGGCCTGTGGATTTGCATTTGGAAAAACCAGGAAAAGGACCACTACGGCGGGCGATGCTGAGGGCAGCAAGGTCGAGCTCATGGTTGCCTGAGGATGTTTCAAGTTTGATGCCCTCTCCTTTTACATAGATGGATCCATCTTCCTTGATGGGAATCGAGACATAGGCCTGACCCTGGAGTTTTTTGTCTTGTCCGGATGGGAAGTTACTGATGATATAGCTGTCGATTTTCTGGCTCACAGCCTGGTAGTAACTGGCCAGCTCGCTATCAATGGTCGTGGGGGTGACATAGATTTTTTTGACTTTGCGGGAGAAAAAGGCGGCTCTTAATTTATTGTTCTTTTGAATCGACTCAGCATTCATCAATACCTGCCAGAATGGCAAAAATAGCAAACTCACACCAAAAAACTCTGGGTCAGCCTGAAAAAACACCGCCATCGCAAGCAAGGAAGCTGCCGCGCCAGAACTGGTGTTGAATGTGCGTTTTGCAGGGAAGGATAACAACACTGCCCAATAGCCCATGATGCCTAGCAAAGGGGCGGCCACAACGATATCTTGCAGGCTACGCATGCTGCGAAGAAAAAAATCCTGCCCGCTCAAGAGTTTCCAAAGCCAGGGCATGGCGAGCAAGATGACACTTACCCAGACAGGCAAGGTGCTGTATCCTTTCTGCAAAGGCGCTTTACTGGCGACCTGATCAGGTTTGGCCGCCATGTTATCCTGCTGTTTAACTTCAGCGCCTGTCACGCTAAACAATAGCGCAAACCCGGCCAACAGCAAAATAAGGCTGCCGGCCATGGACAAACTGGCATAAGTTTGCAACAGCAAGCCCAGGGTCAGAAATGAACTCGCAGCACCAATAATGTTTTTCTCAGTCCTGAACTTGGGTATCGATAAAATGACAGACCAGGCAAGGATGAGCAGCAAGTAATGCACTGAGTCACCAAAGTCCCGCATTCCATAAACGCCGGAGAAAAAGTAAGCTGTCTGGAAAAAATAATGCCTGGCAGGTGGCAACCAGACGAGTAATGTCAATGCCCAGACTGTAAAAAGGACTTGTTTTTGTTTTGGGGTCGTCATCGCAAGATTTTTATTTTCCATCATCAGGTTCGGGCTCTTCCCTTACCATGCTTAACAGGATCATCCCCGAAAACAGGATGACGAAACCGCCTGTATGGTGAAAAATTTCATAATAAATGAGCACAAAGCCCAGGCTCATCAGAGAACTGCCTGCACCGATGATGTTTTTCAGCGTCCTGGTTTTGGGTATTGAGAGAAGCGTGGCCCAGCAAAAAATAATCAACAGGAAAGGGGCTGACAACTTGAAATTTTGCAGCCCACGAAAATTCCCCAGGAAATAATCCGTCTGAAAAAAATAGAACCAGATCGGTGGCAACCAGACGAATATGGTCAGGCACCAGACTGTGAGGAGAATTGATCTGGTTTTGTTTTGCAGCATGGGCTTCCTTATATGGCAATGCTGACGATCACGCATGCTTGCCATCTTACCATTATTCACATGATTCTTATAGTCAGCCTGATCACATACGCATCATAGCAAATGCTCTGCCCGTAGGAGCGGCTTCAGCCGCGAATGTCTGCCACGCCACAAAGGTTCGCGGAGAAAGCCGCTCCTACAAGCACTACAAGCAGCAAGTGCTCAGCATGCTGGATAGCTACCAGCTTGTCACTGTCGGCAGAACAGATATTTTGCAGCACCTGCGCGGCATCCTTTGTTAGAATGGCTGGCTTTTTTTATTGATGGTGGCTCAGGTGTCGCTGGAGCTTCACGCTGCCTTGCTTTGTTGACAGTAATCTGGCCGCCTCCAGATGATGGGAACTGTCGCCAACAAATCTGGCCGGGTGAAGTGTCTGACGGCGCTGAATTGCTGTGCATGCCCTGCTCATCTCTCATTTTCCAACAGGTGTACATTTGCATAATAAATTCTTTGGACTGATCGCGATGTCAGTCTTGTTGTCGGCCACATTAAGTGGCTGTGCGACGCCCTATGGCGATGCAAGAAATCCCATTACCGGATGGACCGGTGGCTATTACGAAAGCAAGGGCCCCGGAGAGTTGATCAAGGTGATTTTTGCTGGCAACGGCATCATTAAAACCGACACAGTCAGCGTCTATCTCTTGTACCGCTGTGCTGAAATTGCCCAGCGTGAAGGCAAACCTTATTTTGCGTTTTACCAGAATCTGCCTGACGCCGTGCTGGATAGAAAAAGCAGCAGCAAAGCAGCCTCGACGGTAGGCAGGAAGCCAACGGACTACGCCTATATCCTGCTGTCCCAGGAGGACAAGCCTGGCTATTTGTCAGCCAGTGCAGTGATGAGCAGTCTTGCGATACACGTCAAACCGGAGGGCGGGAAATGAAAACGACAGCAATTATCCTGCTAGGCCTGGTGACAGCAATTTCTGGCTGCGCGACAGATTATTCCATAAAAACTGGTGCGCCTACGGCCCGCCTGAATTTATCCACATCGCAATTCAAGACAGTTTGCGCTGAAGGCAAGCTGTTCAACCTGAGGACAGATGCCAATAATATTGCCCTGGTCGAAGCGGGTAAGCGTATTACTGTGCGGGGCGGTTTTTACAATTATGTGTATGGCGGCGTATCAACGTCGTGCACGGCCAGCTCCAGTTTTGTCCCGAAAGAAAACGGCGAATATTTCCTGGATTTTCAGGTTGAGTCTGAGCACTGCTCGTCCATCATTTATCAGGTGACGAACAAAGGCCCTACTGGCCTGGCTTGGGAATCAAGTTTGCAGCCATCAAGAGAGTGTCGCGCGAAATAAGCGACTGCGTGGCGAAGCAGAGTATATCTACAGCCATCAAGTGGTGCGTTGAAACTCACCTTGCCGGGCTGGAGTCTATACACTCTTTACCCGCAATTTCCGTGACGCAGGGCGCATTCCAATGCACCCTACTTTACGTCTGCGTTTTGGCAGTCAGTATTGTTGTACTGGTGTGTTCTCTATTTTCTTTCCGGTGTCTGATGCCCGGTGCGCATGGCGCACCATACTGGCCTGGCATCTCTTCAATCTTTTTCCACATACACTTCCCGCGCCATGGTGACGACGTCATCGACGCTGAGTTCACTGAAACTGCCTGTGTGCAGATGAGGGATGGCGGCTCTCTCCAGCACGACGCGGGCGCTGGATTTGAGGCGGGCGAACATCAGGTGTTTTTTCTGCAGATACAAGGCGGCGCAAAAGTCGGTGATGGCTTCTATGCTGGTGCTGTCGAGGTCAGGTGATTCTTCCAGGCTCATGACGATGACCTTTGCGTCACTGGCAACGGCATATTGCCGGGCCAGTGCCATGGTACGTTCGGCATTGCCAAAGAATAGCGCCATCTCTGGGCGCAGGATGAGTACGCCGGGGATGATCTTGGCTCCAGGATAATTGACGAGGCTGACAAAGTCATGTCCGTCGTTCAGGCGGCCAAGCACGCTGACATTGGCCTCAGCCAGCCTGCGCAACAGCATCAGCAGGCTAAAGCCTATGGCAACCAGCAAGCCATCGAGCACGCCGAGCAAGAGCACGGCAACGACGGCAGCCAAGGCAACAAACCTGTCGCGGTGCAGTTTGAAGTAGGCATAGAACACAGAGGGCCGCAAGGAATGGCTAACTGCGTGGATGACGATGGCCGCCAGCACAGGCACCGGGGTCAGCGCGATGACAGGTAATAGCGTGAGGACGATGAGCAGCAATACAGCGGCTGCCGCCCAGCCAGCAAGCTTGCTGCGGCCACCATAACTTTCATTGGCTGCCGTGGCAGAAAACCCTGCCCCTACAGGCAAACCATGGAACAGGCCAGAGAACAGGTTGGCAACGCCCAGGGCCAGCAAGTCACGGTTGGGGCTGACACTGTCACCGTGGCGCAGCGCAAAATTGCGGATGGAGCTGTAGGATTCGGCATACAGTATCAGCAGCATGGCGATACCGAGCTCACCTATGCGCAGCCACTGCACATAGGTCATGGTGGGCAGGCTGGGTACCTGCAACTGCAGATCAATGGCACCCACCACCTCCACGCCGAGTTGCGCGAGGTCCAGCGCCTGCCCTGCGGCAATGCCCATGGCCAGCACCACCAGGCCAGCTGGCATATAGACAATACGTGCCAGACCATATAAAAGCAGCAGGGCCAGCATGGCAAGGCCGAGTGAAGGCCAGTTCCACTGTGCAAACTGGGAGAGCAAGTGATAAATAAAGCGCGGCATGTCGGTGCTGTGCACCTGCACTCCAACGATGTGGGCAAACTGTTTGATGACGATGACAATTGCCAGGCCAAAGGCAAAGCCGCGCAACACTGGCCGGGCAATGAAGTCAGAAATGCTGCCCAGCCTGGCCGCACTCGCCAGCATGAAAAATGCCCCTGTCATGATGACCAGCCCGGTCGCCACCAGCATGCGCAAACCCGCGTCGCCATTGGCCATGGCCGCCGACGCCGAGGCCAGCACCGCCGCCGATGATGAAGTGGCCGCGACGATGGCAAAACGGCTGCTGCCTATCAACCCATAACAAAGCAAACCGGCAAACACGGCAACGATGCCTGCCTGTGGCGGCAGGTTGGCGATGCTGGAATAGGCAACGGCTTCTGGCAGCAGCAGGCCAGCCAGCGACAAACCGGCGATAATGTCAGACCAGGCCCAGGTTTTGTTCATGTTGTTTGGGGTGATAGTGAGTTGCGCACGCGCATGAAATTGAATAAACGATTTATCTTTTTATAGCATCTAGTATACGCTGCGGGAGACGGGCATGCGATGGGCGTGGGAAATAAGGCGAGAATAAGCAGTTTGACGGCTAAGCCGTATGTGCCGACGCCAGCGTCAGGCTTGTTTTTTGCTGCGCCGATTCAATAATTTCAGAGTTAACAGAGAAAAAGCCAGCGCTGCAAACAAGATGAGTCCACTGCTCCACGAAAAGAAAATTTCAAAAAACAAATGATAAACAAAACATAGCAAGAGCATGCTCGCGCACACAATTTCGGCTATTTTTTTCATGGCATCCAAAATGTCAGCTTTAATTTCACGACAAATTTCAATAATAGTGCACGGCCATTAAGGACAGTAAAACCTGGCAAGCACCAGCCTCATCATGGCTGGGCGCCAGCTTAACTCTGCATCAATCAGGCTCGGCGTTTTTGCCCCTTGCCAGGGGCAGGCTCAGTGGCACCATCTATATCCATGGCCCTGTTGGCTGCAAGTTCGTAGGCTTTCTGATCTATTGTCTGCCTGTAGGTATTCAACAAGGCCCCCCCAATCACCATCACGAACAGGCCGCCAGTATTCTGGAACATCTCATAGTATTGCATTAACAAGCCCATCGTAAAAAGTGAGCCGCCTGCACTGAGAACCATGCCCCAGGTTCTGGTCTTTGGCAGCGTAAGCAACACCGCATAGGCCAGTATGATGAATAAAATAGGTGCAGAAACTGCAAAATTTTGCAGGCCGCGCATATTTTTGAAAAAGAAATCTGTCTGAAAAAAATATTGCCAGACTGGCGGCAGCCACGTCACGATAGTCAGGTACCAGATGGCGATTAGCGTTTCTTTGGTTTTGGGTATCTGCATTGCAGGATTCTTTAATTTCAATTGATGGCATGGATAGCCATAGCTACTGACTACGCTCAGCATCCTCCGGTTCTATCCCGACCAGCTTCAAAGCCAGCACGGCAAGGCCAAGTACGATGGCCACAATGATATCCGCTATCTTGCCCGAATAGGGCAGCAGGAAGATGCTGTAAAAGATGCAGGCCAGGATGATGGTAATACAAACACCCACAATCATCGTCCTGATGATTGCTGCATTGCCTGCGGGAGGTTTGCCCATGTCAATCGCGCCTTGTTAAGAGCTGAATCTAAGAGCTGAATCTAAGAGCTGGATTGTACTGCGTGCCTGCATTCCATATTTTACTTTGTATTGGCAAAAAGTATTTTTTACTTCGCAATTTATATTTCCTATCGGCAATAAGTCTGCGCAATGCAAAGGCTATAGGCGCATGGCGGTATGGCGTCCGGCTTTTACAATCATTTTCAGTCACAGACAACAGATTGTGTCTGCACTTGCAGGTAAAAACTGCATGGATCAGTCATGCAAAAACTGGCACCAATTGCAACATAACGTTACAAAGCAAAATATCTGCACCGAAAATCGGCTAACTTCGTCTTTTTTATTTTCTAAAATCGGCAAAATTTCCATATGGAAATTATCCGTATTTGTTAATTTCTCTTAACTCCTGACAAAGTGATGACAAATTGACGACAAAATTAAGTTTGCTAATATATTCCCATATCTGATACATTGAGTTACATTGATATGCAGTGCGAAACAAATGGTGCGATTGTGAATATATTGAACTGGCGTGAACTATGGACTGCAGGCAGGGTACTGGAGGCTATTGATACAAAGAAGTTGCATGAGTCAGGCAGTTTGATGGCAAGCCTGCGCTGGGCCCTGCATGTGCGCCTGGCGGATGACAACACCAGCTTCAAGAGCAAATTCCTGTTCCTGTTGCGCAGCAGCTTGCGCCCTCAGGTGAGCTTGCGCTGGTTTCATTTCCTGCATCAGACCTATTTGCAAAAGGCCACGCCTGGCGATATCGCCTTGCTGGACGCCATACACCGCCCTTTCTTTGATCGCCAGATTTGCTGCGTGTCGCGCCTGCGCTTGTTGCGCAATCATTTCCATTTGTCCGCCCAGTTGTTTGGCAAACGCCGCGCCCAGGACATGCTGGCTGGCAGTGACTTTACCCTGGCCACACTGGTGGGCAAGGATGAGCAGCATTACCGTATCAGCCTGTTCCGCAGCTGCGCCTTTAAACGTGAAGGTGGCTTGAGCCTGGGCCTGTTCCAGGGCAACCAGTTGCTGCAATGCCTGAGCTTTTCTTTTGACCGCAAGGACCACCAGTTGATCATCAGAGTGGGCGGCCTGCAGTCATGCAAGCAGAATGCGCGTGAGACCATGCGCGCCTGTACCAAGAGCCTGTTTGGCATACAGCCACGCCTCTTGCTGATCGAAGCCTTGCGCAGTCTGGCACGTGAACTGCACTGTGCAGGCATAGAATGCATCGCCAAGAAAAACCATATTTACCAATCCTGGCGCTACCGCTTCAGCAAAACCATCAAGGCAGAATACGACAGCCTGTGGCAGGCAGCCGGTGCCTGCGCGCAAGCGAATGGCAATTACCTGCTGCCGCTGGCGAGTGAAGATGTGCCACTGTCAGAGCGCCCGTCCAACAAGCGCAGCGAATACCGTGCACGCGATGGCCTGACCACGAGCATGCGCGAGGGGATCAGGCGCAGCCTGGTGAGTGCCTGAACCTGGCTTGTACGCGGCAAATACGTCTTGCTCTTTCAAGCGCACGCCCATATCTCGCAGGAGCGGCTTCAGCCGCGAATGACTTTTACCGCTATCTGTTCACGGCTAAGGCCGCTCCTACGGTTGCAATCGCCGTGACTTAGGGCGCATTGTAATGCGCCGCATGAAATCTTCACGTCTCAAAGCAAATCACTTTTGCCGTGCGCAGCGTACACATGCGGCGCAATACATTGCGCCCTGCATCACGGCCAGGTTCAGGGGACGATGGTTTGCAGCAATCAGATGCGGGTACACTACCCAGCATCAGGTGCACTCCTCCACCACCATCCGAAACACGCCACCAGCACAAATTGGAGATATTGATGAGCAATGCATCAATGGCAAATTCTGGCCCCACCAGCAGCAACAGCGACACAGCCGATCTGCGTGCGCAGACGCTTTACCACGGCACCAGGGCTGACCTGCAGGTGGGTGATCTCATCGCACCGGTTTACCGTTCGAACTATGGCAAGCGCAAGAAGGCGACGTACGTATATCTGAGCGCGGCCCTGGATGCTGCCACCTGGGGTGCAGAGCTGGCAGTCGGTGACGGCCCCGGCCGGATTTATATTGTGGAAGTAATGGGCGAAATTTTCGATGACACGAATCTGACGGACAAGAAATTCCCTGGCAATCCGACAAAATCGTACCGCAGCCGCGAGCCATTGAAAGTCGTTGGCGAGGTCATGGACCGGCAAGCAAAGAAAAAGCTTCTATGGACAAGTGTTTCAACCACTGTCTCCAGCAGAAGAATTACAGGCGCGGGGCACATTGGCAGCAGAGCTGGCGGCAGAACCGGCCATGCCGGTTCCGGCTGTCATCAGGAAAATACGTATGAGTCTGCGCCTGACCATTGCTGAATATGCACGGCTTTGCGGGGTGTCGGCCCGGACTTTGCAAGACATAGAGCGTGAAGTATCCAGCCCCAGTCTGAGTACGGCAGACAAGCAGTTGCGTCCCGTAGGGATGAGCGTGGGCGCAGTACAAAAACCGCTGCTGCACCAATAAACCACATTCTTGCACTGTCATGCTGTAATTATCACAAAAAAATCGGGTAAACTTAGCCAGACCAATCCCAGCCCGCTTTACGCTGCCCACAACCGGAGAACATGCTTGATGACAGCCCAGCAGCATCCCATGTCTGCCGCCAGGGTATTGCTCCCGGCCTGCCTGTGGTTCTTTGTGCTGGCGGTGGCGGGCATGTGGCTCACACGGGGCGACAACCAGGTGTCAATACTGTGGTTTGCCAATGCACTGGCAGTGGCTTATATGCACGGCCAGGGGCGCACCCGGCAATTGCAGATACTGGTGCTGACCATGGTGGCCAGCCTGGCAGCCAATCTGCTGACGGGCAATAATCTGGCAGTAGCTACCCTGTTCACCCTTGCCAATGCGGTAGAGGTGGTGCTGGTCAGCTATACCATACGGCATGCGGGTCTGGCCCAGGGTTTTGAGCATTCCAGCAGCGATATGTTGAAGCTGATCTTGCTGGGCTTTTTATTACCCTGCGCCTGCAGTGCCACGCTGGCGGCAGCGCTGGCAGCCTGGGTTGGCCTGGGTGACTTTGAACTGATCTTCACTGGCTGGTATGTGTCGGCCTCACTGGGCCTGATCCTGATTTACCCGCTGGTACGCAGGATGCGGCTGGAAGCAGCACCCACCTGGGCCACCCGCATCAACTGGGAACGCTTTGCCCGTTATGCCTTACCTATCCTGGTGCTGGTGGTGATCACGCTGCTGTACCTGCCGCTGCCCTTCCTGTACATCCTGGTGGCACTGACCTTTGCTACCCACAGGCTCAATTTTGATGAAGCACATCTGCTGACGGTGCTGGCCATCACCTGCCTGGGGCTGATGCTGAGCCTGGGCCATGTGCTGCCGCTGGGTGGGGTGGCGCGCTGGCAGTTACTGTTTGTCTATCTGCCCATCCTGATTACCTCGGTGCCGCCGATGCTGATGGCAGCAGCGCGCAATGAGAACCTGATCAAAGATGCCGAGAGACAGCGGTTTTCTGAAGAGCTGCAAAAGAGCCAGCAATCGCTGCAATCCACCATCGACCACATGCCTGCGATGATAGGTTATTGGGACCAGCAATTGCATAACCGTTTTGCCAATGCTGCCTATGAAAAATGGTTCAGGCTCAAGCCTGATCAGATACGCGGCATGCATATCCGCGATGTGGTAGGGCCGGAAATATATGAACAAAACTCTGCACACATGCAAGCTGCGCTGGCTGGGGAAGCGCGTATTTTTGAGCGCTCCGTCGTTGACGCCGAGGGCAAGCTGCACAATGCCCTGACCCATTACACCCCGCACATAGTCAAAGGCAAGGTGCAGGGGTTTTATGTTTTTGCATCCGATATCACACCATTAAAAGAAGCACAACTTCAAGAAAACCGCGCCTTGGCCAAATTTGCCAGCGTCGTCGAAGCAGCCAGTGAATTTGCCATTATCACCACCGATTTGGTGGGCACGATCACTCTCTTTAGCAAGGGCGCAGAGCGTATGCTGGGCTATGGTGAAGATGAGCTGGTGAATCTGCACACCCCTGCCATACTCCATCTCCAGGAAGAAGTCAGCACCATCGGCGAGCAACTCACCGCAGAACTGGGCTACCCCGTAGAGGGTTTTGAGGTCTTTGTCGCCAAGGCCAGACGTGGCTTGCCACAAAGCCAGCAGTGGACCTATATCAGCAAGCAGGGCCAGCATATTCCGGTGAACCTGGTGATCAACAGCATCCATGACGAGCATCAGCAAACCATAGGCTTTTTGGGTATTGCAACCGACATCAGCCGCCAGAAACAACTGGAGACCTCGATGATCAGCGCGCGCGACCAGGCCGAAATGGCCAGCCGCACCAAATCAGAATTCCTGGCCAATATGAGCCATGAAATCCGCACGCCGATGAATGCGGTGCTGGGCATGAGTTACCTGCTGGGCAAGACAGACCTGAGTTCTACCCAGCGCCATTATCTGCAGATGATACGTTCGTCCGGCCAGTCACTGCTAGGCATACTGAATGACATACTCGATATCTCGAAGATAGAAGCAGGCCGCATAGAATTGTCGCCTACCCGCTTTTATCTCAAGGACGTGCTCAGTGCACTGGCCAATATGATGTCGGTCAATGTCGGTGAAAAGCAGCTGGAATTATCGATGGGCATAGACACTGACGTGCCCAAGGAGCTGATTGGTGATGCCTTGCGCCTGCAACAGGTGCTCATCAACATCATCGGCAATGCCATCAAGTTTACGGCCAATGGTGAAGTCTCATTGCTGGTGCAACAGGCTGAGCCGGTTCCGGGCAGTGAGCAGGATACAGACAATTTGCTGATACAGTTCATCATCCGTGACACTGGCATAGGCATGTCGGCAGAGCAGATCAGCCGCCTGTTCAATGCCTTTGAGCAGGCCGATGCCTCGACCTCACGCCGCTTTGGCGGCACTGGTCTGGGCCTGGCAATCTCGAAGCGCTTTGTCGATCTGATGGGTGGCGATATCCGCGTCAACAGCCAGGAAGGTACAGGCACAGAATTCATCGTCAGCGTGCCCATGCAGACCGCGCCGCCCCTCGAAGGCTATCCGCCAGAAAACGCCAGCACTGCCTCGGGCAATAACCAGGCCAGGAAAATCCTGGTCGTTGATGACAATGCCACCAGCCGCAGCTATATCGCCAAGACCATAGAAGCCTGGGGCTGGCATGCCGACACTGCCAGCACCGGCGAGCAGGCCCTGCAAAAAGTGCGCGAACACCTGGCCGACCAACCTGCGGCAGAAGATGAATACTGCGCCATCCTGATAGACTGGCACATGCCGGGCCAGGATGGCCTGAGCACCCTGGCCGCCATCAAGGACATGCAGACCAGCCAGCGCATCCCCCTGATTTTGATGAGCAGCGCCTATGACCGCAGCGCCCTGCAGATGGAAGACAAGCCAGGTGCGCCCGATGCCGTGCTGCTCAAACCAGTGACCGGCTCCAGCCTGTATGATGTATTGCAAGAGACCAGCCTGCACCTGCACCATGGTGCCCCGGCACTGTCTGCTACACTGGCTGCAGCAAACCCGCATAATGAACAAACCATGAACAATAGCAGCTCACCCGCCAGGACAGGCACAGGCAGCTTCAGCGGCAAACACATACTGCTGGTGGAAGACAATTATTTCAACCAGATCGTCGCCACCAAGATACTCGAACAAACCGGGGCCAGCATCAAGGTCGCCAACAATGGCAGTGAAGCAGTCGAGATTTTCAAGATCGCAGAAGAGCAGTTTGACCTCGTCCTCATGGACGTGCAAATGCCCATCATGGATGGCTGGACAGCCACCGAAATCCTGCGCAAGGAACTGGCCCTGCCCATCCCCATCCTGGCCATGACTGCCGGTGTCATGACGGCAGAGCGCGAACACTGCCTGGCCGCTGGCATGAATGACGTCATCTCCAAACCCATAGACATAGACCAGATGCTGGGCGTGCTGGCACACTACCTGTCGGCAGAACAGCCAGCACAGGCTGGCGGCGCAAGGGCTGCACTGGCCCCGATCACGCCTGCCAGTACGGCAGCGGCCAGCTCAGTGCCGGCGACAAGAACAGAACCACGGCCAGAGCCTGGGCCAGCCCCCCTACCCGGCCAGGTGGCAACACCAGCTGCCAGCGGCGTCTTTGATCCCGCCAGGATCATGGCGCTGGCCAAGGGCAACCCTGCCCTCGTCAACACCCTGGCAGGCGTGATACAGAACATGATCAACCACGCCCGGCAGGATTTTGACCAGGCCGTCAGCCACTGGCAGCAAGGAGATGTCCAACAAGCCGCACGCACCCTGCATACCATGCGCGGCAGCATAGGTACGCTCGGTGCCAGGGACTTTGCCGCGGCTGCACTGACACTGGAAAACGCCATTAACCAGCAAAACCAGCAAGACCAGCAACGCGTCCCTGACCTGATCAGCCATGCCGACCAGCAGCTCAGCATGACGATTTCCAGCGTGCAGGCATGGCTCAATGAACAAATGGCCAGCAAAACTGAAGCTGACGATGGTGCCAGCCCGATCAAGTCTGGCGAACTGCAGGAATTAAAAAACCTGCTCCAGACCCAGAACATGCGTGCCAGCACCCGTTACCAGGAACTGCAAGCCGGCCTGCAACAACACCTGTCCGGCGAGCGCCGCCAGGCCATGCAGGCCGCCATGCTGGACCTGGACTTTGTCACCGCCCTCAGGCTGCTCGACGAGATAAAGGTGTAAATTTTGCAATACGGCAAAATCCGTTTGCGTTCGCCAGCACAAATGCTATGCTGACGAGATATTCAAGTAGCCAAAAACTCCAGCAACACGTATAAACATGCCCCTGACAAAAACTCTGGACAACCTGACAGAAAAACTTGAGTTCGCAGCGTACAGGCCGCGCATACTCATCGTTGATGACCAGGTCATCAATATCCAGGCATTGCACCAGATTTTTGCCAGCGACCATGAAG
Source organism: Undibacterium sp. TC9W (assembly GCF_049339865.1). Classification (NCBI taxonomy): domain Bacteria; kingdom Pseudomonadati; phylum Pseudomonadota; class Betaproteobacteria; order Burkholderiales; family Oxalobacteraceae; genus Undibacterium; species Undibacterium sp. TC9W. Next base: position 330,987 of record NZ_JBMPPJ010000006.1, on the reverse strand, counting down.
TCTTCATGGCCACCAGCGGCCAGAGCGCCCTCGATTTTTGCAGGAAAACCCCGCCCGACCTGATCCTGCTCGACATCATGATGCCTGACATGGATGGTCTCGAAGTCTGCGCCCAGCTCAAGCATGAAGAACTAACAGCCGACATCCCGGTATTGTTTGTCACCGCCCAGAACGACGCCAGCGAAGAATCACGTGCCCTCATGGCTGGCGGCATGGATTTCATCAGCAAACCTGTCAACCCCGACGTCGTGCGCGCCCGCGTGCACACCCATGTCACCCTCAAGCTGCAACGCGACCTGCTCAAAAAACTGGTGTTCACCGACCCGCTGACAGGTCTTGCCAACCGTCGCAACTTTGACCAGGCCATCGCCAGGGAATGGCGGCATTGCCAGCGCAACGGCAAATCCCTGGCCGTGCTGATGATAGACATAGACAGCTTCAAGCAGTACAACGACACCTATGGTCACCAGCAGGGTGATACCTGCCTGGCAGCCGTGGCAGCCTGCCTGCAGGCAGGCTTCCGACGCCCGCATGATATCGTCGCCCGCTACGGTGGCGAAGAATTCATCTGCCTCATGCCTGAATGCGAACTGCAGAGTGCCATCAGCAAGGCCGCAACCATGCTGCGCGCCATCACCGACCAGGCCATCCCGCACAGTTCAACCAAGGTCGCAGAAAGCGACACCATCACCTTCAGCATAGGCGTAGCCGCCGTCGTACCCGGCGACCAGCACACCATCGATGAACTCATCGCCAGGGCAGACCAGAAACTGTACGAAGCCAAACAGGCGGGGCGTAACCGGGTGGGGGCTTAGGCGCATTTATTGGGGTGACATGCCCCCATATCCCGCCATATCTCCCTCAGAGTCGCGCACAGTGCAAGCCTGCTGATCTGAAAGACGTCCTCTCTGCTGGCGAATATAGTTGCACCTACCCTCACTTTTATCTCATGCAATTCCTTCACCGCCTGCTCATCGCCACTGCAAGCCTGCTCCTGCTACCTGGCTGCGACAAGAAAATCGACACCAGTGTTGAAACACCTGATATCAGTTCTATCGCAGGTCTCAGGAAGGTACCGGATATCAAACCGAGCGTTGATGTGAGCCTGCCCGATGCAGATGCCAACCTGTCTGAGTTGTTTTCAAGGCTGGACAAGCAGTTCTCCAAAAACAATATCCAGCCGTCAGCGCCCATTTCTGATCAGGAGATCACGGCCCTGGAGCAGCAACTACCGTGCAAGCTGCCACCGATCTTGAGAGCGATGTACCGCTGGCACAATGGCATCCCGGATTTCATCCCCATGTATGAATTGCTGCCACTGGATAAGGTGGTGGAACAATACAAGCTGATCAAACGCATAGACAAGGAAGTCGGCTGGCAGGAAGGCGAAGGCTGGCCCCTGCATTTCTTGCCGGTTTTGCAGTTTGATGGCAAAGAACATATTGCCCTGGACTGCAAAACCTCAGACCGCACGCCTCTGTTCCATTACTTTGTCGAAGATGGCACACCCGGAGCCCGGTACCGTGGCCCTGGTCATCTGCTGCAAGTAACGCTGAGTTCTTATGAATCAGGCGCATACAAACGCGAGTTTGAGCATATGGAAGTTGATACCCTTGCAGAAGCCAGGGCATTTCGCCAGCATGCCTTTGCAAGCGAGCTGCAAACCATGGAAGACAAATGGGTGAAGACAAAGAAATTCCTGACGACAGCCAAAGGAGAAAACTTCAGGGCGATGGTCAGCTCCATGGCCCCTGACGAACGCGCCATTCCTTTACTCATAAACAAGTTGCATGATGCAGACCCAGAAGAGATCGTTGATATCTGCCACGCATTTGGCAGTTTTAAGTCAGAAGCAACGAGACCCGCACTAAATGACTTACTCAAACACAAATCACCGCTGGCACGCAATTTTGCAGCCAGCGCCTTATCAAAACTGAGAGGCCCGCAAAGCCAGGCTGAAACAGACACCCTGCTGAGCTTGCTGGAAGACAGTGACAAGCTGGTACAGCTCAGCGCTATCGAGGCGTTGAAACATGCCAAATCCTATCGCGCCATCGATACACTGATTGATAAACTGCATCGCAGCAAGCCAGGGATGCAGGTCTATATTATTGACACATTAACCGACATAGGCGACAGACGCGCCTTGCCTGCATTAAAAGAACTGCAGGCCAGTTTTCCTGCAAAACTAGATAACACGCGATACGGCCGCACCCGTGGCGGTGATCCCTCACCTGCAGATTTCAAATCAAGCGTCGATGAGGCGATCAGGCGATTCGGGCAACACTGAATTTTTTTTAATATGCCCGAACAAAAAACTCCCAAATAGAATGTGGCATCATCATTGAGCGCATTAGCTTGAATTACCCACATCACCGCCATAGGATGTAGATAAATCATCACAATGTTAACTCTATCTCAACTAGGTCAAACATTGATAAATCATAGTTTCTGCATGGAAACTCAATATGAAGCGGTGCTATGATATTGGCACACTGAAAGTGTAATGAAATAAGCGCCGGGAAAATTTCCCCAAACCTGAAACGACAGCCCGGCAAACCGCAGCACCCAGCCAGACCAAGCGCCACGCCAGACAGCCTCAAACAATTGCTGCCTTTGCACTTCGTCCCCAAAAAAAGCTGGAATAGTGCGCCGTTATTCAACAAGTCGTGCCTTGCCACATGCGAGGCTACAAGGGGAAATAAATGAAAATGACACTCAAAGCACGTCTCTTGGCCATCATCGCTCTGATGACGGCATTGATCATCACCGTTGGCATGGTTGGCCTGTTTGGCATGAACTCTTCCAACGCCAGTTTAAAAACCGTCTATGAAGACCGCACCGTCGCACTGGAACAAGTCTCGCGCATAGACTGCCTGCTCTTGCGCAGCCGCTTCCTGATGACCCTGGCTCTGGTGGAAGCCACACCAGAGCAGTTTAAGAAAGCCAATGCCGACATACTGGCGGACCAAAAGACCATAGACCAAGTCTGGGCTGAATACATGGCCACTTATCTGACTCCAGAAGAAAAAACCCTGGCAGGCAAATTTGCGCAACTGCGCGCGCAATATGAAGCACAATTCGTTGCCCCCGTGGTGAAGGCGATGGCAGAAGGTGACGCGCTCAAAACAAAAGAATTGACTATATTGGCCGACAAAAACAAGAAAGACATCAATGCTGCTATCACCGCCCTACGCCAATTGCAGGTAGATGTCGCCAAGTCCGAATACGAAGGCGCAGCAATCAATTACAGCAATATTAAGAATGGCATGCTTGCCGCCATCCTGTTGGGCTGTGCGCTGGCGCTCAGCGCTGGCATGTTACTGATCAGAAATATCTACCGCCAGCTCGGTGGCGAACCTGCATACGCTGCAGAAGTGGTCAAACAAATTGCGGCGGGCGATCTCTCCATCAACATTGCGTTGCGAGGTAATGACCAGACCAGCCTGCTGGCGGCCATGAACGAGATGAAAGACAGCCTGGTGAATACGGTCAATAATATACGCCAATCGACGGATACTATCGCCACAGCCTCTGGTCAGATTGCATCCGGTAACCTGGACTTGTCTTCCCGCACCGAACAGCAAGCCAGCTCCCTGGAAGAAACAGCTTCTTCGATGGAAGAAATGACATCCACCATCAAACACAATGGCGACAATGCCCGTCAAGCCAATCAGTTGGCTTGCGTCGCGTCCCAGGTCGCGGTCAAGGGTGGCAATGTGGTTTCCAAAGTGGTTGAGACCATGGTGCAGATCCATGATTCGTCGAAAAAAATCGTTGATATCATCAGTGTTATTGATGGCATCGCTTTCCAGACCAATATCCTCGCCTTGAACGCTGCGGTAGAAGCTGCCCGTGCAGGTGAACAGGGCCGCGGTTTTGCGGTGGTTGCCTCAGAGGTGCGCAATCTGGCGCAACGCTCTGCCAGCGCCGCCAAAGAAATCAAGACCCTGATCAATGACTCAGTAGAAAAAGTCGATAGCGGCAGCTTATTGGTCAATGAAGCAGGCAACACCATGACAGAAGTCGTTACCGCCATCCGGCGTGTGACTGACCTGATGTCAGAAATCACTGCCGCTGGTAGTGAGCAACAACAAGGCATAGAACAAATCAATCAGGCAATCGCTGACATGGACAATGTGACCCAGCAAAATGCCGCACTGGTAGAAGAAGCCGCCGCCGCTGCCAGCTCACTCGAAGACCAGGCATATCACCTGGTAGATCTGGTCAGCGTATTCAAACTCAGCGACAACACTGCACCAGTGAATGCCACCGTGCATTCCATCAAAAAAGCCAGCAAATCTGCCAGCACAAGTCACAATACCAGACACAGCAACATCAAGTCACTGGCCTTGCAAGCCTGAGCAAGTCCACATAGCATCGCGTGAAAAAACGCGCCCTCTTCATTGAGGGCGCGTTTTTACTTTCCTGCGCAGCACACGGCATAAGCCGCATTGCTTATTTTGCTGCTGGTATTACTGGCTGGTGTTTATGGCTGGTGTTACTGCTTTGCTGGTACCTGCCGCTGCAACTCCGGCCTGTAGGCTGCCTTATAAAGCACCGCTTGTCTGAGCACAAATATGAAGCGTATCCAGTGCCTGGCAACGATCAAAAAAAACGCGCCACATCTCACAATGGCGCGTTTCTCTTTGCTACTTAATTTACTGATCTATTTACGGCTTACGCCGCAAACTTATTTCACTGCTGGCGTTACTGTTTTGCTGGTGCCTGCTGTTGCAACTTTGCCTGCATCAGTTTTCACTTCAGCTTTGACTTCTGGCTTGACTTCTGTTTTCACTTCAGCCTTTGCCTTCACATGTTTTTCATGCTTGGCGTGCTTTTCATGTTTCTCTGCAGTTTTTTCTACTGCTGCAGTTTTAGTCTCAACCGCTGGCGTTACTGCTGTAGTGGTAGTGGTCACTGTGCTCGTTACTGCCTTGCCAGTTGGAGCAGGTGTCGTTACGGCCGGTGTAGCGGTCGTTGCGGCTGTCGTAGTCACTGCTGTTGTTACTGCTACAGGTGCTGCGCTTGTTTTTGCTGGCGTAGTTGTTGCTGCAGGTGTCTGTGCAAATGCGCTACCCATCAAAACAGTAGAAGCGATCAGGGCGGTAATGAGTTTGTTCATGGTAAAAGTCCTTAATATGTCTGTGAGCGGTTTGTTTGTTTTTACTTGATTCACCGGCAGCGCGTGCTGCCGGCAGGTGTTCAAAAATTACTGATTATTTCTGACTAAAACTTATTTCGATGCTGCGCTGGCTGCGGCAGATGCGCCTGCTGCTTTTGCTTCTTTCTTGGTGTGCTTGGTATGCTTGGCAGCTTTTTCACCTGTGTGCATTGCTGGCTTGGCTTCAGGAGCAGATGCTGCTGGTGCTGCAGCAGAAGCACTGGCTGAGGCAGAAGCGGCTACTACTTTAGCTGCTGGTGCAGACTTGGCTACACTCGCTGCGGCAGCGGCTGTTGCTGGTTTGGAAGCAGCAGTAGCAGATGCAGAGGCTGGAGTTTGTGCAAAGGCGCTACCCATAACAACTGTGGAAGCGATGATGGCGGTGATCAGTTTGTTCATGATATTTCCCTCTTTATGTTTAGGTTGCTTGGTTTGCGTTTCGTTTTGCATTCCGTAGTGTTGCTACGTAAGCCAAAAACGCCGCCCGGCTACATTGCGTTGACGCAAAAAACCACAGAACATGGGGCTTAGTGTTGTTGTTCTAAACAGCAGGTAGCTTGTCAACCGATCACCAGGCTCATGCGTTACGCGCGTAGGAACAATAAAAAACGACGCCTGCAAACTGCATGGCGTCGTTTTTTGTAGGGTGCTTCTTGACGCACCATATCTTCAATAATCAGGAAAGCGTAGAAAAACGGTGCGTCAAGACGCACCCTACTGGTTTGCTATCAACTGTAGGAGCGGCTTAACCTGATATGTGTGTTTGACGTCCGGTAGGGTGCGCCATGCGCACCGGTTTTTTGATTTAAATGCCAGCAATATGTTGATCAAGAACGGTGCGCACGGCGCGCCCTACGAATGGTAATTTTCGCTCGTCTCACAAAAAATTCTTGACCTTGCGCACGCCGCGCCTGCCCCAGCGGCGTGCTGTTCTTTGCGACTGGCTGACGCGGTCAAGCTGCACGCAGCGCAGGTGCGAGCTGATGCTCTGGTCTATATTCCACAAGGCCTGGGTGATGAGCAAATCCATTTCCGTGGTGAATTTGCCCGTTACCGGTGCCGTGGTGCTGGCACGCGATGTATCTGTCATGCTGATGCGCCAGGCGTCTTCCAGCGTGATGCCACCCGCAGGTTTGGCGAGGTTCCAGTGCAAGCTGTTTTCTGCTGCGGCGATCAAGCCTTCATCCTGCAGGCGCAGGCAGATTTTGCGGATGGCATATTTGCTCATGCCACAGTGTTTTGCCAGTTGATCCAGCCTCACCTCTGCCGGAGCCGCGGCGACAAAATGTTCGAGCACCCTGGCCAGTTTGCGGAACATGCCGTATTGGGATGCGGGTAAAAATTGTGCTGTGCTCAAACTCATGGCTGGGTCTTTCTTTAATACTCTCTTTGATACTTTCCATGCATGGCGCATACAGACAGCGCAGGCGCCATGCGTACTCACAAAACGATTAATGTGTTACCGCGATCAGTTCGCGTTTGCCACCCTTATAGGTGTACAAAGTCAGGGTGCCGTCACGGATATCGCCACGCGCATCAAATGCGATTTCACCTGTCACGCCCTTGTGGTTGATCTTGGCCAGTTCTGGCAGGTATTTGGCAGGTTCGGCTGAATTGGCTTTTTGCATGGCAGCCACCATGGTCATCACGCCATCGTAGGCATAAGGCGCATTCAACACAACTTCGTGACCATATTTTTTGCTGAAATTAGCCTTGAACTTGACCAGGTCTGCCTTCTTGCCTTCTTCTACCCCACCCGCCTCGGCACAAATCACATTGCCTTCACCGATGGCATCGCCTGCCAGTTGTGCCAGATCTGTCGAGCAAATACCGTCACCGCCCATGAACTTGACTTTCAGGCCCAGTTGCTTGATTTGCTTGAGCATGGGGCCGCCTACTGCATCCATACCACCAAAGAAAATCAAATCAGGATTGGTCGATTTAATGGTGGTCAGGATAGCGCTGAAATTGGTCGCCTTGTCGGTCGTATATTGCCGCGAGACGATCTTGGCAGAGGCGAGCTTGCCCGTCGCGCCTTTGACGAATTCATCTGCCACGCCTTGCCCATACGCGGTGCGGTCATCAATCACGGCGATATTTTTTGCCTTCAGCATTTGCACGGCATAGCGGCCCAGCGTGCCGCCGAGTTGCCCGTCATTGGCAACAACACGGAAAGCCGTCTTGTAGCCCTGCATCGTGTATTGAGGGTTGGTCGCCGAGGGTGAAATTTCCGGGATACCGGCATCGCTGTAAATTTTTGAAGAGGGGATGGTGGTGCCAGAATTCATGTGGCCGATAACGCCATTGACCTTGGCATCTACAAGCTTTTGCGCCACGGTAGTAGCCTGCTTTGGTTCCCCGGCATCGTCTTCTGACAGCAATTCAAATTTGGCCTTCTTGCCGCCTATGGTCACGCCCTTGGCATTGAGTTCATCCACCGCCATGCGAGCGCCCTCTTCGGTATCTTTGCCCATGTGGGCAGATGGCCCGGACAAGGGGCTGACATGGCCTATTCTTACCAGCAGGTCCTGGGCACTGGCATTACCTGCCAGCAGGATGCCTGCAGAAGATGCGGCGACGATGAGTTTGATGGTCGTGGACATAGGTATTCCTCTCTGTATGGGTTTTAAGTATTTGTTTTCGGTTTCGCCTTTCGGTGATGAATGATTGTCTGGCGCATCTCATTGCACAAGGCAATAATTCTAAGGGTATGAATTAGCAAAGCTAATGCGTAAAGACAGGCCACGCCCTGTGCAGGAACGGTGGCCAAGAGGGAAAAGATGGATTAGCAGGGGTAATACTATTGCGCTTGATCTGCTGTTGCAGCAAGCCAGAAAATCAGACCAGGCGGGCAATACCTGACAAAATGGCATTACGCTGTGTTTCAAATTCGCGACACTCTTCGGTCAACCAGTCTTTGAAGATGTTGACAGACTTTTTATTACCCACATGTTCATTGATAACTAAAAAATAAGCCGCACTGGCCTTGACGCAGATAGGCACGGTAGGTATCAACTGACCCTGAGCAAGTTCGTCGAGTATCAATGAAGTACGCGCCATTGCCATGCCCTGCCCATAAGTGGCGGCATTGATGGCGAGGTGCGAGAGATTGTATTGATGGCCGTGGCGCACAAAATCCTGCACCTCGTTGTCATTGCACTGGGTAGCGATACGCATCCACTCGCCCCATTCGGCATAGGGCGGCGCATTTTCCCAGGGTGAATCATCATGCAGCAGGATGTGCCCGGTAAAATCCGATGCCTGCGCCAGCGCCGGGTAACGCGTAAGGTAATCGCTGTTGGCTACCGGCAGCAGGTATTCAGACATCAGCCTGCTGGCATGGTGGTTACTCTGGTCTGGCCCCTGGCCGTACAGCACCAGGATGTCGATGGATTCTGCACTCATCTTCAGCGCACTCATGCCAAACAGCTCACCACGCAAGTGGATTTCTATCTCTGGATACAGCCGCCCAAAACCACTGAGCCTGGGCATGAGCCACATCATCGAGAATGAGGGTGATGAACGTATTGCCACGCTTTTGTTGTTCAGGCTCGGTTGTATCGCCTGCAATTGCAGTTCCAGTTCTTGCAGCAGGCGATTCACCACCCTGTGCAGCTCACTGCCCTCGCGCGTCAGCCGCAGGCTGCGCGTCATGCGTACGAACAGGCGCGCCCCTATCTGCTCTTCCAGCCCCTTGATCTGCTGGCTGACCGCCCCCTGGGTCACATGCAACTCCGCCGCCGCCCGCGTAAAACTGAGGTTGCGCGCTGCGGCATCAAAGTATTTGAGTGCATGTAAAACCAGGGGAGTAACAAGCTTTTGGGTGCGCATGGCGTAGTCTGAGTGTGATGTTTTGGCTGATTATAAGTTTGAAAGCGGGTTGGAGGATATAGGCCTAGGCTTTATTGCAATAAACGAATCAAGCTACCATAGAATCTATTCACGAATCTATTCACTTATCTATTCACCCTGTCACATCTTCACTATGAAGACTGGCTGATTTTATCTATTCATCCTGAAGGCATATCCAACTCAAAACAGCCGTCCTGTTACAATGTAGCAAATATACAAGACATGCCAGACACCGCAAATTCACCATGAGCTACACCCTGTATTTTGACTTGACCCAAAAAGTATGGACAAATTTCCTGACGCCTGTCCCGCTCATTCCCCTGGGCATCGGTGTAGTTGGCATCGCCCTCAATATCTCGCGTAAGCGGCGTGGCCTGCCTGCGTATAGCTGGAGTTCACGCCCGGATAGACCAGCCCCTTTTCTACCCTATCTCTTTCTCGGTATTGGCCTGCTCACAAGCTGGGTGGCATTTCGGGACGGTTATCTTGCCTACACAGAGCTGCGCGCTGAATATGATGCAGGAAAATGCGAAATCATCGAAGGCAAGATTGAGAACCTGGTTTTGCATAAAAAGAAGGGGGACCCGCCAAGTTCATTTGATGTCTGGCCCAAACACTACCCCTATCGAAGGTGGCTTAATACCGCCGCCTTTCATGTTAGCGGAAGTGACAATGACCCCATCAAGGAAGGCCTGCAAGTCAGGATCACTGATTGCAGCGGTGCCATCGTCAAACTGGAAATCGAGAGAGATGTAGCAACGGCCCAGGCAATCGTGGATACTCCAAATGACCCGGTAGCCATACCAGCCGTCAGCGGCAGCAAAACCCAATAGCCCTGCTAATAGGCCTGATTAGAAATTTTCGTTTGTTGAGCAAGGCTGCAAGCCCCCACAATCGCCAGCATCTTGAACACGATGGGGAAATTTCATGCAGGCCCACTCTACCCGCAAACTGACAGTCATTTTTTTGATGGCCGCTATCAGCATCAGCAACTCAGCAATGGCGGGCGAGACGCTGGAACGTATCACCCGCAGTGGCAGGATCGTGCTGGCAACCAGGGAGGCGTCGATTCCTTTCTCATATAAGGACAATCATGGCAAACCCCTGGGTTATACGGTGGACATCTGCCTCAAACTGGTCGATGCCATCAAGCTGCAACTGAAGCGGCCTGATCTGCGCATAGACTATATGCAGGTGACACCGTCCAGCCGTTTCAAGGCCATCATTGAGGGTCAGGCGGATCTGGAATGCGGGCCTACCACCAACACTGCAGAGCGGCGTGCGCTGGTGGGTTTTACGATTGCGAATTTTATTGCCAGCGCGAAGATGCTCGTGAAAAAAGATTCTGGCATACGCAACTGGGCAGACTTGCGCAACAAGACCATCGTCACTACCACGGCCACCACCAATGCCAAATCGATAGCTGAACGTAATGATGTAGGTGCCTTGCGCATCACCCTGCTGGAGGCGAAGGATGACCTGGAATCTTTCCACCATGTTGAAACCGGCAAGGCCGATGCCTTTGCGATGGACGATGTCTTGCTGTATGGTCTGAAGGCCATGTCACGGCACCCGGCAGACTACCAGGTCGTCGCCAGCCCGCTGACAGTGGAGCCGTATGCCATCATGTTTTCCAAAAATGATGTCGAACTGAAAAAGCTCATGGACGCAGAAATGGCCAGGATCATTTATAACGGCGATGTCGAGAAGCTATACAAGAAATGGTTCAACAACCCCATCCCGCCATCTGGTGTGAATCTGGATATGCCGATGAATGCACTATTGCGAAATTCGTTTCAGTTTCCGTCTGATAAGGTGGCGGATTGAGCTTGTGCTGCCTCAATCTGCCTTCAAATCCAGCCGGACAATCTCAGCAAAATACTGCGCACCCGTCGCCAGGATTTCGTCATTGAAATCATAGCCCGCATTGTGCAAGGGAATACCGCCCTGGTCGAGCGCCACACCATTGCCAATGAAACTGAAATTACCCGGCACGACTTGCAGGAAAGCGCCAAAATCTTCAGAAATCATCATGGGCTGCACGTTGGCATCGACCTTGTCTTTGCCCGCGATGTTGGCAGCGGCCCTGGTGGCGACATCGACAAACTCAGTTGAATTAACAGTTGGGGCAAATTCATGGGTATATTCAAACACGCATTCTGCACCGTGCATGTGGCAAATTCCCTCACTGATGTCGCGCATGCGCTGTTCCAGCATCGCTTGCACCTCTCGCGAATAACTGCGGGTATCGCCCTTGATGATGACGTTCGATGGAATCACGTTTCTGATGCCGTCAGTGATGAATTCAGTACAGGAGATCACTGCCTGCAAACCCGGATCAAGATTGCGCGAGACGATGGTTTGCAGGGCCAGCACGATTTGCGAAGCGATGACGATAGGGTCTATGCCCATGTGCGGTCTGGCTGCATGGGTGCCACGTGCCTTGATGTGGATGACGAAATTATCTTCTGATGCCATGATGCCGCCTGCGCGGGTGGCAAAAGAGCCCGCAGGCATGCCCGGCATATTGTGCACACCAAAAATCGCAGCTACGGGGAAACGCTCAAACAGGCCATCCTGCATCATGGCCTTTGCGCCGCGCCCGTGTTCTTCTGCCGGTTGAAAGATAAAACGCACCGTGCCGTTGAAGTCTGGCCTGGCGGTCAATAACCTGGCAGCGCCCAGCACCATGGCCATGTGGCCGTCGTGACCGCAGGCGTGCATTTTGCCGTGCGTGCATGAGGCATGTGGCCTGCCGGGCGCGTTCTCGGTGATGTGCAGGGCATCCATGTCGGCGCGCAAGCCTATCGCCCGCTTGCCAGTACCTGCGCCATTGCCTGCGCTCAGGCTGGCGACCAGCCCGGTGCCACCTATGCCGCGATACACTTCCAGCCCCATGTCCTGCAAGGCTCTGGCGACATAATCAGCGGTTGCCACTTCTTCAAAACCTGTCTCTGGATGCTGGTGCAAATGCTTGCGCCAGGCCAGCAATTCTGCCTGCAATGTAGATTCCAATGATTCATTCATGATGCCTGTCCTTCCAGGAATTTTGTTGGGCAAGTACAGCATGTGCCGATATGCCAAGCAGTTCGTGATATACCGTGGCCGCAGTTGCGCCTTCTGTATTGATGACCAGTACCCTCGAGCTGGCATCCAAACCCACCTGCTTCATGCAGACCTTGTTGCTGCAAATGCTCAACAGGCCTGCCAGACCCGCCACGCCAGATTCACCGGCGGCTATGGGTATATCCGCCTCGCTACCTGCGGCCAGCACGCGCATGGCCTGGATGGCGAGTTCATCTTCTATCGTCAAAAAATAATCTACCGCAGGCTGCAAGAAACGCCAGGCCAAAGGCGAAGTCTCGCCACATGCCAGGCCCGCCATGACAGAGTCGATAGAACCCAGTGCCCTGCTCGCCCGGCCATGCAGCGCGCTTTGGTAAAGGCAATCTGCCTGCGCAGGCTCGACCACGATGAAGCGCGGGCGGTTTGCCCCATACAATTCCCAGAAATAGCTGACAATTCCCGCCGCCAAACCGCCGACGCCGCCCTGCAAAAAGATGTGGGTATAAGCGCTTTTCCCATCATGCGCGGCACCTTGCTCCACCAGCTCGGCAGCAATGGTGCCATAGCCTTGCATGACATCACGCGGGATATCTTCATAGCCTTCATACGAGGTATCTGAAATCACCTGCCAGCCATTGGCGCTTGCCAACTCTGCGGCCACTGTTACCGATTCATCATAATTGCCTTTGATGCGCACTATGCGGGCACCATAGGCCGCAATTGCCGCCTCGCGCTCTGCACTGACATGCGCATGCAAGACTATCACGCACTGGCAGCCTGCAGAACGGGCAGCCGCTGCCAGGCTGCGCCCGTGATTGCCATCGGTAGCGCTGATGACGGTGTAGTCTTGCAGCAGATGTGCATAACGGCCTGCCAGCACCTGCTCAGGCACAATATCCTGCGCAGGATAAAGCCGCAAAACCTGCCTGATCAACGCGACAGGCGCACCCAGTGCCTTGAAACTGCCCAGTGGCGAGCGGACTGATTCATCCTTGACATGAATGGCCCCCACCTGCAATTTACCGGCCAGATCAGGCAAGGCATACAGCGGCGTTGCAGCGCGGGCCAGCTCTGCCCACGGTGCCAGCCAGCGCTGGCTTTGCTGTGCACTCTCTATGTTCATGATGGCTGCAAGATCAACAGGATAAGGCCGGCGTACAGCGTGTGGGTTGGATAACAGCATGCTTGTTCCTGACATTAGGGGTAAGATCGACTGAAATAATATTCCGCAACCGGTGGTAAGATTTACGAAAATGACGCAGATATACGCAAATTCTTTGCATAAAATGAGATTACAGAACCATAGATGACTACCCTGGACAATTTTGACCGCCGCCTGCTGGCGGAAATCCAGCAAGACAGCAGCCTGCCACAAAGCACTTTGGGAGAAAGGGTTAATCTCTCCACCGCCGCAGTTAACCGCCGCCTGAAGCGCCTGAGTGACGACAAGGTCATAGAACGCTACAGCGCACAACTGCGCCCCGATGCACTAGGCTACCCGCTGACTATCGTCGTCGAAGTGGAGGTGGAAAACGAACGCATGGATTTGCTCGACGCCATGAAAGCCGCCTTTCTCGCCTGCCCTCAGGTGCAGCAATGTTATTACGTTGCAGGCGAATGTGATTTTGTCCTGATCTTCATCGTGCGCGACATGGCGCAATACACCGAGCTGACCCGCCAGCTTTTCTTTGAAAGCAATAATGTCAAACGGTTCAAAACCCTTGTGGCGATGAGCAGGGTGAAGACGGGGCTGGATGTGCCGGTGGATGATATTGACGTTAATAGTTCTTCGAAATAATTTTCGAGTATAAAATGCCATGAAAATTCCCTCCCCTTCAAGGGAGAGGGTTAGGGTGGGGATGGGTTTCGGTTGATTGTCGGAAAATGATATTGCGTCAGAAACCCATCCCCATCCCAACCTTCCCCTTGAAGGGGAAGGAGTCCAAAAAAATCCGCCGCGCAGCTTGCAAGTTAATTGGAAAACGAAAAAACTTAAACATCTGGTAACACAGCTCTTCGCTCAAAAAAATCAAACAATCCCATGCATTAGAAAAACTAATGCCAGAACATAGAATTCATGGTTTGCGTTAAGTATTTTGAACAGGGATGATGGCAACATCAAACCCATCAAAAACAATCAAAACAAGACCCATGACCAGCTCTCCACCGCCCCGCATAGGCATCACCCCCGACCGCAGCGCTGCCGCAAGCGATATCGAAGCCCTGTTCTTTGTGCGCCGCAATTATTGCGCAGCAATCAGTGACAATGGCGGCGTACCGCTGGTGCTGCCTTATGACATGGATGCGGTAGAGACTTACCTCGACCAGATCGATGGCCTGCTCATCACCGGCGGCATGTTCGATGTCGATCCTGCCCTGTACGGCATGCCCGCCCGCTATCCTGAAAAAATGGCACTCAAGGAAGACCGCACCGCCTTTGAACAAGCCATGCTGCGTGCCGCCATTGCACGTGACATGCCAGTGCTGGGCATCTGCGGTGGCATGCAACTGATTGCCGTTGAGATGGGTGCGACACTGCTGCAGCACATCCCTTCTGACATTGCCACCAGCATAGAGCATAAGCAGGCGGAAGATTGCGATCTGGCCAGCCATGCCATCCACATCCGCCAGGACAGCAAGTTGCGGGCGATTCTGGGTGTGGAAAACTGCGAAGTCAACAGCCTGCATCATCAGTCCGTCGCTTCCTCTACCGACAAGGTCAAGGTGGCAGCAGTGGCCGATGATGGCGTGGTGGAAGCCATAGAAGTGCCGTCGCTATCATTTTGCATGGGGGTGCAATGGCACCCTGAATACCGCGTCAATGCCAGCGAAAAAAACCTGTTCACTGCCCTGCTTGCAGCGGCGAGGGAAAGCGCTGCACGCCACCTGGCTGCGATCAGCGCCTAATTTATTTTCACTTATTCAGTACTCATTAAGACCACTATGAAAGTTTGTATTATCGGCGCAGGTGTCATCGGCCTCACCACCGCCTACGCACTGGCAAGGCGTGGCCATGATGTCAGCATTGTCGAGGCGCATGACGGTGCCGGAGAAGGTGCCAGCTTTGGCAATGGGGCGCAGCTCAGTTACTCTTATGTTGCGCCGTTGGCGGATGCCTCAGTCTGGGCCAGCATGCCTTCTTATCTGTTGAACCCCGATTCGCCTTTAAGCTGGCGCCCCGCCCTTGAGCTGGCGCAATGGAAATGGTTGTGCAGTTTTTTACTCGCCTGCAACCAGCGCAAATCGCGGCAGACTACGACAGAGCTGTTGCGCCTGGCATTCTATAGCCGCAACTGTCTGGCGAATCTACAGGCACAACTGGCGCTGGATTTTGATTTGCGCCAGGCAGGCAAGCTGGTCATGTATTCATCTGATGTTGCGCTCAAGGCTGCGGCTGCGCAAGTCGCTTACCAGGCGCAACTGGGTTGTGAGCAGCAAGTTTTATCAACCCAGGCTTGTCTCGATATAGAACCTGCGCTGGCACATGCAGCCGCCCGCTGGGTGGGCGGCGTTTATACGCCATCTGAAGATGTTGGCGACTGTGCGCGCTTTTGCAGACAATTGTCGCAGGCATTGATACACAATTATCCTAAGGTGAAGTTCCTGTACCACACCCAGGTCAATGGCATGCTCGTGCAGGCAGGCAAACTGCAGGCGCTGCAAACCAGCCAGGGCGATATCAGTGCAGATGCCTATGTGCTGGCAAATGGTTCGCATGCTGCCACCCTGGCTGCCAGGGCTGGCTTGCACCTGCCCGTGTATCCGCTCAAGGGCTACAGCATCACGCTGGATGCGCCAGCGGCTGATGCCAGCCTGCCCAGCGTCAGCATTACCGACAGCGCCAGAAAAATCGTCTATGCCCGCATAGGTGATCGCCTGCGTGTGGCAGGCCGGGTAGAAATTGTCGGCCACGACATGCAGATCAATGCGGCACGCGCGCGCAGCCTGCTCACAGAAACACAAGCGCTCTTCCCTGGTGTCACCATCAGTGCAGACGCTGATGCAATACGCCCCTGGGTAGGCATGCGCCCCGCAACGCCCACTGGCATCCCTATCATAGGCGCATCACCGGTCAGCAATCTCTATCTCAATACAGGCCATGGCGCACTTGGCTGGACCCTCGCTTGCGGCAGCGCCGAACTGCTGGCCCAACAAATCGACGGCGAGCAAAATGCGATTGACGCCAGCCCCTATCACTATTAAGAGGCTGTTGCAAAATTAAGATGGCTAGGCGCCCCCGGCTAGGTGTCGCCGACGCAGGCAGTACTTTAGTACGACAAGGAGGCGCAACAACGCCAGGTTAATTTTTCAACAGACTCTAAGGAAACCACATGCAAGTCATCACTAATGAACAAGTCGCATCACTTTTGACAGTCAAGGACGCCATCACCGTCATGCGCGAGGCCTTTGCCCACTATGCGACCGCAGGTGCTATGCAGGAGCGGGTACGCATAGACAGCGGCAAAACCAAGCTCAGCGCCATGGGTGCCGTCATCCCCGGGCTGAATGCTGCTGGTGCCAAAATTTATTCCACCATCAATGGCAGGTTCACGTTCGTGATTGTGCTTTTCGCGGCTGACGATGGCCGCCTGCTGGCCGTGATGGAAGGCGACACCATGACAGAATTCCGCACCGCTGCCGTCACCGCCGTCGCTGCCGACAAGCTGGCGCGGCAAGATGCCACCACCCTGGCCATCTTTGGCACCGGCATACAGGCCCGCGCCCACGTCCCCGCCCTGCTGGCCGTGCGCAATTTCAAAGAAGTGCTGGTGGTCGGCATAGAAGGCCAGGACGCTTTTGCACAGCACATCGCCACGCAATACGGCATCCCCGCCCGCGCCACCAGCGCTGCTGAAGCCGCCAGCCAGGCCGACGTCATCCTCACCGCTACACGATCAGCCACACCGCTGTTTGATGGCAATGATGTCAAACCCGGTGCCTTTGTCGCCGCCATCGGTTCCAGCAAACCTGACACCCGCGAAGTCGATGACATCCTGATACGCCGTGCCAGCAAGATCGTCGTTGAATGGAAAAAACAGGCGGCCTATGAAGCAGGTGATTTGCTCCTGTGCGACCAGAACAGCTTTGCTTGGGACGATGTGCTGGAGATGACTGACGTGGTGCAAGGCACAGGCATACGCAGCAATGAATCTGACATCATTCTCTACAAGGCCATAGGTGTAGGGCTGGAAGACGTGGCGCTGGCGGAGTTTGTATATCGCAAGTTGGCGGAGTAAATTTTTCTTGTAGGGTGCGCCGTGCGCAACATCGTTGATTTTATTCAGCGAATTGGAAACACAAACGGTGCGCACGGCGCACCCTACAAGTTGGCAGTCAAGCTACCTCAACGGACTTTACTCACATGGATCCCAGCCTCCGCTGGGATGACATTACAAACGTCGGTCGAATTTCCCGGCTTCAATACAGCCGTGCATGCAAAGTCGTCATTCCAGCGCAGGCTCACTGCTGTCCGGAATAATTATCTTGACTCATTCGGAGAGTCAAGTAAGAACAGCGTCCCGGCGAGTCTTCTACGTCGAAGACTTAATTCTGCAATTGAATAATTTTTGTCAGCGATCATGCTTGAAACTCCTTCCCCTTCAAGGGGAAGGTTGGGATGGGGATGGGTTTCTGTAGCAAAATCATTTACAACCAATCGACTGAAACCCATCCCCACCCTAACCCTCCCCTTGAAAGGGAGGGAATTTACTCGTTATTGTTTGTCAAGGACATTATTCTGGACAGCAGTGAGCGCAGGCTGGAATTTAGTGGCGTCCGTCGTACTCCTTAAAGGTTGCTATAAGCGCGTAAGCCGCTCACGTGTAATGGGCATGCGCGACATGCTCTCATCGGCATAAGGTATGCCATAACATGAATGCCGTATCGCCAGGAAAAATATCTTTGCCGTATGCGGCCTGCACCGCATTTTGCAGCAAACATATAGTCGACATGGCGTCTGCTGTAAAATTACGCATCCATCTCCCAACAGCCAAGGACACCCATGGAAAATTTCACTCCCCTGCTCGGCATCTGCGCCGCACTCACTGTCGGCGTCGTCAGCCCCGGCCCCAGTTTTGTGATGATAGCCCGCACCGCGATGGCATCTACCCGCGCCGAGGGCGTCAGTGCTGCGATAGGCATGGGCATGGGTGGTACACTGTTTGCGCTGGCGGCCTTGCTGGGCTTGCAGGGTGTGTTGCTGGCTTTGCCTGTGCTGTTTATCGCGCTCAAGGTATTGGGTGGGCTTTACCTGGCATACCTGGGCTTTAAAATCTGGCGTGGTGCGGCTGAGCCTTTGCAGATTGCTGTTACTGAAGCATCGGGTGAACGCAATTTACGCAAATCACTGTTACTGGGTTTTACTACCCAGGTCAGCAATCCAAAAACATCGATCGTGTATGCCAGCGTGTTTGCCGCCTTCATGCCCGCCACGCAAAGCCTGGGTTTTGATGTCTTGCTGCTGTCTTGTGTCTTCATCATAGAAGCCAGCTGGTATGCGATAGTCGCCGTTGCCTTATCTTCAGAAAAACCGCGCACTACTTATCTGCGCTACAAGCAATGGCTGGACCGCGTTGCCGGTGGTGTCATGATGGCGCTGGGGATCAAGTTGGTGGCATCGGCGCGCTGATACCAGGCTCATCTGTTGCGCATAACAAAAGACGCTTCATCGCGAATGATGAAGCGTCTTTTTTTACGACCTGATATTGCCTGCTGCTAAAAACCCTGCAACTTATTTTGTTGCTGGTGTTGCTGTCTTGCCTGTGCCTGCTGTGGCGACTTTAGCTGTGTCAGTTTTGACTTCGGCTTTTACTTCTGGCTTGACTTCAGTTTTCGCATCTGTCTTCACTTCAATTTTTGCCTTCGCATGCTTTTCATGGGCGACATGCTTGGCATGCTTCTCATGTTTCTCTGCTGTTTTTTCCACTGCTGCAGTTTTGACTTCTGGCGTTGCTGGTGTAACTGCCGGCGCAGTTGCAGGCGTTGTTACAGATGTAGCTGCGGCCGTGGTGTTTGTTGCCATTGCAGTCGTTACTGCCTTGCCAGCTGGTGTTGCTGTGCTTGTTGCAACTGTTGCTGCTTTTGCTGGCGTAGTTGCTGCAGTAGTTGCCGGTGTCTGTGCAAATGCGCTACCCATCAAAACTGTGGAAGCGATCAGGGCGGTAATGAGTTTGTTCATGGTGATAATCCTTAATTTTCTGTGAGCGATTTGTTGGTTTTTGCCTGATTGCCCGGCAGCGTCTGGCTGCCGGTATGCAATCTGAAGCTATACTTATTTGATGCTTATTTGATGCTTATTTCGATGCTGCGCTGGCTGCTGCAGATGCGCCTGCTGCTTTTGCTTCTTTCTTGGTGTGCTTGGTATGCTTGGCAGCTTTTTCACCTGTATGCATTACTGGCTTGGCTTCAGGAGCAGATGCTGGCGGTGTTACTGCAGAAGCACTGGATGATGCAGAAGCGGCGACTACCTTGGCTGCTGGTGCAGATTTCGCTACGCTCGCTGCTGCTGCGGCTGTTGCTGGCTTGGAAGCAGCAGTAGCAGATGCGGAAGCTGGTGTTTGTGCAAAGGCGCTACCCATAACAACTGTGGAAGCGATGATGGCGGTGATCAGTTTGTTCATGATATTTCCCTCTTTATGTTTGGGTTGCTTGCTAAGTTTTGTACTTCGTTTTGCGTTTCGTTTTGCGTCTCGTAGTCACGCTACGTAAGCCAAAAACGCCGCCCGACTACATTGCGTTGACGCAAAAAACCACAGGACGTGGGGCTTAGTGTTGTTGTTCTAAACGGCATGTCACCTGTCAACCGATCACCAGGTTCATGCGTTACGCGCGTAGGAACAATAAAAAACGACGCCTGCAAACTGCATGGCGTCGTTTTTTTGTAGGATGCGTCTTGACGCACCATATCGTCAATCATCAGGATGGATCAAAGAGAAAAATGGTGCGTCAAGACGCACCCTACTGGCTACTTTACAGCCTCAATTTTCTTCTTCATGAAGTCAAATAACTCTTCATTCAACTCAGTGATCTTGAGGAACAAAGGAATGTATTTCAGTGCGACAGTACATGCTTGCACTGGATCATCCTTGACATCTTTTGCTCCTAATTCATTTTGAACCATCATCACGGAAAGTTGCTGCTCTTGAAGCTTCAGGCTGAGATATACGTATTGTCCGTTCTCCTGCATTTTCTTTAAGAATTCAGATTTCTGTACTTTTGTCCATCCAAGCGCATCTGTCTTCACATTAAATGATTGCAGAGTCTCATCAAGCCTTGTTTTCTGTTGCGCTTTATTGGCAGAGATATCCGCTTTCATTTTCGCAGCCGTGACGCGTACAGCTTCTTCATTTTCACATTGCGCCAAGGCCATATTGCTAAACAAAAAAATGACCGATGCAAGTATGCAAATTTTATGTATTTTCATGACAGTTTTTTAAATGCAAATAATTAAACGATGAAGTCAATGACTGACATTTATTTTTCCTTGTCAAAACGCGCCAATCTGAAAAATTCTGGTTTCCCGGTTATTTTTACATTTTCACCCAGGTCCAGCAAAATTTGCTGTGGCAAGCGCCCTGGATGTACATCCAGATCACCAAAAGGCATCTGCACGTCGAGTTGATTGATCTGCGCGCCTTCTTTTACAGAATAAGTGATAGCACAGCATTCTTTTTTTGGTGGTGATACACAGGCAGATACCAGCCTGAGCTGGTTGACCTTCAAACTATCGACCTCTATATGAGAGTCGCAATCACGGACGAGCACTTCCAGCGAGGTATCAGGTGCTGTGAAACTGCCCGAGATTTCTGCATTTGAAGCACCGGTAAGCTCCAGCCTTCTTACATTCACCGGGAGACGGATTTCCAATTCCTCAGACCTGTAATGTCTCAAGTCCGATTTGCTCGAATTTAATCGGATGTAAAAGGCATCAGCAGCCGCTTGCATGCTGACAGCAATCTGCAAATTCGGGTTGGCTACTTTTGCCTGCGTCATGCCAGGCTCAAAGATGAGTTTGATCTTTCTGACACCTCAATGAATTGCAAGCTGAGTTTCGATCACTACTCTGGTATGCTGGCCCAGGTCAGCATATTGTTCCTTGACATGGACGATCTCGGCTTGAGCCAGCCGCTCTTTGCTCAAATAACCCAGCATATAATTGCCAGCGAGATACCAGACAAAGGCGAACGCAAATAGCCAGATGCCTGCTTTGGAAAAATGACGCGACATCATGCCACCTCCCTTTCCCTGATATGAAAATAAAGTGCAATCCATAACAGCACGGGTACACCTACCCACAGGCCAATAGAAAGTGCATATTCCATCGGCGTATAAATGTAATCTTCGGTGTAACGGTAATCCCTCATGAATATACCGGTTTGCGGAGCAATCCCCATCAGCAGCGTCAGTATGCCCAGGAAAAAAGTCGCCAGTACCGTGCGCAACACGGGCGAACGCCTGAAGTAAACCGCGCCACCAGCCACCAGCGCCTGTGCAAATGACAGCAGCAAAAAGGAAAATGCCTGGGTAAGGTGCGTTTCCTCAACGCCCGTGGCATTGCTGGTCGTCACAAAGGGAAAGAAAAATCGGAAATCCTTGCTGCAATGCTCACAGACTGTCAAATTCTCCGTCACCGCCTTGGCCAGTTGGATCACGGGATAATGTATCGCCACATACAGCAGGCTGTAAGTCAGCGGGTACAGGATGCCTATCACCAGAAAAGCCATGAGCCATTTTTCAAATACCGAGCCAGGGCGCATCAAGGCAATCAGACAGGCACCAGGGTTTTGCAGGTACTTGAAATGCCGCCACGCAAAAATCAATGCTGAACCCCAGAGACCCGTCATATACCAGAATGCCTGCCCACCGTAAGTGAACTGATAATTACTACGCAAACCATCGAGAGAAACTGTCAACACCATCACTACCAGGTCCAGCCCCACCAGGGCCCCGAAAAACCATGCATATTCCCGCCAGCTCTCGGCCCAGTGGGCGCGCAGCAGGCGGCCAAAACGTTGTATGTCAAAAAAATCTGTCATTGCAAATCCTTGGCAGCTTGTAACTGAGATTGAGACTGAAGCTGGGATTGAGGTTGCCGATAATTCGCCACCGCATCCAGCACACCCTGTTTATTGATGCTCAGCGCCTTGTACAATAATTCGAGATTAACAGCGCCCGGCTCACCCGTGGTATTGCGCGCAATATATGCCCATTGCTGGCCATACGCTTCCAGGTAAATGCTGCCAACTGTATCGGCCTGGCTATCAGCTACACCGAGTTGCAAGGCATGTTGCAGCGTCGCCATACTGGCTGACAGGGCGAGTTTGCCGCCATCAACGAACAGCACATGGTGCATCAGGCTCTCAAGATCATGCGCCTGATGGGTGCTGATGATCACGGTACGGTTCGCATGTTCCTTGCCACCAAGGATAGTCTTGAATTGCGAGCGCCCGACAATATCGAGGCCATTGGTGGGCTCATCCATCAGCAGCAGGGGCGTGTGCGTTGCCAGGGCAAAGGCAATGACGGCCTTCTTCTTTTGCCCCAAGCTCATCGCAGCAAAACCCTTGTCACGCGGGATTTCAAAGATATCGGCATACTGCGCAAAATCACTGCCTGAAAAACGCGGATAAAACGGCGCATGCGTCTTTTGCAGCACGGCCATGCTGATATCGGGCAGATGAAATTCTTCCGGCACGACATACACCTGCTCCAAAAAGGTCGGCAGGCGCGCTGCTGGCCTGTAGCCCAGCACCTCCACCTGCCCGCCATGCGGGAACAGCAAACCCGACAAAATCTTCAGCAGCGTCGATTTACCACTGCCATTGCGGCCAAACAGGCCATACACACCAGGCTTGTCCAGCGCCAGCGAAAAGTCGTCATAGACGCGCTTCTTGCCATACTCAAATTGTAGTTGCGTGACTTTGATCATCAATTTCCTTAAAGTGCTTTGTTTGCGTCATGTTGCGTCATGGTGCATGTTGTGCATGAAGCTGGCCGCGAAAACAATGGAATGAATATAAGCATCCATGCCAGCAACAGTTTGCGTATCAAAGGCAGAAGTGTATTACTATTTTGAAAACAGTGGGAGATTTTGGTCGCAGTTGCAATCATCGAAGTTGAAAAGCGCAAGACACATCAAAGCGCCATCCCCAATGAAAACATTGATCTGAACGTGTGATGATCTCAGGTGGTGTTGTGAGGCGTATGCTGAATCAGGGATTTTCTATCGTCTCAAGCCATGCAATATCTGCGCCACAGCGCTGCATCCTTACGTGAAGACCATCTCTCAAGATCCCGCCATTGCCTGCGGCCTGGTGAAAACCGGGTGAGGAATCAAAAGCTGAGTAAGCCAGGTGGGCATTGCCAACGTCAAAACTTTCATTTCCCTTGCCTTTCGCATGCAGGCCTGGATGAAAATTCTTTATCGTGCCATCAATCAATTCACAGCTTCTGCTCTCGTAGGCCGAACGCAATGACGCGTAATCGTAATATGTTTTTGCAATAATCAGCACACTGAGCAGCGCACCTGCACCCATGACCTTGAACGGGAAAGCAGGTCCAGACTCTGCTCCCCGGCGGCGCCAATTCATACAAGGATAACCACGGCGCTTTCGCCATGCATCGACAAAAAGCATCAAGCAAGCAATCACAATAAGGACGAACCCGGCGTTAAAAAACAGCGTCACATCATAGGCAGTCTTTGTTATATCGAAAAGGACGGTTGAGCGCATGTTCTTGTGTCTTGCAAAAATTCGTGATCTAACAATACGATAGGTCAGGCTACCACGGAGCGCAAGAGAAAGTTACGATACAGTACGATACGATGTGGGCGTCATTTGTTGCGGCGAGTAAGTCGGACTGACTCCCGCGTTACAAGCTCGCCACGGCATACCACCTGCACAGGCCCTGTCATCGTGACTTCAAAATCAGGCGAGATGGCAATCGTGATGTCGCCACCCCGCATGCGCACCGTCAGGTTCGCATCAACCAACCCCAGCCTGTGCGCCACGGCGGCAGCGGCGCAACTGCTGCTGCCGGATGCATGGGTGTAACCTGCGCCACGTTCCCAGATTTCGAGTTGTATATTCTGGCGATCAAGCACGCGCAAAAACTGCACATTACTGCGGTTAGGGAAGAGTAGATGATGTTCCAGCAAAGGGCCCAATTCTCTTGCAAGGGCTTCGGTAGGCTCTGTTCCCAACGTATCTGTCAGCACTACACAATGCGGATTACCTATGGTCGCGCAAGACACCTGCACACTGCGTTGACCAACAGCGATTTCTTCCAGCAGGATTTCACGCGCAGGCCCTGCCACGGGTATCTGTGCTGAATCGAAACTGACTTGCCCCATCGACACTTCCACCAACTGCTGCTCAGGAAAAACCCTGGCCCGCACGATGCCGCCCCGGGTCTTGACAGTGAACACCTGCGTGCCAACCAACCCCTGGTCGTACAGATACTGGCAAAATATACGCAAGCCATTGCCACTCTTCTCGGCCTCGCTGCCATCTGGATTGATGATGCGCAAACCAAAGTCGGCATCATCCGGGTAACTGGGGCCAAACAACACACCATCGCTGCCTATGCCAGTACGAAAATCGCACAGACGCCTGATCTCGTCCGTGCCAATTTCCATGGCAGAGGCATCCACAACCAGATAGGCATTGCCGAGTGCCTGGTATTTTGCAAAACTGATTTCCATGCTGGTATCCACCGCTTGTGTCATTGATACAGGCAACAAAGATACGGTAAACAATGCGCTTGTTCAAGCAGATTAGCGTAGGCGCAACTTTCGCCAAAGCCTCAATCCATAGTAAACACCAACCTCGGCATGTTGGCATCCTTGCCCCAGTTCTCTGCCACCGCAGACAAGAGTGCTGTCTCCACCGCAATATCAAACCCGCCTGGCACGGCAGCATGCAAGACTTCGCCTATCGATTTGAACAGGCGTTGGGGTGGGATGCTGCCTATGCCGCTGCCCATGAGCACGATGGCGGATGAGCGCAATACCGCACTGGGCAAATTGATGTCTTCGCCACTGACCGAACCCACCTGCACAAAGCGCACGGGCACGGCTTCTTTGCCTGCCTTGGCGGCGGCGATGAGCAGCAATTCTGCGCTCTGTCCCCACAGGTAATCGACGACCACATCTACGCCCCCGGCAAACTGCTGTTTGAAGACTTCTTCCATGGCTTGTTTATCATCGCCCAGAGGGATCACCACGTCTGCACCTATGGCTTGCAGCGCCTCCAGCGCCAGTTTGTTGCGGCCCGTGGCAATCACCTTGCTGGCGCCCAGGTACTTTGCAATCTGCACTGCCAGGCGGCCTGCTGAGCCAGTTGCGCCATTGATCAATACGGTTTCGCCTGCCACCAGCTTTGCCCTCTCCTGCATGGCGGCCCAGGCCGACATGCCAGGGTTGGCAAGGGCTGACGCCTTGATATCATCAAGCGCATCTGGCAGGGCTATGCATTGCGCAGCCCTGACTACGGTCTTTTCAGCCATGCTGCCAAAGGGCGCTTGCGGCAGGGCAAAATAGACGCGGCTGCCATCTTCCAGACGCCCTACGCCATCAATGCCCACCACAAATGGCAGGCTGCCTGCGGAACTATAATGCCTGCCCGAGGCACGGCTTTTGACCACAGGGCTGAGCGCTGCAGCCATCACCTTGACAATCACCTCGCCCTCGCCTGCGACTGGCTCCTTGAAATCACTATAGACGGGCGGCTTGCCTGCTTCTACTACGATTGCTGCTTTCATATCTGCTATCCTTTGCTGAAATTATTCAGGCTTGCTCAAATTGGATGCACTGAATATCCGTGCATTATACACATATATTGACATACGCAAGGACTATCACATGAAGAAAGAAATTGGCGAACTGCGCGGTGCCCTGATGGATATCACCGGCGTGCTGAACCGCCCGCAGCCGGATGCCGCCCTCATTGCGGCGGCGGGCATTGATCTTGACCGCGCCCTCTTCCCCCTGCTGGTACGCATAGAACGCCTGGGGCCGATAGGCATAGTCGAGCTGGCCGAACTGGTGGGCCGCGACCACAGCACCGTCAGTCGCCAGATCGCCAAGCTCGACAGCCTGGGTCTGGTCAGCCGCTGCCCCAGCCCGCAAGATGGCCGCGTCAAGGCCGCCGTCATCACCGAACAAGGCCGCGTCATGACAGATGCGCTCGATAGCGCGCGGCAAAAGATCATAGAAAAAATGCTGAGCGACTGGAAAAAAGAAGACGTGCGCGAACTGGCGCGCTTGCTACGGCATTTTGCGGATGATGCGCTGGCGTGGGTGGGGGCTTTGTGAAGTTGGGATGGAGTGAGTGAGGCTTGTAGATGAAGCCATCCAGCTCTCGTACTTTTTTTTATCTGCAGGGTGCGCCCTGTACACCGAATGCAAGGTTTTTTACAAATTATGAAAAATCAGCAAATATCAAAGCGAGTTAAGCGTCTTACTCGGAAAAATTCATCATCAAACAAATAAAGAACGAGATGCGAAAAATAAAAAAATTAATGTATTGGTCAAGTGCGGCAATTTTTGCCTTGACGATGTATGTGTGGAACTACGGCCTATGGCCCGTGCACTTTGATATTAACTGGGATGAAGAAGTCAGACTGCACAATGGAAAAATTGTAATCGTACACATAAAACGAATCTATGCGCGCCAAGGGCTTAGATTAGAACGATGGTCTGGAATTCAATCAGCGATGGAGTTTAGTTTTGATACTGGAACGCCAATGGGTAAATTTAATCATCAGTTTAATCGGGGCCGCTTAGTTTTTTTAGATCAGGCAGACGGAAAATGGTATATCGGATATTCAGAAAGTCAGATAAATAATTCAACTGATATTGGTAAACTTTCTATGTACCCTCATGTAGCAATTCTTGATGCAAGCGGAATCCTTACAAAGCCATCCGGATGGGACGAAATTCCATCCAGCATCACTGACTTGAATATCATGCCGCCAACACCGAATTCCGAAGGCATAGCTCAATTTAATAATCAATTACTGACACTTGAGGAAAAATTAAATCACTGGAACAAATACCCTACTGGGCCTGGCGAATATAGAATTACGAGGATTACCGAACAAGTACGCAACGAGAAATGAGATAGCAGAAAGGTTTGCAGCATACTCAGTGCGCTCCTTTCTATATCTACTGCAAACTATTGAAACAGCGTGCGCGGCGAGCATATTTTCTTTGGCACGCAACAATGCATTGCTACGAAATTTGCAGATGACGCGCTTGCCTGGACCGAGGCCTTGTGAAAATTGAGGTGGAGGCAGCGAGGCTAGTGGATGCATACACTACGCCACCCCATCTGCGCTTATTTAATTCTATTAAGCCCCTTAAAGACCACCCAGCGATCTGCGCTCAAGGTGACAAGCGCCCTGGCCCTCTATGTATAAACGTCGCTTCTTTAATCCCCGGCAAGCCCAGGAATAGCGCAGTCAAACGTGTCAGGCCCAGGCCAAAACCGCCGTGTGGTGGTGCTGCCAGTTTGAATGATTCCAGATAAAACTCCAGGCCCTTGCCTGTCAGCCCTTTCTCGGCAAGCTGCGCCATCAGGACATCGTATCTGTGTTCGCGTATGGCACCCGTGGTAATTTCTACGCCGCGATACAGCAACTCAAAACTCCGTGTCTGGCGTTCACCTTCACGCATATGGTAGAACGGCCTTTGCTTCCACGGTACACGGGTCAGTGCCACCAGTTCGTGTCCTTGCTCTTGCATCATCGCACCGAGTTTTCGCTCTTCTTCGGCGCTCAGTGATTCGTCGCCGGATACACCAAGCAAAGCCTGCGCTTGGGCAAATTCGAGAATATGACAAGCGGCTGGCACTGTCGCTTTGGGGTAATGCACGGCCAGCTCAGGGCCCATTCTGGTGATCACCTGCTGCAAGGCGACAATGATCATTGCGCACTCAAGTTGTATGATCTCGACTTCGCTTTTGACACCTTCGAGCTCAACGTCGAAGGAGATAAACTCCGTCGCGTGGCGGGAAGAAAAACTCGGTTCTGCCCTGAATACCGGGCCGACTTCATAAATCTTGCCCAAGCCTGCCATGATGGCAATTTGCTTGTAGATTTGCGGTGACTGCGCAAGATAAGCGCGTTCACCAAAGTACTTCACTTCAAACACCTCTGAGCCTGATTCAGACGGCGCGCCCATGAGCTTGGGTGAATGGATGCCAATGAAACCCTGGCTCCTCAGATAGCTGGTCATTTCCATTTCGATCTCGCTTTGCACTATCAGTGCCAGCGCCTCTTTGCGATCACGGAAACGCGCTGCCGGCCATGCCAGCCTGGAGCCAATTTCACTATCGCTGGATATTGGCCACTGTATCGTTGGTGACAGCAGCTCTATCGACTCTGCCTGTATCTCAAAGCCGCCAGGTGCCTGCGACGATGCAACGACTATGCCTTCAACTGCCGCATACGCCTGCTGCATCAAGGCCTTCGCCTGTTCACGCGCCGCGCCCGATGCCACGACCTGCACCTTGCTCGCACCAGACTGCAAAATAACGAATGCCATTTTGCTCTGTATGCGGGTGGTCGCCACAAAGCCTTCTACTCTTACTTTTTTACCTGCCTGTACTGCGATTTCCTCGAATGTAAACATGTCCTGCTCCTTGATTGCGGGTTGATAAAAATGCCGCCTTCGGATTCCGGAAATGAAAAAAGCCCGGAATCTCCGGGCTTTTTTGAATCGTGGTGTTCGCTATTTAATCTGATACTAATCAAATACAGCGAAACGACTCCAGCCCGGGTTCGAGTTGGAATCATTATTATTAATGCGAGCAACAAGCGACAAAACCTTGCAGCCACAGGCGAAGCTACGCAGGGAGTGCTGCTCCGGCGTACTTGCTATGCGTGGATACAAAGTAGTTTGCATGATTGTTGTCAAAAAATGAATGGGTGCCAGCGGCACACCGAGAAATTAGGCTATATCAAGATGATCCTGGCTGTCAATAGCCAATGCTGATTTACTGCGAGAACTGTCCTGACACACTCTCCAGCACAGCAGCAATACGCCCCGCCAATGGCTGCTGACCCGGCTCATAGTTGGACAGCACGACCACGGTATAGCCCGCATCGAGATACATGTCGAGCTTGCTATATACCCCGGTGAACTGCCCGCTGTGTCCCACGACCTTGCCTAGCGGGCCTGCGCTTAATTCGAAACAGTATCCATAGCTGCCCTTGTCTGCACGGCCTGCGGTCTGGTCTTGCCAGAACAACTGGCGCGTTGCTGGCTTGAGCAGTTTGCCTGCCTGCAGTGCGTCGGCAAAGCGCAGCAGGTCATGCGTGGTCGAATAAGCCAGGCCATACGGCCCGCCGCGCAATGGTATGAGGACAGTGTTTTCTTTTCTGCCTGCCATCGCGGCTTGCTTGCCCAGGTAGCCGGTAGCGAGGTTTTCTGCTCCCTCATCCCTGACATAATTATCTGTACTGTTCATGCCTGCTGCCAGAAACACGTGCTGGCGCACATAGTCATAATAATTTTGCCCCGAGACTTTTTCTATGATGACACCAAGTAAAAACGTACCCATATTGCTGTACAAATAATTGCTGCCTGGTGCAAACTCCAGCCTCGCTTCACGTGTGAATGGTTTGTAGTCGTCCAGGTTACGCAGCGCGACCATCTGCATATACGGGCCGTTGAGAAACTTGCTATTGAAAAGATCGCCCAGGCCCGATGTGTGCGACAGCAACTGGCCTATGGTGATTTTTTTCGCCACTTCAGGCGGCAACCAGCTGGCATCCACATAGTTGCTGACAGTGTCTGCATACGACAAACGCCCCGCCTCTGCCAGCTGGCCTATGGCCACCGCCGTAAACATCTTGCCCACCGAGGCCACATTGAACCTGGTGTCTATCGTGTTCGCCACATGGTAGCGCTTGCTGGCTTCACCACATGCCGCCTCGCTGATGATCTTGCCAGCTTTTGCGACCAGGTAGGCACCAGAGAATTCATCCTTGCTGCAGGCAGTGTTGAACATGGCTTGCAGTTTGCTGTTCAATGCCTGCTCAGCCGCAGGCGTGATGCTATTTTTCTGATCAGGAATGCCTGCCCCGGCAGCAACACTGGCCTGCGCCATGACGTGAGTAGTCAACAACAAGCTCAGAATGGCAGTCATTGCATGGCTGAGAGACATGGGTTTTCCTGGTAAAGTGTTTGAAGGATAAAGATCAAAAAAATACGCATCACTTTGGATGATGCTGTGGATTTTATCTGAGTATGTTATTAAAATAAACAGTGTTACGATTCTTTATCAGCGTCACACATGCAGGCGTCGTACAGACAACAGACATCTCATGAGTACGATTACGCTGCGCCAAGCGCCTCTGCGCGGTTTACACTTTACGGCAATGTGAGCATCGCCGATAACCATAGGGCGCATTGTAATGCGCCCTACGTCACTGACAATAAAACAAATCGGAAGAGCGATATGACGCCCTTGGATGAATTGGCCGCATTAATACAAAGTAATTTAAGATTGCATGCGATTCTTGTTCAAGCAGATGATGAGCAAAAAATTGTCGGAGGTCTTGAGTACGAATGTGACGAAAAAAATGGGATAGGCATACTCCAGAAAAAATTCGAAATATGTGTCAGTGACTCCAAAATTTCGATCTTGCTTCCACTAGGACAAACCTTCACAAGCTCTCAATGTGATTCAGTACAAGAGGCCCTGCATATACTCAAAGATCATTTCTTTGGGAAGCCCGTAGATACAGTTTGCACAAGGTGATCGTACTGCGAAGGTGACGCAATTCGGCGATGCTGAGTATTGCGAAAAATCGTAAGGCGCAATGTATTGCACCTCATGTGCGCACAGTGCACGGCCCAATTTTTTTCTGACAATGCCCAGGCTTCATGCGGCGCATTGCAGTGCCCTACGTCACGGTAATGACATACTCTGCTCGTTGTTGCCGGGTGGAGGTAAACAGCGAGTAGGATGCGTCGTAACGCACCATATTTATACCCAAAAATGCGATGCAAAGGCAGTATCTGAATACTCAAAAAAGTGAGGCGTAATCACGGTGATCGTAAATATCCGCCCAAGCGATGCGTTGCAACACACCCTACTTGTCGATTGCCTATACACTCGCCGCCCGCCTGATATCCTGCTCCATTTTTTCCACAAAGCCCTCCATCGTATCTTCCCCCAGATCCACCATCTTGGCACCGCCGCCAGCAATGAAAGTCACGTCAGTAATACCAATGACACCAAGGATGAGGCGCAGGTATTGTGTAGCGATGTCGCGTTCACGTATCGGTGAACCTTCGGTATAGACGCCGCCTGATGCGATCAGCACGGTGGCTTTTTTGCCGTGGACCAGGCCAGCGCCATCAAAGCCCAGGGTCAGGCCTTTGCGTACGATGTGGTCTATCCAGGCCTTGAGTAGCGCGGGCACATTGTAGTTATACACTGGTGTGGCGATGACGATGTCGTCTGCGGCCAGCAGTTCTGCGACCAGCTCATCGGACAAACTCAATGCGTCGGCCATGGCGGCGGTATGCTGGGCGGGTGGTGTGAAGTAGGCTTGCAGCCAGGCGGCGTTGGTGAATTGCAGGCCGGTTTGCATCAAGTCTCGCTCTACGACTTTGCCATCTGCGTGAGCGCTGCGCCATTCCTGCACGAAGCGGCGCGTCATATTGCGTGAGACAGATGCATCGCCGCGTGGGCTGGTTTCGATGACCAGGAGTTTTGTGGGTTGTGGCATGAGATATCTCCTTGAAAAAGGAACTCACTTTATCGTCGTTCCAATTTCTGTGATAGAGATTAAATTATGATAAAGTCCATCATAATTTGTGATGGATGATAAGGAGAAGTATCTTGATAGGCAGCCTGACGCTGGATCAATTACGGGTACTCGTCACCATCGCCGACACTGGCAGCTTCTCTGCCACGGGCCGCAAGCTGGGCCGTGTGCAGTCGGCCATCAGCCAGAGCATGGCAACGCTGGAAGAGGTGCAGGGCGTGGCCTTGTTTGACCGCAGCGGCCACAAACCCAGCATGACAGAAGCCGGACGTGTGCTGGTAGAACAGGCGCGCCATGTATTGGCCAGCGCTGCACGTTTTGAAGCAATGGCAGCAGGCACGCGCGCAGGCCTGGAGCCCGAGCTGGTCATCGCGATAGACCCGCTGGTGCCCAGCGCACCGCTGATAGACAGCTTGTCTATGCTGAGCAAGACCTACCCTCACCTGCCAGTCAGTTTTTCTACCGAGGGGCTGGGTGGCTCATTGAGGCGCTTGCGCAGCGATGCTGCTGCGATTGCGGTTTGCCTGCTATTGCCAACTGTGCCTGACGATATTGCCGCTCACCCCTTGCTGCGCATAGACATGCAGGCCGTAGTGGCAGCCGATCATCCACTCGCATTACTGGCAGCACAGGGCCGCCCGGCAACGCAGGCTGATCTTGAACCCCACGTACAACTGGTGCTGTCCGACCCGGTCGCACCTGAGAGCGACAACTATGGTGTCGCCAGCGCCAGACTGTGGCGCTTTGTCGATCTGGGCCGCCGCCTCGATTTTTTGCTCGGTGGTTTTGGCTGGTGCCGCATGCCGCTACACCTGGTTGCCGGGCACATCAACAGCGGCGACCTGGTCGCCCTGCAAATCGAGAACGACCCCACACCCAAAGAAGGCCTGACGATTTATGCCGCCCATAAACGCAGCCGCACGCCAGGGCCCGCGGGACGATGGTTGCTGGATGATCTCAAGAACCGTTTGCAGTCTTGAATCCCGTAGCTCTTGCCGCCAAGTAGGTGCTACCACAACACTTTAATTCTTCGCGGCGGCTGCTGCCTGCCCGAACTTTAACTGCGTCAACAGGCTTGCCGTATCGGCGTGCAGCCAATAGTCTTTTACTTTACCGCCTTCGATGCGGAGTATGTCTGTGCCTGTGAATTTCAGCGGTGTCCCTACGGTTGCACCGGCACCGGGTATTCCACCACCATAGTTGCCAGTTGCCTCCCAGCGCAACACGGCAAAGTTGCCATCAACAATGGGGCCGACTTGTACTGTGAAGCGCAGGTTTTTGAACAGCGCATGGCTTTGCGCCACCCAGGCTGCGAGCCCGGCGGGGCCACTAATCGCGGTGTCGGGGCGGCCATCGAGCAAGGTGGCATGCAAAGCAAAATCGGGGGCGATGATGGCCTTTGCCAGATCCAGGTCGCCATTCCATAGCGATATCCATTGCTTGAGAACTAGCTGATGTGAGCCGGTCACTCGGGTCTGGTGCGCGGGTGTGATTGCACCTGAAGCAGGTGCAGTTGCGTCACCTGTTGCAGCAATCGCATTGCCGAGACTGGTGCCCAGCAATGTAATTGCTGCGGCAAGCTGTATGGCTCTGCGGGTAAATGTTCCAAATAAATTATCAGATGCGTTGTTAGTTGAGTTGTTAGTTGAGTTCATGAAAAGCTCCTGAAATGAGTTCAATGTATCAAAAAAATTAATAGGTGATTGCGTCAGTCATCGCCGGTCTGTTGAAATACTTTTGCTTGCGTTGGCAAAATCCCTGATAAGACCTTGCCGTTTGCAGCCGTATCGCGATGGAAGAAGTATGGGCGAATGCCTGGGTAAAAGAAATTGCAGAAAGCCGACTAGCGACTATGCATTAATGCATAGCCATTGAGGGTATGCTAAATGGATATGAATGGGAAGATTGATAGTTTGCTATAGCCTATTCCGGCAACCAGCTATTTTTTTCTGCATGGTCTTGCATGCGTTTTGCAACGGGAGTGCCAGGTCATGCGCCTGGTTTTAAATTCCCTCAAGCATGAAGAAATGCATATCAAGCATGCTTTTTGACGTAGTCCTTCAAACCCGCCGTGAGCGCAGCAAATGTCACGGCGCAACGTGGGCTGTCGCGCAGATCTTCATGCATGGCGACCCATAAATCCAGGTTGACCGAGAACTGTGTTTTTAAAACGCGGACCAGGTCTTTGTCCCTTGCGGCCAGCGCAGAATGGCAAACCCCTATGCCATAGCCCGCGCGGATTGCCGCCAGCTGGGCCAGGTCACTGTCGGTGCGCAAGGCAAATGCGGATGGCTCAAGCGTGGGGAATTTTGAGCGCAATTTACGCAGGAAGGCGTTTTCCTGGTCAAAACCAATGATGGCATGGCGCGACAATTCGTCCATCGATTTTGGTATGCCAAAATCAGCCAGGTAACTTTGGTGGGCAAAAAAACCAATTTCAATTGCACCGGCACGCTTCGCAATCAAGGCGTCTTGCTCCGGGTTAACCATGCGCACGGCGATGTCTGCCTCTCTGTGCAAGAGATCATCGACACGGTTAGACAGCACCAGCTCTATCATCAGTTCAGGGTGCTGCCGCCGCAATGCTGTCAAAACAGGTGGCAGCACTTCGACACAGGTGACCTCGCTGGCAGTTACCCGCACCGTGCCGCGCACACCTGATCCATGGCTGCTGGCGACCCTGCGCAGTGCCGCAGCAGTAGCAGCAACATCGGCCGCATAGGGTCTGAGCTCCAGCGCTGCCTCAGTTGGCGCGAAGCCGTCAAAGGTGCGCGTGAACAGTTTTAAGTCCAGCGCCTTTTCCAGGCTGTCTATATGGCGGCCAACAGTAGGCTGCGTCATGCCCATCGCCCGCCCTGCTGCGGACAGCGAACCGGTGTCGATGACCATCAAGAAGGTACGGTACCACTCCCAGTTCGGTTCAGCATTCATGGCATATACATTTATTTATAGCGACCATGCAATTCTAGGCAATTTTCATTTACCTGGCAATACTGCACACTGGCATCTATTGCAGTAAAACTGCGCCAGCTAATACTAATGCAGCATTGATGAAAGAGACCACACCATGAATATCACCACCCATTTAGCGCAGCTATTTTCCAGTTACGCAGAGTGTGCAACCCCCTTACGGCCCAGGCAAATGGCGATATCGGTTTTCGGGCTGGCCGTGCTGGTACTTGAATTCTGGTTAAAGGTGCCTGTGAAGCCGGTGCTGGATACTTATCTGCAAAAACTGCTTGCCTGCATCGCACCCACAACATCCTCGCAGGCGGCGTTATAAGGCAGCAATTGGATGTCGCAAGCTGGCATTCTCGGGATTTTTAAGTGCATCAATTAAGTGGTCCCTTTTATTTTATGCGTCAACCAGTAGGGTGCGTCTCGACGCACCGCCATTCGATCAGAAAAATTCAAGGCCCACGCACATAAGGTGCGTCGAGACGCAACCTACATCACTATTTCTTTTCCGCCGGCATCTGATCCACCGCCTGCGTTATCGCGTCCTTGAAATTCAACTGGCCTTCCAGATAAGGCTCCCACACTTGGTCTATCAAATCCAGATATTCTGGCCAGGCTTTTTGATACAGGCCATTCTTCAATGCGTAGGGCTGGTAGTCCAGATTGGCACTCTGCTTGAGCACATCCTGGGTCACTTTACCCACCGTATAAAATTGCAGCACATGCCATAAGTCAGACTCACCTTCCCTATGTGCAGCCTTCATCCTGTCATTGATGGTAGCGACCAGGGTATCAGTAACGGTGGTGTGCGAGGCCTCGTGATACAGCATTTCCAGCGCCGCCAGGCCCTGATAATCTGGCCTGCCGCTAGGCATGACGATCTGTTCATCGGTATAGGCACCCTGCCTTGTACCCGTCAGCACGACGATATCACTGCGTATGGGTTTGGCCGGAAAAGCATGCACCATATACTTCTCTATGCGCGCCTGTATTTCCTTGCCATAGCTTGCGTCCAGCTGTTTGGTCTGCTTGATCCAGTCCTGGTTGCTTTTGTTCTGCGATGCCCAGATGCAGCGGGCATACACCGGCGCAACCCGGTTCAACACAGCAATGAGCGGCGCTGGAATAGCCAGGCCGCTGGCATCGCGACGCTGGTCATCCACACTCAGGCCACGCTTGATGCCTTGCATGGTCACGTCAAACAGCGGATCGCGTTTGGCATAATCAGCCTGGTAAAAATCCACGGCGTCTTTCAGGATAGCGAATTCTGCCTCACCGGGTTTGTTATCCCATGGCAGCTCTTGCAGTGATTTTTTGCTGACCGACACATCCAGCAGAAAATGATGCAGGTTCATTAAAAACGCGCTGTGATACTCAAAGCTGGCACGCTGCATCGGCAAACCCGGCTTGCCGTTTTCTGCACTGTGGGCAGAAGCGAGAAATGAACAGGCAAGGGAAAGAGAGAGAAAAAACTTCAGAACAAGGCGCATAGTAATTCGATGGGGAAAGGTAACAAACTGCTGACTTGGCTTAGGACTTGGGCATACTTAAAGCATGCAAATTCTTAGGCGGTCATTCTCTCTTAATTTTGCTGGCTCCTGTATTTTTATGCAATGCCAAATCCACAATATTAAGAATGGAATTCAATTTACCAGCGCCATTGAAATATATTCGACAGAATTTTCATCAAAACAGAGAATTTTGCACGGCCATTATTTACCCATCCACTTCTTCAGAAAACGCTTTTTCAATGCCGCCCGCTCCTGCGGAGTACGCCCCTTTTGATTGGCACCAATCTCAGCAGCAGCGGCCATGTCACGCGCAGAGTGGTAGGAATGCCCGTCCTTACCCATCTTCCATACATTGCTGACTTGCCTCTCCAGCATAGGCAAATGTGCATCCAGCCCTGCTGGTGTTGCACTGACAAGTCCCACACGTTCAGTGCTACGCCAGCGACTGTGCCAGCGCTTTTTTTCTTCCTTCTCGCTTTGGCAAACACAGTGGCCCCAGACAGGTTTTTTACGGCGGCTGTTACTCATGAGCTCATCTCACTCCTCAATTTTCTGATAGCTGGTTGCAGTAAGTCCGAACTACACGCACTACCCGCCTGACTGTATAGTCCTGTAGCAATCAAGAAATCCGCCATCACTCTTGATGGCGAACGATGCTATTTCTTGCAGCGTCCAGATCGCAGAATAATTATCATCGACAACTCCGGGCAAGAAACTGATGAGCCGAAGCGCGAATGCACTGGCATCATTCACCCCTTTGTTGGAACTAACCCTGCGCATCTCGATTGCCAGCGATACGCCTGGCATGCCCTTGAGTGCCTCTGTGACGCTGGCTATGTTTTCAGGCTCATACTCAGTGAGCATGTCATCATAAAAATAAATAGTCAGGGTATAGTCTTCTCTATACGGGTATCGCCATGTCTGTTTTACATAATCAATGGGACTCGCCATGTGATCAATTACCTTATCAACAAACTGACGGTCTTGAGTACGAAGATGGACTATGATGGATTCTGCCATGGTGAGTTTTTCTGCTTGTCAGTGGGTACGATGGGTAGGTACGATGGTAGGTACGATTAGCACAGCGTAATCGTACAAATCGTGTTCACATCATATCGCCATTTTCAGGAAAGTTTTCTCGGCATCCCAATGACGTCAATGTTTCTTTTTGGGATCAGACTGTATATACAGTCTGCACACCATGCGTACGATTACGCTGCGCTAATCGTACCTACGCGGGCTGCACGGGCTCAACGCAATCCCGGTAATTCCGCGTGAACGATTGACTGCATTTCAAACCATTCCCTACCATTTTTGTAAGTGTTGTCTGAAAAACTGTGATTTGGTTTCCAGAGCAAATTCAAGGACATCTTTTGCTGGTCGAAGCTCGCATCAGCAAGAGTGAAATCTGTGTTCATGTCCGAGAAAGCTTTCGGCACTTTGAAATTGACGATCCAGGCAAGCATGGGTTTTCCGCTAAAGTCTCGCTGCTCTATAAGAAATGTATGCAAACCCCTGGTTTGTAGCTCCCCAGGCAGGATTGATAGCCAGGAATCTTCACGTTTGATAATACTGTACACTTTCATCAGATCAAGTTTGTTTTCGTCTGCAGTACCAGGCAAGCAAGTGGCATATGAGTTTGAATACTTGATGTCGTCCAGAGTGCAGTTGGTGAGTGAAGTGATAGATTCACGTTGTTTCTCGTATCGAACTTTTCGAGGGTCGCCCTGACTAAGTTCTGTCTCGGCAAACCGGCCTGTTGCAGGATCGCCGAAAGTGGCAACTACAGGAATGTAATGAAATGGCATTCTGTATGAATAATTCTGCTTAGGCCCTTCATCAAATAAATCAGGTCTGTTCAAGGCTTTGCGCAAGAAATCAATCATCCCATATTTGGGCTGCGACCCCAGACAATAACCACGGCGAAGTGAAAGGTCTTTTCTATGCGCGATTTGAACGCCATCGATGACGCGTTTGACTACAATATCAACTGTCGATGTGCGAACCTGATACTTTGGTATGGAGCCTATCATCAGAGGTGCCGCATATGTCACGACAACGTCAATAGCATCCAGGCCGGGTAACTCGTCTGGTGCTCTGGGATCAACACTCACATCTTCGGGCAGCTTTTTCAGATCAAGTACCAGTTCAGATGGCAATCTGCCGATTTTTTCTTTTCCAACGACTACAACCGAAATTTTTTCTTTGCCAGTCAGCGCAATATTGAATTTTTCTTCTCCTTGTGACAAGCACTGCTGTACCATATTCTCTTGTGTAGTGGTATATGCCTGATCTCTCTGCTCCGTTTCATCCCGGCTGTCCTTGGTCCATTTCACGAAAAAAACTACTCCACCAAGCAGAACGATCCCGACCCCGATTGCGCCGAATGCCCGCCAGATAACAATGAGGATCAGCAGCGCAACAATGCCAACTACTCCCAAAACCATCCAAATAATTCCATATACGGCCCCGACCATTACCCCTTCGGCATAAGCTGGCGCGGCAGCACACATAGTCAGGCCGGCAAGCACTGCCATGTAGATCATTTTTCTGGAATTAGTTTGCAATAATCTTTTACCGAAGTTCAATACCGTCCCCTGTTTTTTCATACTGGATATCTTCTTTTTTTCGGATGATAGGAGTTTTCTTAAAAACGCGAAACAGAATACTTTGTGTTTTGCATTGATGAATCATGAACAGCTTGCGGCAATGCCCGCTATCGCCTGCGCAGGCTCAACGCAATCCGGGTAATTCTGCGTGAACGGTCGATTGCATTTCAAACCATTCTCTACCATTTTTGTAAGTGTTATCTGAAAAACTGTGATTTGACTTCCAGACCAAATTCAAGGACATCTTTTGCTGGTCGAATTTGGCATCCGCGAGAGTGAATCCTGTATGCAAGTCGGTGAAAGCTTTCGGGACCTTAAAATTGACGACCCAGGCAAGCATTGGTTTCCCGTCAACATCTCGCTGCTCTATCAATAATGTATGCAAGCCCGTGATTTGTCGCCCTCCGGGCAGGATTGCGAGCCAGGAATCATCACGCTTCACAATGCCGTATACGTCCATCAGGTTCAGTTTGTTTTCTTCTGCTGTACCAGACAAGCAGGTGGCATATGAGTTTGAATACTTAATGTCGCCGAGGGTGCAATTGGTGATTGTGGCGATGGAGGTACGTAACATTTCATATCGAACCGTTCGGGTATCGCGCGAGCTAAGTTCTGTCTCGGCAAATCGGCCTTTCACTGGATCATCAAAAGTGGCAACGACTGGAATGTAGTGAAATGGCATTCTGTATGAGTCATTCCTCTTAGATCCTTCATCGAAAAAGTCAGGTCTGTTCAATGCTTTGCGCAAGAAACCAATCATCCCATATTTGGGCTGAGGCCCCAGACAATAACCACGGTCAAGTGAGACATCTTTTCTATGTGCGATTTGAACGCCATCGATAGCGCGTTTGACTACAATATCAACTGCCGATGTGCTAACCTGGTACTTGGGTGCAGGGCCAATCATCATAGGTGTCGTGTATGTCACGATAACGTCAATAGCATCAAGGCCAGGCAACTCATCTGGCGCTCTAGGATAAACACTCACATCTTCGGGCAATTTTTTCAGATCAAGCACAAATTCTGGTGGCAACCTGCCAATTTTTTCTTTTCCAACGACTACAACCGAAGTTTTTTCTTTACCGGACAGAGCGATATTGAATTTTTCTTCTCCTTGTGACAAGCACTGCTGCACCATATTCTCATATGCAGTGGCATATGCTTGATCTCTTTTCGCTCTTTCTGCACGATGCTCCCAGGTCCGTTCCACAAAAAAAACTAATCCAAACAGCAGGACAATTCCAACTGCTACTGTGCCGAATGCACGCCGTATAACAATCAGGATCAACAGAGCAACAATCCCAATTATTCCAAGAACTAAAGAGAACAATCCAGAGACTGCTCCCCCCATTCCCCCTTGCGCAAATACTGGCGACATCCAGCACAGAGTCAGCACGGCAAACACTTTCATCTGAGTGATTCTCGTGGATTGGACATGCAATAATCTTGTATTGAATTTCAATGTGACTCCATGTTTGTAATACCACTCACTTCATATCTAGCACATGACGACGATTAAAAATCTGAGTTTTTTCTCTAAATGATAAATCGTTTGCTGTCATT
Source organism: Undibacterium sp. TC9W (assembly GCF_049339865.1). Classification (NCBI taxonomy): domain Bacteria; kingdom Pseudomonadati; phylum Pseudomonadota; class Betaproteobacteria; order Burkholderiales; family Oxalobacteraceae; genus Undibacterium; species Undibacterium sp. TC9W. The sequence continues at coordinate 290,485 of NZ_JBMPPJ010000006.1, read as the reverse complement.
CTTGTCGATTCTTCTTCCCGCTGCAACGCAGCTTGCACGATACATGCTGTATAACCCGCATCAAGAATCACCATGCTCAATCTATTGCCGTTCTTGTACTTGTCGAATACGGTTAAAACTTTTTCTCCTGATCTGAAAATCACATGCGGCGCATTGTAATGCGCCCTACTTCACGGTAATTACCTGATTTTCTTGTTAGTGTTTAGCGTAGAAAAGACTCAGGCAGTAGGATGCGCCGCGCGCACAGCTTTCTATGAGGATTGCGGTTTATCGAAGATGGTGCACATGGCGCACCCTACCAATGCGGCGGCTCTTGCAAAGTGCCCGAGGCCCCGGCAATTATCTGGCCTGCTTGCCGCTTGCACTTAACGATGCGACGCGATGCTTTTTGATCCACGTGCATATGCTACCAGCAGCCTAAGTATGTGGTGAAGTTACGCATCGTTCTTCGCAGATTATCACAATGATGATATCTACCACAGCCATGTTAATTCGACTTTTTCCCTCGGTGGCTGATGAAAACAATACTTGTCATCGCCGACATACCGATGTTTTATCAAAACCAGAAACTGCACATTAAACAAGCACGACCACACACTTGCATGCTGTCTTTGTTTTTACCCGAAAACGCTGCTCAAGCCACCGCATTGAGTACATCACCCGCCCAAAAATTTAGAGGCCAAATTCTAATTCTGCGCGTATTTAGTTGATGTGATTCACGCAAAAAGCAATCCGCCAAAAACCTGTATCACAACATCCATTTTTGCCTGTTTTTTTTACATAAACGACCGCAAAAAATGCGCAAACCGGCACAGGAAATGGGGATGCATATGCACTTTTTGCGACGGTTCTGTTGCAATTTCACAACCACTTTCTACTGCTTACACATTCCTTTTCAGTAATGAAAGTATATCTTTTCCTCTATGAAAATAAGTTTTCATCAATTTCAAGGTAAATGATTAAAAAAATTTGTCTATACATAAACACTTATTGCTTTTGACATATTGTTAAAGAATGTCAATAATTTGGCTCTGTTACAAAATGGCAAACTGGTATTGAACAATTCCAGTGCCTATAAAAAATTCGGCAGTGACTATCGTCTTGCGCGGCTGTTGCCATGCGCAAGTGGTCTTACTATTGCCTGAAAGAATTGTTGTGTGGGGAAAATGATCAATTGCCTGCATGGCAATGTGGGACGAAGGGCGGGCCTCGCGCAGCCTGCCTGGGTGTCTCTGGATGTAGGGTAAAAGTGGTGCGGATACACCGCTTTTGTCTGTGCATCCATCCCTGTTTTGGGAAGAATGGGGATGAGTACTTAGCCAGACCGACGCCGCCAACAAGCTTCGGTCACATACTTCGTATCAAAAAAAACAAGGAGAGAAGTAATGCGTACCAGCAGTAACCTACAACTACTAACCGGCATTTCCATGGCCGTTGCCATGCTGTTCAATACGGCACAGGCATCTGCCGAACAATGGGCGCCAACAGCGACCAAGGCAACCAGGATACCTACAACGGTATCGTCAAAGTCAGTGGCAACGCTGATGCAGGCGGGCACACCAACGCAGATTTCGGTTGCCCTGAAGCTGCGCAACAAGGCTGAGCTTGATGCCATCACCACCGGCATTTTGAACGGCAAAAACGTGAAGACGATTTCGAATGCCGAATTCATGAACCGCTTTGCACCGACCACAGCCCAGGTGCAATCGGTCGTGAATTACCTGAAGGCCAGCGGTTTCGTCAACGTCACGGTGTCTGACAACCGCATGCTGGTGACTGCAGATGGTGCGGCAGCAACGGTAAAAACGGCGTTCAACACTGACCTGCAAACCTTTAGCATCGATGGCCGTACTGTGCATGCCAACACGACAGATGCACAGATACCGCAATCGCTGTCTGACATCGTGCTGGCTGTGCATGGTCTGCAAAACGTGCACACCTATCGCACTCACCTGGTCAGGCCCAATGCCAATACACTGGCAAGCACCGGGCACAATCCTACCGAGTTCTCGGCGATCTATAACGCCAGTGGTCTGCCCAGCGCTGTGAATGCCACCATCGGCATTATCACGCAAGGCAGCATGACACAAACCATCAAGGACTTGAACACGTTCACAAGCAAAGCCGGTTACCCGACTGCGAATGTGGAAACCGTGACGATAGGTTCACCCAGCACTGACACTTCCGGTATCGGTGAATGGAATATGGATACGCAAGATGCGCTGGCAACTGCAGGCGGCACGATCAAAAAGATGGTGCTCTACACAGCCAACACACTGAACCTGACTGACATCACGGCAGCCTATAACCGCGCAGTCAGTGACAACGTAGCCAAGGTCATCAACGTGTCTTTGGGTATGTGTGAAAACGATGCGCAAAATGGTGGTATCACGGCCAGTAATGACCAGATATTCCAGACAGCGGTGGCACAGGGCCAGACTTTTGCAGTCTCGTCCGGTGACTCTGGTGCGTATGAATGCGGTGGCCCAGGTACATCACAAAGCTATCCATCGGCTTCACCTTATGTGATCTCGGTCGGTGGTACCTTGCTCAATACTTCGGGCACAACCTGGGTATCTGAATCGGTATGGTCTTGCACCACGGCGGCAAATTGCCAGGCATCTGCCAGCGGTGGCGCCGGTGGCGGGCCATCCCTGACAGAATCAGCACCTAGCTGGCAAACAAGTTCCGGCGTTCTGGGTTCTTCTACCAAACGCGGCACGCCAGATATCTCGTTCAATGCTGACCCTGCCAGCGGTGCTTTGGTGATCGTCAATGGTTCCAACCAGCAGATCGGTGGTACCAGCCTGGCGGCACCTATCTTCACCGGCTTTTGGGCTCGTGTTCAGTCGATGAACAATAACAGCCTGCCCTTCCCTGCTGCTGCGATCTATCAAAAAGCAGCCAGCACACCGGGCATGTTCCACGACGTCACCACCGGCAGCAATGGTGGTTATACCGCCAAGGCAGGCTGGGATTATGCCAGTGGTTTTGGTAGTCTGAACATGGCTAACTTTGCCGCCGCCATGGGTTCCACACCGCCACCACCAAATGTACTGGTCAAGGATGTACCGATCACAGGCATCAACGTGGCAACAGGTGCCAACCTGGTCTATACCTTTGCAGTGCCAGCCGGTGCCACCAACCTGAGCTTCAAAACCACAGGTGGCACAGGCGATGCTGATTTGTATGTACAAGTGGGTTCTGCTCCAACGACCACGACCTACCTGCAAAAGTCTGATGGTTCTACCAGCACTGAAACCGTGACTATCGCATCACCAACAGCAGGCACATACTATGTCTTGCTGAATGGTTATACGACATCCAACGGCGTCAACCTGGTGGCAACTTACCAGACCGGCACACCAGGTAATGTATTGAACAATGGCGTACCAGTCACAGGCATCAGCCTGGCCTCTGGCGCATCATCGGTCTATACCTTCGTGGTACCTGCTGGCCGCCCAACAGTGACATTCAAAACCAGCGGTGGCTCTGGCGATGCTGATCTGTATGTCAAACTGGGCTCTGCACCAACGACCTCGTCTTACCTGCAAAAATCTGATGGTGCCAGCAACAATGAAAGTATCACCATCAATTCACCAGCAGGCGGCACTTACTATGTCATGGTCAAGGCCTATAGCGCGATCAGCGGCCTGAGCCTGGTAGCAACGGACTAAGAACCTGTACACGATCTGTAGCGAGCGGGCGTCAGCGAGGAGAAGAGCAACGCAAATAGCGGAATGTCTCGAGTACATGAGCATGTTGAGCAGCACATGAACCTCGATCACGCCCGCGCAGTAAGATCGTGAACAGGTTTAAGGCACGTCCTGATTTGATTGAAGAGTAACGGCATTAAGGCCCCGGGGTAACACCTGGGGCCTTATTTTTTGGTGTTTGGGTGTTTGCGGTGCTTCAAGACCTCGCACCACATTGGAGAGAAAGCTGTATGCGAGCAGACTACGTTACTTAGGCGTTTGGCATGCCACGCGCATTCACTGCATCACCACCGGCGCACAGAAGCACAGAGCAAGGTCGCGCATTAGCTCCTGCATCGCAGAAGATGGACGGGTGTAGATGGATGGGGCAATGCGCCGTTCGTCCATTGAATATGCGGTCGCCTGACTCGTTTCTTATCATTCACTTAAAATACATTATCAAAAACTCCACATGCCGGGCGTCAGTATTTTTTCGGCATCTACATTTCTCATTTGCAGTAACTTTGTTGAGGCGTCCATTTAATATCCCAACAGTTTCTTAAAAAGATGGCGATCTTGTTTACAGAAAGTAACAGAGAAATCGCGTGAATTGACATATTATGAAACGTTATCAGGCGAATGTGTGTGCGGCTATGTTGGCTTTTAGAGTGCAAATTTGGCAAGAAGTTCTCCGTAATCATCCCAGAGGCCTGGTAGTGAATACGGCTGCAATTCTTGGCGTTGCAGCGATCGTCAACCCATCGGCATCAAATTGGTTTTGGTGGTGGCTAGTTTGGTCCCTTCTTTACTCTGGCTTCCGCGTCGGCTGGTATTTCTACTGCCGCAAGCATGTCAACCAGCACCCCGACTTGCCGGTGCCCGAGCACCAAATCAAAATTCATCATGTTCTCGTCGTGGGCTCGGCAATAGTATGGGTCATCGTCGCATGGATGGGCTTACCTGTTTTTGCAGCCAAGGATAAATTTGCCATTATCATCATCCTTTCGGCACTCTCAGGCGGTGCAACGGGCTCACTTGCCTCCCTGCGAAGAACCGGGAAAATCTACATCGGACTATTGATTATCCCCGCATGTATTCGAATGCTGATGCTGGACGACCCCAGTTTTATCACCATCGCTATTTTGGGTTTTATATTTGCCTGGGTAATGATAAGCAGCCACGAAAATAACTACAGGCTGCTTGAGCGTTCATTATTTTTATCCATGCGCAATGAGGATTTGATACAGCAGTTGTCGGGTAAAAATGCAGAAATTACAAAAATAAATACCGAACTGGAGCAGATCGTAGAAGAGCGGACAAAGAAACTCCAGTACCTTGCCAATTATGACCTATTGACCAACCTGCTAAATCGTCGCGGAATAGCAGAAGATTCGTCCGAATCAGATAGTGCCCTGCAACACCAGCTTGTTTTATTCATTGATCTTGATCGCTTTAAACAGATCAACGATGGATTAGGGCATGACTGGGGCGATCTCTTACTGCAAGCGGTATCCCAACGCCTGGCAGAATTGGTGGATGAATTGGCTTTGGAGTGGGGATCAAAGAGACATGCGGTTTGCCGATGGGGAGGTGACGAATTTGTAGTCACCCTGGTTGGACCAGAAGTCTCAGACGGACGCACATCGGCTGCATGCAAATATCTGCAAACCATGTTGTCCCAGCCCTTTCAGATAAATAGTCGCCAACTCCAGGTAGGGGCTAGCATCGGTGTATTTGAAAGATGCGCCTATTCGCTTGCAAAACTTTCTGAAGCAGTGGGTTACGCGGATATTGCAGCATCAGAGGCCAAGCGTTTGGGACGAGGCCGGGTTGTTTTCTATTCAGAGATACTGTCCGACATACAGCGACGAAAATTGGCACTGACCATCGCCCTGTCGCAAGCGCACATGGACGGCTCACTAAAGCTCGTGTTTCAACCTATCGTATCTGCTTCTTCAGGCGAAGTCGTCGCATTTGAAGCCTTGCTCAGATGGCATTCTTCAGAATTCGGCCCAGTTTCTCCCGTAGAGTTTATACCCTTGGCTGAAGAATCTGGTCACATCTTAAAAATAGGAAATTGGGTACTAACGCAGGCCTGCAAAGAGGCGCAGCTATGGCGACAACAGCGTCCGTCCGCAATAGCGCCAAAGGTAGCTGTCAATACTTCCATCAAGCAACTGATACAGGCAGATTATGTCAATGAAGTGCGAACTGCCTTGAAAAACTCTGGCCTGCCAGAAAATCACCTCGTCATTGAAGTGACCGAGAGTGTATTTGACGAAAGCAATATGGATCAGACATTAACAACACTCTCGGCTTTACATAATCTGGGCGTAGAAATTCATCTGGACGATTTTGGCACTGGCTATTCGTCATTGTCGCGCTTACGCGAGTTCCCTCTGGATGCTATCAAAATAGATAAAAGCTTTGTGATGTTTTCAGACGAAAAATCGATGGCCGTCATTGAAGGCGCACTTTTGATTTCACATAAATTTGGCTTGCGGGTTATCGCCGAAGGAGTAGAAACGCACACGCAATTAGATAGATTGCGCGATTTGGGCGTTGACGAACTTCAAGGCTATTTATTAGGTAAGCCTTCAGAGATGACCCTAACGCATTTCATCAAAGAGGATGAGGTGAGTTCGCCTCATAACATGGGCAGGTAAAGGTAAAACAGAGGCATCGTGCGCTTGCATACAGTGGCGCTGAGTCAAAGCCACTTCTTCGTTTGTTGATGGATTTCCATTCCCGCGTCCTGTGCCAAGGTCATCCCGGTGCAGGCCCGTACCCATCTTAGCAAAAGCCCTAAAGATGAAGTAACAAGCGGTTTGTGGGGTGCGTTATAACTTCCCCTGCAAATACGCAGCACAGCTACACAATACCAAGGGCGTGAATGAGCAACATGAATTTTGCAATCGAGACGAAGTATGAACACGGTGGCGGCTATGGCATCAATAAAGGTGAATTGCTGTACGCGCTGAGGAAAAAGAGTAAATTAACGATGCTCAAGATCGTCATCCACGATGTCTCGCTGTGGTCTGTACTGGTTGACCTGTTTTTCTGGGGGCCGCTGCTGTGGAGTCTGATGCTGTATCCTGCTTTTGTGATCCTGGCTCTGGTGCTGCGCAATTTCATCGACATGCCAAATTCAGACATTAATATGTACGCTGTCTCACTGGCCTATGCGACTGGCGTCTGGCTATCGCTGCGCAAGCAAACCCCGGTGCGTGATTACATGACCAGGAAGCAGCATGCCGCCACCAAGACCCTGCATCTCGATTGCAGCCAGAAGCTGCTGGTGGCAGAAGAAGCCTATCGGTTTTTCCCCGCAAAAAACCGCGTAGTGACCGTGCCTTTTGAGCATATGTACGCCTCGGTAACCTGGCAGCAGGCCGATAAAGAACGGGCGGATGATGATAGCTATCTGGATTCCGTCAGCATCTATCTCAGAATCAGACGCAACAGCCGCCTCGACATGGACTGGGCCAACAAAAAAATCAGCGACCCGGTTTTTTATCATCAGTACGATAGTAGCGATGCCACGCAGAATGCGCAAGCCAGAGCGAAGTTTGATGAAGTCATGGCTTTGTTTGCGGATTGTGGGATAGGGCAGAAATGAGATTGCCCTATTTTTTGGATGGGCTTACCAAACGATAGACCACACAAGAAACACAAAGAAAAACCGCTGCCATCAAATGACCCGCAGTTTGTAGGGTGCGCCATGCGCACCGTTACGGCAATGCAAATAAATACAACGGTGCGCACGGCGCACCCTACCAATCCACAACATTCATCGTGCATGGCACCGGCATCTTCCCACTGCATGCAGACATCTCATGCGGCGCATTGCATTGCGCCCTGCGTCACGATCACATCATGAATAGCTTGTGATTGCGAGACAAATGCGGGCAATAGCTCTTCTGATTTTAAGAACAAGACCTCATGATCTATGATGTTCTCAATTTTCTTTGCCAAATCATCCGGGGAATACTGATTCTTTTGTTTGTGTCGCCATCCCATTCCACAAACAAGCCATGAGATTGCAATGTTGTTTTGATGATTTCAGCGACCTCCAACTTCCCCTCTTCGGTGTCACGCATGTCGCCAAAGGCAAGAAATATGCCCTGCCCAGCAACCGCCCTCTCTACATCTTGCCCATGATAAAAACAATATCCACGGTAGGTTCCCGGCGGCATTTTTGAGTGAACTTCACTGACGTCTTCATGGCCATCACTCGTCGTATATCCAGCGTTGTGGATGGCGATGATCAATTTGGAGTTCAACTCATCGAAGGCGGTATCAAGCCTGTCGCAATCCGTTGTATCGGGCCATTTTCGCTCCTGCTTTCTCTTCTCGGAAAATTCCCGGTTAATCAATGCCCGCATGTCTGTTTCATCGACATCATCTTCCAGGATATCGTCAAGCATGTCGTTGACGCGGTTTGCATCATAAAACCCCGACCAAACCCATGCATGGATAGCCTTTGCAATATAGCGCTCATTGTCGTTCTGGTTCACATTGTCCATTTCTGACATTTCCGGTAAGAGTTCATCCTCTGCTTGTATCTCGGCTGAAGGCTCGGGTGTGGGCATATTCAGTCGAAAGATTTCACCATTGAGACTATAGTCACCAAGCGTAAAGAGCCGGGTGAGAATCAGATCGACTACATTGGCAAGCTCGGCAGGTGCTACTGAAACAAACGACCACGTAGCATATTTCATTGGTTCCCAAGAGAGCAAATTTGCCTTCGGTAGCAATTGAATGATGTCATGTAGATCTTGTTCTGGCGAATGACTCAGGGGGTAAGCGACGTTTAACTCTGTAGGAGTGACTTGCGCCCACACATCACTCGCTCCTGCAACCTCGAAAGATGCACACAGAACAGCGCTGTTCTTTGAAGTCGCCTGGGCATGATTAAAGACCTCGCGGACGAGAGGAATAATTTCAGCGATTTGATCTGCACTCATGGATAATTCACAGTTGAAAATGGCAGGCAAGGATAGTATGTAGCTTAGCAAGTTAAATTATAACTTGAGTCCTGGCAATACATCGCGACAGGCATGCAGGCATCTCAGGCGGCGCATTGCAATGCGCCCTGCGTCACGGTCATATCGTGATCTGCTTATGATTCCCCATCGGGGAAACAAGATACTTACGCGCCGCAATCCCTGCTTTAGCCCCTGAAACCCCGGCAAAATCACAATAAACCGCTGCCACCGCCGTTATTCTATGATTAATCTTCAAAATTGATTACACTCATATTATTTTTGCCCTATTTCCTTGATTTCCACCTGACCCTGCACCATAACGTGAAGCCCGCCATCAAGCCTGCCCATCAATTTATTGTCTGCCATGAATGCGACCTTGTCTGTGCGGATGTGCCGGTCGCCACGGGTGAGGCGGCGAGTTGTCCGCGTTGCCGGGCTATCTTGTACCGCAATGGCACTGCCAGCATTGACGTGGCGCTGGCGCTGGCGATCACTTCGGTGATCCTGTTATTACTGCTCAACAGCTTCCCGCTGTTGTCGCTGAAGGTGCAGCAGGTCACGCGGGACACCACGCTTTTTCATGCGGCGCTGGCGATGTGGGATGATGGCATGCACATTCTCTCGCTGCTGGTGATCATCACCACCATGCTGGCACCGGCCCTGCAAATTTCGGTGGCGGTCTATCTCTTGTATGTGATCCGTTTTGGTGATGCCAGGCTGGCGCTGGGCGCGCCCCTGCGTGCGCTGCAAACCCTGCGGCCCTGGAGCATGGTCGAGATTTTCATGCTGGGCTTGCTGGTGTCGCTGGTCAAGCTGCAACACATGGCCGACATCGTCATTGGCCCGGCCCTGTGGTCTTGCGCCTCGCTGATCTTTTTTACGGCAGCACTGACCTCGGTGCTGACGCCGCGCAATATCTGGCTGTGGGCACACGCCGCCAAAGCCAGCAAGGCAGCCACCGGGGTGAGCCATGTCTGAGCAAGAATACCGCCACATCCCCGCTACCGGGCTGGCAGGCCAGACCGGTGCCTCTGCCGGGCTGATCACCTGCGACATTTGCGAAGCCCTGTGCTGCACCCATGACGAGGCCGCTACCCACTGCCCCGTCTGCGGTGCCGCCCTGCATTTGCGCCATAAAGACAGCCTGACCAAATCCCTGGCTTACCTGGTTGCTGCGGCGATACTGTACATCCCCGCCAATCTCTTGCCCGTCATGCAAACCAATACCATCTTTGGTACGCAGGACGACACCATCATGAGCGGCGTGCTGGTCTTGTTATACACCGGCTCATGGCCGCTGGCCTTGCTGGTATTCTTTGCCAGCATCGTCGTGCCTTTGCTCAAGCTGTTTTCCATCAGTCTATTGCTCTACACCTGCTGGAAGAAATCTGCCTGGAACCCCTTGCAGCGCACCCAGCTGTTCCGCATGGTAGAAGCGGTGGGCCGCTGGTCCATGCTGGATGTGTATGTCGTCACGGTGCTGGTAGCGCTGGTGCAGTTTAAATCCCTGGCAGCGGTACACCCCGGAGGCGGTGCGCTGGCCTTTGGTGCGGTGGTCGTGCTGACGATGCTGTCGGCACAAAGCTTTGATTCACGTTTAATCTGGGTAGCAAAGACGCATGAGTGATCCAACTTCAGAACATCCTGGCCCCGAGGCAGGCAAGTCTGCCAACGCTACCAGCAGTGATGCCGCTGCTGGCAAAAGCAATGCAGCAGCTGATACAGCAGCCAACGCAGCAGCCAGCACTGTAGAAACCGTCGATGCAGTCGATGCCATCGTCCCCGTCGTCAAGGTCAGGCCACGGCGGCGTTTGCCCTCGTTTGTGTGGGCCGTGCCTGTCATTGCTGCCCTCATCGGTATCTGGCTGGTGGTGCAAAGCGTGACCAGCCAGGGGCCAGTCATCACCATCACTTTTAAATCGGCTGAAGGGCTGGAAGCTGGCAAAACCAAATTGCGCTATAAGGATGTGGATGTCGGCCATGTCAAGGCAATTGCCCTCTCGCCAGACCGCAAGCGCGTACTGATCACGGCGCAACTGATCAAGAGCGCCGCAGACATCCTCGCTACCGATACCCGCTTCTTCATCGTCAAGCCGCGCATCTCTGGTGGCTCGGTGTCTGGCCTCTCTACCCTGCTGTCCGGCAATTACATCAGCGTCGATGTCGGCACCTCGACCGAGACCACCAATGAATTCACCGGCCTTGAAGAACCACCACTGGTCAACCGCGATTCACCAGGCCGTGAATTTGTCTTGCATGGTGCGCAGACTGGGTCAGTTAACTATGGCTCGCCTATTTTCTTCCGCCACATCAATGCCGGGCATGTCACCAAGTTCCAGCTTGACCGTGACGGCAAGGGCGTGACCATCCGCGTCTTCATCGATGCACCGTATGATCAATACGTGACTGAAGACACCCGCTTCTGGCATGCCAGCGGCGTTGATATGCAGCTCGATGCCAATGGCTTGCGCGTGACTACAGAATCACTGACCTCATTGATAGAAGGCGGCCTCGCCTTCCAGGAACATGATGACGCCCTGCCCGGTGGCAAACCCGCGTTCGAAGGCAGCGTCTTCCCCTTGTTTGAAGACCGCGAACATGCCATGCGCGCGCCGGATACCAAGGTGCGCAGCTTCCTCATGTATTTCCCAGAAAGCCTGCGCGGTTTGTCCAAAGGTGCCCCTGTCGATTTGCGCGGCATCGTCATTGGCGAAGTCAAATCCCTGAATGTGGAATTTGCCGAGAATGGCCGCCTGCCGCGCTTCCCGGTAGAAATCAGCCTCTACCCAGACCGCCTCAAGGCCAGGGTCAGGACAGGCACCCGCCTGCCTGATGACGATACCGAAGCCAAAGAAAGATCGCTGCTCGACCACCTCATCACCCGCGGCCTGCGCGGCCAGCTACGCAGTGGCAACCTGCTGACCGGCCAGTTGTATATCGCCCTCGATTTCTTCCCCGATGCACCGCAGGCAAAAATGGACTGGCGCACCGACTACCCCGTGCTGCCCACCGTCGGTGGTGGCCTGGCCGAAATCCAGGAAACCGTAGGCCGCATCGCCAAGAAAATCGACAAGCTGCCTTTCGATAAAATCTCTGGCGAGCTCGTGCAGGCGCTCAGCAAACTCAACACCACCCTCGCCAGCACAGAAAAACTCGTGCATCGCCTTGATGTTGAAGTCACGCCCGAGCTGACCTCCACTCTCAAAGAAGCGCGCAACACCCTCAACAGCGCCAACGCCCTGCTGGCAGAAGACGCACCGCTACAACAAGACATGCGCGAATCACTGAAGCAAGTCGCCAAGTCCGCCCGCGCCGTCGCCAACCTGGCCGACATGCTGGAGCGCCATCCAGACGCCCTGGTGTTTGGCAAACAAAAGGTAAAACCATGATGCGAAGCACACACGTCCTGACGATTTCCCTGGCGACTCTTTTACTAGCCGCCTGCGCCACACCACCCGTAGAACACCTGTACCGCCTCGACTACCCGCTGGCCAGCGCCAGCCAGGCCGAGGCACAGTATGAACTCGTCGTCGCCACCATCAAACTGCCAGAGGCAGTGAACCGCCAGCAACTCGTCATCCAAAAATCCGCCACAGAATCCATCGTCAGCGACGAACAACGCTGGCTGGCCCCACTAGACGAACAACTCACCAATGCCCTCACCGCCCACCTACGCAAAAACCTGCCCGACGCCTGGCTCTCCTCCGACACCGGCATCAACGCAGGCATAGCTGCCACCCCAGGCAACACCTTGCCTCGCTACCAGGTCAAAGTACAAGTCGATCAGTTAATCATCAACAGCGGCGAACAATTAACCCTCGAAGCCAGCTGGGTCATACTCGACAGCAGCCGCAAACTGCTCAAGCGCGAACACCAGGTGTTTACCGTGCGCCTGAACGGCCCAGCTTATGAAGCCGTGGCACCCGCAATGTCAGAGGCGGCGCGGCAGTTGGCGGAACGAGTGACAGTGAGTGTGCAGGAAGCCCGCAAGTGAGGTAGCTATTTTTTTGTAGGTACGATTAGCGCAGCGTAATCGTACGCATGCTGTGCCCTAAAAACTCCGGCATATCACATGATCACCACCTGTGCATTTCAACATGAACATGGTTTATTTTGATTGAAAATCGGAAGGCGGCCACATAAAAAAAGAACGACTTGATCTGAAAACATGCGTACGATTACGCTGCGCTAATCGTACCTACTAGGCATCCAGAATTTAAGTGGGAAAAATGTCACCTGATCTTTACTGTAAAGTTTATTTAGATGGGAACGTCAGCCACGCTTCTCTCATCACACTCATTTCCACGATACTTGATGGAAGAGTTGAAAGGAGATCGGTATCCGGCACATATTTTGTCGCAGACGTTTTTGTCAATAAGCACGCAAAATTCATAACCGAGCCAGACGATTTCGTTGAGTGGCCATTTTATCTTGAGATAGAACCAGATAATGCACAAGACATTGACCATCAGTTATATCTGAATTCGCTAGCGTCATTGCTCTCTGCGCTAAAAGCGAAGGGACTCAAAATTGTGCCTGCATGTAATTTTGAAAATGAGCTGAATTCATTAATAAAGGCCATCAACTCGTAGGTACGATTAGCCTAGGACCCGTAGGTACGATTAGCGCAGCGTAATCGTACGCATGAGATGTCTGAAATAGCTACAGGCCTCAAGCAAATCCCATGATCACCGCCCATCCTTCTTTGCATAAGTGTGATGTATACTTGATTCAACATCATAAAGCAGCCATGCTTTTGAAGCAGCCTAAAAAATTACGGCTGACCATGCGTACGATTACGCTACGCTAATCGTACCTACACGAGCGGACCATCACCAAATCAGCCACACCGATTCGCGGAAAAAAATAACTCAGTATAGAAACTAAGAAGTAATGACCAGTTCAAACCAGACACCGTCGGGCAAGCTCAAGACCTTACGCATTTTAAAAGCCCTGATTGCAGCAGGACTATATGCCGCCATTTTTCTTCCTGTCTTCTTTTTCTCAGTACTCTGCATCATTTTAACGGTTGGCAGCGGCAACGATTTCACCAACGCACTTGTCAATTTGTCGGGTGAAATCATAAAAATCCCTGTAAGAGTGCTGAATATGGACGACGGAGGTAGTATATTCCCGGCCAGTTTTTTTTGGTCGCTGGTATTGTATGCAGTTGTATTTCTACGAGTTTTTTTCTTCACCCAGATAGCCCCCATTGACGAGGATGAAGCCGCAAAGAAATACTACGAAATGAAAACCCCTGCTCTTCTATCTTTGCTGTTCCTGTTGATGTCTTTGGCAGTTTTAGTAAAATGGAAGTAGGCTCGTAGGTACGATTAGCGCAGCGTAATCGTACGCATGATCCCCGCAAAATCACCTGAACCCACCAAAAAATACCATGCCCAATTACCGCCGCGCATTCGTCCCGGGAGCCACATGGTTTTTCACCGTCAATCTGCTGCAAAGGCAAGGCAATGACCTGCTGGTACGCGAGATTGAACTCTTGCGGCAGGTGATCAAAAATGTGCGCAGTAAATATCCCTTTCATATAGATGCCTGGGTAGTCTTGCCAGAGCACATGCATTGCATCTTCACCCTGCCTGAAGGTGACAGCAACTTCAGCCTGCGCTGGCGGCTCATCAAGAGTGGTTTCTCACGCGCCCTGCCCAAAACAGAATCCCTCTCCGCTGCACGGCTGGCAGCAGGTGAGCGCAGTATCTGGCAGCGCCACTATTGGGAACATCTGATACGCGACGAGCTGGACTTTCAAAGACATGTCGATTACGTGCATGTCAATCCATTCAAACATGGCCTGGTCCAGCGCGTTTGCGACTGGCCTTATTCGACTTTTCACCAATATGTGAATGCAGGCGTGTATCCTGTAGATTGGTGTGGCGACGTGGCGGTGGAGATTGGTGGTGGCGATTGATATGTGTGTGCCATGAACGATGACGCTACGCTAATCATGTCTGCATCCAAGACATATTGACGTTCCTTAAGCAGGGACCAAGTTTACAACATTGAGCAAGCATCGTAATAAATTCCTCATGAAAAAATATATAGCGTTTGCAGCGTTGATTTCTATCGCATTTTCAGGTCTATCCGGCTGCAGGAAGAACAGCCAGAGCACGGCCGAAAATAATCCGGATATCTACTGTAAGCCTGCTTTCAAAGAAATAGGACCAGTTATTGAATATCCAAACGTTGCAGACTTGTCCGGCCCAAAGAAGAAAATATACAGTTTTGATGAGTTTAAAACTGCTGCAGGATTCAGCATGCGGATACCTACTTTAGTTGGTGGGCTTGGCAAACCAAATACAAATTGTGAAATGCAGACCGGGACGTTTTTTTTCCATTGGCATAACGGAAAGCTCGTGCGCACCGTAGATTTAGTCACTGGAGACCGGTTATACGAAGGATTAAAAGTTGATTTTTTTGCAGATTTCGCAATGCCAGAAGAAGCATCTTACAAAAAAAGTGAAATTCCAAAATGGAAAATGACGGGTTCCTTTGTGCTTCCAGGTCACGAAAACATATTGTTTCTGCCTTTCGGAGGATATGCGGCCGAATCACATCTGCCGAAGAACCTAAATGACAGAGCAAAATGGGACCCAATGTTCCTGTTTCAGGATGCACGGAGTTTTAATGGGAGTAGCACAAAATTCATGTGCTACGACATCCAGGTAACAGAAAAAGATCAGTTACTTTATGTCGATGTTCCCTACGTTAACGGAGCGACGAGATGCATGGGTTGGATCAGTTTCTATCCAGGTGCAGGTGGTCGTCTGGATATTTATGGACGCAATCTTTTGGAAAATATTCCTCTTATAACCAATGCATTTGTCAAAGAATTAAATACTTATATTGTTAAACAATGATGGTGGGTTAAATCAATCAGGCACGTAGCTACAACTTTCGTTTTTGAAGGCCCGTAGGTACGATTAGCGCAGCGTAATCGTACGCATGCGATGCCGGAAAAAGCTATAGACGTCAAGAAAATCCGATGATCGCTGTCTGTCCTGCTTTGCGCATAAGTGTGATGTATACTTGATTCAACATCATAAAGCAGCCGTGATTTTGAAGCAGCCTGGAAAATTGCTGCTGACCATGAGTACGATTACGCTGCGCTAATCGTACCTACACGAGCTGTGGTAACCTGGTTTTCAAATCAAATGATATCGCCATGACATTCATATATAAAGATATTACGCCTGAAAAGCGGACAGAATACAAAAAGCAGGTATGCGGACCCATATTTGTATTTCAAACTTCCTATGCTGAAGATGAGGATAGAGGCATCGTTTTTTTGAGTCTCGGCGGTCAGGGTAATCAGCCACCGGAAAGAGGAGAAGGGCCAAGTTATTACAACTTGATATGGGAAGGATGTGCAATAGCTTTTGAAGCCTACCATGCCATTAAACGTTCTGACGACGGAGGAAGTTTTTTTGAATTCACCATTACAAAGGTGCTGATACCAACAAAATCGACGAAAACTTTGAATGACATCAAAGATGCGATTATTGCAGGCGCGCAATGCTATTGGAGTGGTATTTGGGAAGAAACACTATTGTTGAATGTCAGTTTTTCAGGTATTGAATTTTACTAAGCTAGCAAATTTATTCCATTTCCCTCAACCCGCGTAGGTACGATTAGCGCAGCGTAATCGTACGTATGATGTCCATAAAATTACAAAAGCGCACAAAAATCCTCGCCTTGATATGGCGCTAGAGCAAAAAATGTTATTCTGCAATTTCTCAGGAAGACCAGCTTTGGGTATCACAGGATTTTACTGACATGCGTACGATTGCGCTGCGCTAATCGTGCCTACTTGCTGATCATTATTCTTAGCTTACATGATGTACACATACACCAAAGAGAAGTTTAAAAGTAACGCGCCGGTCTTGTGTTTTCTTGCGTATGCATTTAGCGGGATGGCATGCATGATGCAACTGGACGATATGAATGAGGACTGGCCACTTGCCTTCAGCTATGCAGCTATTGCCGTGTTAGTTGTGATGGCAATATGCGGCACATATTGGCGCAAGCACATCGTGGAATTCATGCGTTACGGTTTGCTGACAACAGGCTTTCTCATGCTCCTTGTTTTTTCCTGCTTGACATTTTTAAGCACTCCCCACGTATTTTTGGTGAATGCATTGAGCGCAGATAAAACCACCGTCCTGCTAGAAGGAACTATCATTTACAAGCAAGCCTATCACGGTAAATTTCCTTCACGCATACTCACCATTCGAGGTGAGAACAATCCAGAACCGATAGCCTTGAACGTAACTCAGGGCGAGTACGACAAGGCCGCAGTAGGTGAACATTATCAGCGATGCGTGCGCATGGGTGGCCTGGGCTTGCTATTTACATGGCGCAATGACGAAGCACCACGATGTACCGATCAATACCAGCATGATGGCAAGGGCATATAAGAGATGAAATTGAATATGAAAAGCCGGCTTTCAGTGGCCTTGTATTGTGCCGCCTTGCCCTGGATAATCGCCTTCGGGAACTATTTGGACGACAGGCCTGTATTACTTTTATTGAATACCTGTCTCAGCATAGGCTCGTTTGTTTTCCTGTATTGGGTAGGGCCATATCTTGAAGAACTAAGAGACGGAAAAAAACAAAATGATGAAAAGTAAACAGGCATAAAACGATACGGCACTCGTCGTCGCTGCATCTTTCTTTAATCGTAAATGCCGTGTATAGATAAGGGCAAATCTTCTGCGATGATTTCAACATTTTTCTGTTGTTCAGGGAAGCGGAACGCGACAGCATTACCAGGGATTTTTTCTAATGGCTTCATCAGGCTAATTGCCACCATTTCGCCTGATTCATTTTTATAAAAAAGTCGTGGTTTGGCAATACGCTCAGGGTAATGAAATTTGACAGCGATGCATTTTTTGCCTGCGGTTTTGAGTCGAAAACTCAACCGTGCATCGCGCAGGTAGTTTAGCAACTGGTCACAAGCCTGGTGCAGGTCAGCTAGTGGGTAAACGCCATTGAGATTTAGCTTAATCGATCCTGTGTATTGAAAATAAAAAGTGCCAGCTTGACGATTCAACCTGAATTCGGCGTCTTCTTCATAGGCCTGCTTAATATCTGGTATGGAGGTCGTCAGACCTTCATCCAAAGGCAATTCCATCCGTGTCGTTTTACCGATCAATTCAAGGCGCAGGTCTTTTAACGATGCCTGGCGATCTTTGGGTTTGAGATCAAAAGTCACGCGGACAAAATTCTTATCTTTCTTGTAGTCGTCGTGCCATCTCAGCGCCTTGTAGGCGTCCCGGTAGGACATCCATTGCGGGTCACGCATTGTGGCAATCGTGACTTGCTGGACAGGCGTATCCACTTCCTGTGCAGAGAGGTCTACGGCAATCAATAGTAAACAAAAAGCGAGGGTGCCACTTTGATTTTTATTCATGCAGGCCCAGGACGGTGGATGATCGGTGAGATTTTAAAAATTGGACATGCGCCCATGTCAGGGCGCGCACTGACAAAAAAATCAACGAAAATCAGGAGCGGCCAGCAGGCTATTTTGCATCTTCAGCATGGCGGCAAGCGCAGCCCGGCGTGCGGCTTCTGATCCGTACAGGGCAGCAGGGGAATAAGCTGCTTCTTTTTCTTGGTCAAATTTGCCTTCACCCACAACCTCCCTCAGCAACACCTTACCGCTTGATACATCGACCAGCTTAAATTGCAATGTCAAAGTAAAACTCGTAGGTGCCCATGAAGCCCTATTTTGCGATGAAGAACTTGTGCTAATAGTCGGTGTCACCAGGTAATGAATATCGCGCTTCTTCAGGTCGGCAAGGTCAGGCGGATCTGTCAGGCGTATTGCGCTGACGAAGGTATTCTTCAACAATTTATAGAGCCCGAGCTCCATGTCGCGGTAAGGCATATAGGACGCACTGTCACCACCTCCCGCTGGTGTCGTCACCTTTACATTGCGCAGCTCATCAGGCAGATAAAACGCAACTCGCCTTGACAACGGTTCGATGGAGGCGGGCAAGCTAACGTTTCGCAGTTCAGGCTGGATGGTAATGGTATGAGCGCAGCCACCAAGCAGCGCCAGCAAAAGTATGAGGAATGAAGTCTTTAACATAGCGTACCGATCAAGTTTTAATATACCGAGCCTGGTTGTGCATCCAGCAGGTCCATCGTGAAATTGGGATAACTTACTTCAAGCAGCAGCGAGAGGTCTTTCGCAGTAATGCGTTGCGATTCAACCCTGAATTGCGTTCTAAAGCCACTAGGGGTGGTCATACCTGAAAATTTGCCCAGATACCTCACTCGTCCTGGGGTCACGGTAAATTCAAGGCCCCGCTCATTTTCAGGTAAAGTTTTCTTGGCAACTTTTTCTTTCGTTAAATAGTCATAGATTAACCAGCTGGACACACGATACCGGCCAGGTGGAAGCTGGATCATTGTCACCCTGTCGAGTTGCGCTACCCTTGTCATTGTCTTGTAAACAGCCGGGTCAATAAATGGCAAAACAAATTCTTCGCCGCCATTAACATTGGTAACACCCAGGGCATAGCTTCCCCCGCCCGAAAAGACGAATGCACCCGCGACATAACCAACATCTGATTTTGGTTTGTCGGCAACTTGAAGTACCGGTTCCAGTGTGACACAGCCAGATAAGACCAGCACAATCACGGCGAGCAGGTATTTTCTTGCGGTAGAAAGTAAAAAAGAAGAAGTTGTAATGTGCATGAAGCTTATCCGTCTCAAGAGGTGCGTAATGACTGCAAAATATAAAGCAGCGATTATAGCAAGACCACATTCCACAAAAAATGAATTTTCCGGCACATAAAGGCACTTTGCAGGAGTTTTGCAGGCAAGATGCAGACATTGGCACACAGTGAGACCTGCTGCGCCAATTGTCATGATGCCTGTTTTTTTGACTCATTGGGCAACAAGACTTACGCGATTATTGGATCGATGGCATTGAGCCCGCGTCGCAAGCCAATCGAAACTGCCATGACGCCAGGATGCTCTGTGCAAGGGAAAATTTCTGCCCTTGCCCCTTCGGCGCATTAGATTGCGCCCTACGATACGGAGTAAAATGACATCGCGGCTTTTTTGCTATTTCGCACAAACCCGGCATGCCGGAGCCTGACCTGGCATCCAGCATCATCGATGCATAGGTAAGCACCGGGTTTGAAACAGATTGCGATAAAATAGCGGCAGTTTCCAATCAATTACTCTTGCGAACCCGATGATATCCAAGCTTTCACACCTGATCAACAACACGAAAGAGCTTCCGCTCGTGATACGCATCTTGTGTCATGGATGGATGCTTGTGTGTCCGCTGATGCTGCTGTTATTGCTGCAGCCCCTGTTTAACTGGGAAGTGAATGGCCAGGAAATGACTTACCTTGAGCTCTGGACTACCGATACAGTTGTTGGGCTTGCAGTTTTTTTAGCGATGATGACGGCGGGTTCATGGGGTATGGCAGCACGCAAACCCTGGGCGCGCTGGGTATTCGTATTCATGCAGCCAGCATTGTTGCTGATGCTGGCCTTATATCCATCGACATGGATGGCGCAAGAAGGTCTGAATATCGGTGATCTGGCCCTACAAACACTGATCGTGTCACTCTGCGTTTATGCCTGCCTGTTTCTTCTCCCTGGCATGCGCCGTTATTACCAGGCGGCTGAACCTGCAGTGACTCGCAGGCAATTGTAGGTACGATTAGTGAAGCGCAATCGTAATCGTAATCGTACGCATGATGCGCGCCAAAATAATCGCCGTCGCAAGAAAATCTGAGCATCGCAAAATACCTGCTTCAACAACTTTGCAGTCTTTGCTGAAAACACTATATTGAAGTCGTGATGACATTCGATCTCCATAGACATTGACGACCAACATGCGTACGATGACGCTGCGCTAATCGTACCTACGTGCCGCCCTATATCCATCGTAAATTCGCAAAAACATATCGCATGAAGATCATACCTCGCTTGCACATCACTGCTGGCATCAGCCTGGCACTAGGCATGTTCATCTATACGGCTGCAGCAGCGGCAGCAGCCTCTGCGCCATCATCCTGCAAAGGAATATTTTCAGCAAAAGCCAGCCAGCCTCGTAGGTACGATTAGCGCAGCGTAATCGTACGCATGATGTGCGCCAAAATAATCACAGCCCCAAAAAAAATCTGAGCATCGAAAAACAGCTGCTTCAACAACTTTGCAGTCCTTGCTGAAAACGCTACATTGAAGTCGTGGTGACTTTCAATCTCATCAGTTAGTGGCGGTTGGCATGCGTACGATTACGCTGCGCTAATCGTACCTACTTGTTACTTGCTACTTGCTGCATCCAGTGTCGGTGAACGTGGGCTGTGATTTTGCTTCCTTGCAAGAGGTATTTCCGCACGCTTATTTCCATACATTGATTTCCCGCGCTGACTGATCCCTGTAGTCATAAATATCAACTATCTTTGTCAGCCTCGTAGGTACGATTAGCGCAGCGTAATCGTACGCATGATGTGCGCCAAAATAATCACAGTCTCACGAAAATCTGAGCATCGCAAAATACCTGCTTCAACAACTTTGCAGTCTTTGCTGATAACACTATATTGAAGTCGTGGTGACTTTCAATCTCATCAGTTAGTGGCGGTTGGCATGCGTACGATTACGCTGCGCTAATCGTACCTACTTATTACTTGCTGCATCCAGTGTCGGTGAACGTGGGCTGTGATTTTATTTCCTTGCAAGAGATTTCCGCACGCTTATTTCCACACACTGATTTCCCGCGCTGACTGATCCCTGTAATCATACACATCAACTATCTTTGTCAGCTCACCAGACCAGCCGCCAAAGTGGCCTTGATGGTTCTTATTAAATCTGGCGATGATGGTCGCGGTTTTTTTATTGAATTTTTCTAGCGCTGCCAGCTTCTTGAAAATTCTCTCCTGATCAGCATCACTGGCCGTGGGGCCAGAATCGATATTGATCCAGACGCAGTCCTTGCTGGACACTTCGACCGGGTAAGGGCAGATGGACATGTTTTCCGTGCCGACGAAAATATAGCCTGTGACGTTCACCAGCTTGCCGTGATAGCGCTCTGGCGTCGCGATCAGATTGATCAGGGACAGGTCGAGTGCCTGCTCGGGGGCCTTCGCCTTGGTTTTAGCCGCAGCAGCAGTCGCAAACAAGGCGATCGTCGCCAGCAGGCACGTAGATAACAGATGGCGCGACAGGAGATAAGGAATTTTCATGCGATGCACTCCATTTTATTCAAATGAGGGATAAAATCAGCACATGATAACAGGTCTTTATCTTGGCACGATCTGGATGATTTTTTGCTACGCCTGATCTGCGCTATCAAAAAAAGCCATCCAAGATAATCGATTAAAAATAAGCGATCAAAACATAAAAAAAGGAAAGCTGGATGACACGGGTACTGTTGTTATTGATCTGCACCCTGCTGCCGCTTGCAAGCTGGGCAGACACGGTTTTGTACGAGCAGAGCCCGCCTGAAAATATCATCCAGCTGATCCGCTCGGCTTTTCCTGAGACGCAGCAATGGCAAGATGCCCGGCCATTTGTTGAGCGGTACCGGGGTGAAGGCAAGGTGGCGGGCAATTTTACCCATGCGCTGATCGTCAGCTTCAGGGATGATGAACTGGTTCGTCATTCTGCCCTGGTGGTACTTCAAAACACAGACAAGCGTGCGAAAGACACCGACCTTAACCGGAAGAGCGATATCAGCCTGTTGGGCAGGTCAAAGCTTTGGCCAGACCTGTTCGGCGCAAGACGGGGTATCAACAGTTCCAGCACGTATGCGAGAATAGACAATGGCAGTGTGTTTATCGATGCCATCGATTTTCAGGATTGCTGCGAACAAATCACCTATTCTTACCAGTTCAGGAAAAAAGGAGAAAAGCTGATACTCGCCGGCATGAAGGCTAAGCAAATCAGGACTGATGACAAGATAGAGCGCATCCTGCAAGAGCTGGCCGGATGCAGTATCAACTATCTCGGCAACAGCCAGGTGCGCTGGTCATACAATGGCAAGCGCCGTGTGGAAGAAAAGTCTGCCGCTTTTGCCCACGCTTTTGCCCAACTACCCGCCCCTCTGCCCTTGCATGAATTCACACTTGGCAGCAAGCCGGATGCGTGGCCAAAAGACAGCGCGGCGCAGACCTGTCAGGGCGGGGAGTAAATGCAATCCATCCTGAAAAACTCACGACAGCCATACTCTCGTAGGTACGATTAGCGCAGCGCAATCGTACCCGTGAGTACGCATGAATGTCTCAAAATAAATACGCTCCCCAAAGATGAGCGAAGAAAAAAACAATCTCTACAACATGACATTCTCGATCTGCCAAAAACACTGCATCGTCGCCGCCGTGACTTTCAATTTCCTCAGATAGCGACACTTGCCATGCGTACGGTTACGCTGCGCTAACCGTACCTACGACTACCTCCCTGGGTGCGCAGAATTGGGGCACGCTGCCTGGCTCTCTGCGCAAGCTTGCCGGAGTGGCTTACCCACACTTGGGAACACTGATTTTGACTATAAGAACATAAAAAAACATTGTTACACCTTTGCTCTATAATGACTTGCGCTATTTTGCCCACTCTATTGAGGTCCGCAGATGAAACTCCAGCTCAACAAAAACCATCTACCCTACCTGGTAGCGCTGTTGGCCCTGCCATGCGCGCGACGATCATGGCTGCGTTGCAAATACTCGCGATAGCCCCGCTATCGCTGTGCTCATTTGTTCCACCTTTGTCTTGCCCTGATGCGCCGGGCGCATGTCTTTCACTCTCGATTCCACTGTTGCAGTCCACTAGTCCTGCATACGATTGCGCTGTGCTGATCGTATCTGCTGACTACATTACCTGACAAAAGTATGACCATAGCTAAACTTAATGATGTAAGCGGCATCTCTTATGTCATTGCCTTTGGAAGTTCCGGTACCTGTGCCGGATGAGGGATCAGGGCGGTAGTCGGGGATGCGGAATTGATCATTCTGTCCACCGTAGCGGTAACCAAGCACCGCAAACAATTCGGGGTAATGGCTAGGCTCAAGCGTGCGTCCATCACAAACCATCCAGCCCAAGGGTTCGATGGGCGAAATATTTCGTGGCTCACCTTCAGGTGAGCTGGTCTCACCTGCATAAATCAGCACTGATCCCACCGGAGCATCGCCAAAGGTAGACCGTATAGGGAATGGATTATTCATGCCATGTACTTCCATCGTGCGTCCTTTATCTGTTGAGTTTGAATCGGCAAATCTGTCGCCCGGCGAGGTGCCCCATCCACAATTTTCCCATCGCTTCAGGGGAAATGCCTGTTGAGTTCTAGTGAATAATAAACTAAAAATTTTACCCAGGACACTTCGCGGCAACAAAAAAAATCGACGTGCGCTCCAAACCGGAGGCACGTCGATTTTTTTAATTGCAACCCTTGCGGCTGTGTTAGCCCACCCGGGTGCAGTCTTAGCGGCTTACTTCGATGCTGCTGGCGTGGATGCTGCTGGTGCAGCTGCCTTGGCATCGTCCGCTTTCTTGTCCGTATGTTCTTTCTTGGCATGCTTCACATGCTTTGCTTTTTTCTCTACCGCAGGTTTGACTTCTGCTTTGGTTTCTGCTGCTGGTGTTGCTGGAGTAGAAGCCATGGCCGATGCCGATGCGGCTTTTGCAGCTGGTGCAGGTGTGCTGGCAACAGCAGAGGCAGAAGCTGCCTTGGCTGGTGCAGCAGGCGTTTGTGCAAATGCGCTACCCATCAAAACAGTAGAAGCGATCAGGGCGGTAATGAGCTTGTTCATGGTGATAATCCTTAATATGTCTGTGAGCGGTTTGTTTGTTTTACTTGATTCACCGGCAGCGTCTGGCTGCCGGCATGCCATCTGAAGCTATACTTATTTGATGCTTATTTAAGACTTATTTCGATGCTGCGCTTGCTGCGGCAGATGCGCCTGCTGCTTTCACTTCTTTTTTACCATGCTTGACATGTTTTTCATGTTTGGCTGGCTTGGCTTCTGGTGTAGAAGCTGCTGGTTTGCTTTCTGCTGCTGGCGTTGCTGCGCTGGCAGATGTTGAAGATGAAGCCGAAGCTGCGACCACTTTAGCGGCTGGTGCAGATTTAGCGACGCTCGCTGAGGCAGCGGCTGTTGCTGGCTTGGAGGCAGCAGTAGCAGATGCAGAAGCTGGAGTTTGCGCAAATGCGCTACCCATAACAACTGTGGAAGCGATGATGGCGATGATCAGTTTGTTCATGATATTTCCCTCTTTATGTTTAGGTTGCTTGCTTGGTTTGCGTTTCGTTTTGCATTCCGTAGTGTCGCTACGTAAGCCAAAAACGCCGCCCGGCTACATTGCGTTGACGCAAAAAACCACAGAACATGGGGCTTAGTGTTGTTGTTCTAAACGGCATGTCACCTGTCAACCGATAGCCAGGTTCATGCGTTACGCGCGCAGGGACATAAAAAACGACGCCATGCAGCAAGCAGGCGTCGTTTTTTTGTAGGGTGCGTCTTGACGCACCATATGGTCAATGGTCAGGGAAAGCGCAGAAAGACGGTACGTCAAGACGCACCCTACTGGTTTGCTATCAACTGCAGGAGCGGCCTGACCTGATATGTGTGTTCGACGTCCGGTAGAGTGCGCCATGCGCACCGGGTTTTGAATTGGATGCTTGCAAAATATTGCGCAGAAAGCGGTGCGCATGGCGCTCCCTACTTTACGGGTACATCGGACTTGGAGTACACAATTTTCATGGCCGGGTTTCACAAGACCTGTGCGTCCATTTTTTTAATAGCCTGATGGATTTGACAGCAAGGCCCACAAGCCAGGAAACAAGCATGGGCAATACGAGCTGGGTATAATAAAGAACCCACACTCAGGGACGAACCAATGAGCACACACCTCAGTACACAACACCCGAGCCAACAGTATCTGCGTTATCCAGAAGAAGACCATGCAGCCTCGCTACAGGCAAACCCTGAGCTGGTCGGGCGCTGGCTCAAGGGCTGGGCGCTGACACGAGACACGGCCCAGCCTGTCGCTGCGCATGGTGGCTGGCGTGTTGATGTAGGCTGGCCTGAGCAAAAGGCACGTTATGTTTTCCCTGGCTTGTTGCCAGATATCGCAGAGCTGGCCCACAGCATCAACGAACCCTGGATTTTTTTGAAAACCTGCACGTCCGCTGCCGCACTACAGGCCATGCTGCCTGCACACTGGATCATACAGCGCCCCGGTTACATGATGACGCTGGCAGCCAGCATGCCAGAAGCGCCGGATTTACCAGCGGGATATAAACTCGATATCGCACCGGCACAGTCCATCTCCACGGTGCGGGTGCTGACGACAGAGGATGAAGTGGCCGCGTCCGGGCGCATCGTGCTGGTCGATGGGCTCGCCATCTATGACAGCATAGAAACGCAAGCGGCACACCAGCGGCGCGGCCTGGGGCGTTTGCTCATGAAGCAACTGGAAACCATCGCGGCAGAGCACGGCATTCACGGCGGTGCACTGGTGGCAACACCCCAGGGCCGGGCACTGTATGCCAGCCTGGGCTGGGAATTGCATTCACTGTACAGCACAGCCGTCATCCAGGCGCCAGTCTGAAACTATTACAGGTGCCGGGACAAACGGCACTGTGCAAACACACATGTGCAATGTGCGCACCGGGTTTTGAATTGAATGCTTTGAATTGGATGATTGCAGAATTTTGCGTGTGAAGCGGTGCGCACGGCGCACCCTACTGGCGGCATGGTGTCGGTTTTGGCAAATCGTTTTTTGCAAATCGTATTTTTGCAAAATGACGTGATGCAGGGTGCTCAGGTTACTATACATTGCGCCACACCTCACGCTTATATTACGGCACCTGCACGATGGTGCTAAACCCCGTAATAATTAATCTTACCGTCAAGATCGCGCTCGAAGGTACATCCAATTTTGCGCTCGAAAGCGTTTCCACATTGCTGTCCACAAAACCACCCTACATGCGGAACAGGAACTGCTTTGGCCAACAAGAGCTCTTCAGGTCCAGGCACAATACCTTCTTCCGAAATAACAGCGAGGAACTGACCGCATTCAAGGCAGGTCACCTTATCGCCATCTTGAAATCTGGTTTCATCATCTGTCTTGTTCATTCTCGTTTCCTTTTGGCACAGGTATGTTTGCTGTCCTGCTTATACAGAAATAATCATAATAAATTGCATGCCGCTTTTTTGTGAACGTCAGCTAGTGTGCATTGTAATGCACCGCTCGTTACGAGCCATTTAGGTTACTGTCCTGAAAAAGATATTGCAAGCACAATATTTTAGGTAACATAGCTATATGAAAAATCCTCTCAAAACCTGGTCCAAACACCTGTCATCGGGACTGATGTTCGCGGGCCTTGCCGCGTGCACCAGCATTCCACCTACTCCTGTGGTGTTGTTCAAGGCAGCGATTTATGACATCCGAGACGGGCCGCCTTATCCAAGGTCCCGCAAACCCAACACCGTGGACTTTACCAGTTATTTCTGGGTCGATTTCATGCTGCAAGAAAACCTCGTCGGCCATGTCAGCAATACCCGTGGCCCGGCTTTACTGACGGCTTGGCACATGCCTATGGAACGTCACTGGGAAAAGAATGATTTTTACTTACTCGCGCGCCAGGATCAGGAAGGGAAATTACAAACTATGTGGTGGAATTTCGCCCGCAACGGTTTTTGCGTGAATCAAGAAACTGCACAAGAGTTGAACATACAAAATGAGATGCTGGCCTTGTATCAAAGCGGCAAATTGACATGTTCTGTTCTGAATGAACTGGGTTATGACCTGCCTACGATAAAGAAAAAAGAATAAGCTGCGGCAACATGAGTTAAGCATTGCCCAACAAAGGGAGTAAGACTGCCATGCATGGATTTACACTACTGAAGCGACCTGGCACGCGACAGAGCTTGCGCAGACTGGCTGGTCTGGCGCTGCTGGTATGTGCACTGCCTTCACAAGGTTGGGCACTTGAAGATGTCAGCGCGTACAGCGAAGAACTTATTGCAATGTTTAAAAAAGACCAAGATGCCAGGAAGAATTTTGACAGGGATGACCCCAGGACCATCGACAATCTGATAGAGACGGATAAAAACAATCTGGCCAGACTCAAGGAAATCATCAAGGCCATAGGCTGGCCCTCGGTGGACAAAGTAGGGGCAAAGGCAAGTGAGGGAGCTTTTTTCATCGCCCAGCATGCAGTCACTGACTGGCCACTCATGGAATTTGCGCTGATACATGTTGAGGCAGATTATCGCGCGGGCAAGAGCCCGGGCCGCAACTACGCGCTGATGTATGACCGCATTAACATGCTGCATGGGAAGCCGCAAAAATATGGCACCCAGATCGTCAACAATAGAGATGGCTGTGGCGTCTATCAACTGGAAGATGCCGGGAAAGCCGACATCTTTAGACAGGAAGTGGGGCTGACACCAGACCTCAAGACCTACGAAGCAAAGATGTGCGGCAAACGCTGACCGCAGCCGGTTGCGTTCAAATTGAAGAGGATGGCCTTGTCACTGCCAGAAGTGTTTAATTTTCCTGGCTGCGTTTAGCAAGACTTGTGTGCCCTTTTTTTGATGGCCTGATGAATTTGATAGCACGATCCACAAGCCAGAAAACAAGCACGAGCAAACCCAGTGCCAGCACTATGATTTCCTTGAGCCACAACAGTATAAAAGCAGTCAAGCGAAAAGGCCGGTCACTTGACGGGGAAAATTCAAAAAAATAATACAAGGACCAACCCAGGCAGGCTATCGAAATCATAAGCAATACGAACTGGGTAAATGATTTTTTTGAATTACCGTTGTTATTCAGTACATCCATGACAAGTGTCTTTCGTTCCAGGTTAAGCATTGGTTTATCAAGAGCAGCCATAGATGAACATATTACCGGTACGGCAGTTAAACCTGATCAGGAGGCATTGGTTTTTCTGAGAACAGCATGTTCATGCATGCCGTAGCGTGACAAATCCTGTGCATTTTCAAATTTGATGTCATATTCAATCTGGCTGCCATTGATTGAAAAAAGCTTTTTGACTGGATAGTTCATTTCAGGCCACTGTGCGATCCAGTATCCTTTATTTCCGTTGATCTTGATTTCTTTGATGAGCGCATCCGATGCAATGGTTCTTCCATCGATCATGAACATTTTCATTGCGATGGTCGAATCTTTTTTTACTTCTATGGTTATGCTTTTTGCACCGATATCACTCATCGACAAAGTCTTACCGTTGGCCATCGTGAGCCGGTATTGCTCATAATTATAT
Organism: Undibacterium sp. TC9W; assembly: GCF_049339865.1. Classification (NCBI taxonomy): domain Bacteria; kingdom Pseudomonadati; phylum Pseudomonadota; class Betaproteobacteria; order Burkholderiales; family Oxalobacteraceae; genus Undibacterium; species Undibacterium sp. TC9W. The sequence goes on along the minus strand of NZ_JBMPPJ010000006.1, from coordinate 261,536 downwards.
TTACCTGTAATTTTATCGAGATCACCGGCGCAAGCCCAGCCGGATGCCATGAACAAAAACAATGTCCATAAAAATTTCATTTTATTGCCTTTCAAAACAGCGTTGGTGAAAACAGCAAATCAGCATTAAGTAGCTTATCTTTTCATTTTTAAAAACCCGCACTGTATCATGCTGCCATTGAGGGTATCGGTGTCTGGCGATAGCCCAGAGTTGATGTAGGCGTTGTAATCGACAGGGGTATATTTGAAGAATTTTTCAAATTTTGCCGGGGTCAATTGATTAAAGCGGTCTTGCATGCAGCTACAGACTTCGGGCATTTTTGATTCATCCCATGCGCCTGGCGGGCTGATCGAGATGACGTCGCTCATGATGGCATGACAAAAGCCGGATTTCTGCGTCTGCATTTTTGCCAGCACGCACTCCTGTCCTGTCAGTCTGCCCAAAGCCCTGCCATCTTCTGGCGACAGATTTTTGAGTATATCCGGGGTCAGCTTGGTGCTGGCGCGATCAACAACGCAAGTGCAATATTCAGATGGGTTGACCATGCCGGAAGTCCATTTCAATAATTCCACCATCTGGGTTGGAAATTTGTCAGGCGCAAAGAGCGTTTTTTCCAATGTCTGCATCTCGCGCTGACAAGCGCTCATCAGTTCGCCATTAGGGCCAAACAATATTTCTTTTTCTTTTGTGCTGAACTCTGCGGACCATGCAGGGCCGCTGACAAGGATAATGAATGAGATGAGGGTGCTGATGATGCGCATAAAGTGTGCCTGAGTAGTTTTTTGCACATTATAGCCGAGCGTCTTAGGGGGGCGGCTGGCAGTTTTTGCAAGCTCGCATGCATGTTTGAGTTTTTTGAGCGGAAGGTGCAGGCTCGTCGCCTTGTTGATATCGCACAGCCAAGCTCATGTTGCGCATGGCCATGCACTCTGTGCAAGCGCAATTGCTACTGGTGCGAGCGGTTTTAGGCGCGAGCATCGCGGCCCTTGCAAGCATTCGCGGCTAAAGCCGCATCCGCAGAAAATCTTGCCCACCATCACGATCGTGATACAGCGATGTTTGTCGATTAGTAGGGTGCGCCGCGCGCACCAGGTTTTGATGTGGGAAATTGCAGAAAGATGCGTGAAAGACGGTGCGCATGGCGCACCCCACACAGTACGGTAATGTGCAGGGTGCGCGGTTTATTGTGTTGCGCTTACAAAACCAGCTTGCGTTCTTCGACCAGGTATTGCAGTTCATCGAGCGCATTGATAAAAGCTTCTTGCGGGTCGAGCTTGGGGTATTTCCAGAAGTTCATGAGGCCCAGGTGTTTGCAGATGGCCCAGTAGGTCCAGGGTTGTTCGAGGCGCAGATCGTTGATGAGGGCGTCGATCTCTTTGACTTTTTTATCCCTTTCTATATCCCAGACGGCGTGACAATCATCGGCAGCAACGGAATAATTGCTAAGGGCGTTCTTGCCGATGACGCCGCCACCGATGCCGGTGTCGCGGGCGATTTCTGCGTGGTTGTTGTTCATCCACATGGCCCATTGGTCTAGCCAATAGGTCAGCAGGTCTTTTTGTTCCTTTTGTGGGTCATTGCTTTTAGTGACTGTGTGTGCAAAATTCTGACGTGCGTTCATGCTTGCTCCTTGTTGTGCATGGGCTGTAGAGGTGTTGCTTGTTTTTTTACTCCTCCCCTTTCAAGGGGGAGGTTGGGTGGGGGATGGGTTTCGGTTGCTTATGCAGACACTCAGTCCGCGAGAGAACCCCATCCCCACCCCATCCCTCCCCTTGAAGGGGAGGGAGATTTAATGTGGAACGATCTTTATCAAACCACCCGCCGATAAGATTCCCAATCAAACACCACGGCCTTGCCGCCGCCTTCGCGTAGCCTGTCCATGGCGCGGGTGCCGATGTAGTGTTCGAGTTCTGCCAGGCCCAGATTGCTGATGAGGATGCTGGGTTTCATGACTTCGTAGCGGCCGTTGATGATGTCGAACAGCAGCATTTTTTCTGTGTCGCTGCCGAACTGGACGCCAACTTCATCGAGTATCAGCAAGTCTGGTTCGACAAATTCCTGTATCAATTCCGCCTCGGTGTGCGGGCTGTCGCGGCGGTAGCTTTCTTTGATGCGGCGTACTGCTTTTAAAACGGAACTCATCACGGCCTGTTTGCCTGCATCCATGATGTGCCTGGCAATGCCCACCGCCAGATGGGTTTTGCCGGTGCCGACACTGCCGCAAAAAATCAGGCTGCGGCCAGACTTGAGGACAACATCAAACTCTTGCGCATAGGCCTGGCAAGTGCTCAATGCCTGCTCTGCGGCGGCGCAAGTGGGGCGATAATTTTGCAGGCTGCGTTCTGCAAAGCGTGCCGGTATGGCGGCACGGCCCAGGCGTTTTTGCCACAGCGCGGCTTGTTGTGCCTGCCGCTGTTGTCGCATGCTGGACTGGCGTTGTTGCGCATCGCTGGCTTGCTGGCATTGCTGGCAGGCGGACCAGATGCCGCTCTTGTGCGAGTAGGCGGTGTAGCTGCCATGCTGCTGGCAATGCCTTTGCTCGCTGCCAAGCTGTATGCCGCCGATGCGGACAAAACTGCTGGTGTCAGAATGAACCATCCTGGGCTATTCCCTGTGCGTAGTTGGTGTTGGCAAACCCTGTGTGCTTGCTGCTGGCAGGTGGTGCGTGGTCGGCAGGCATGCTCCAGTCGGCCTTGTAGTGCTCGTAGGGGCCAAAAAAGGTGGCGGCATGCTTGACGAATTTGGGGGCCTGCCCGCTGGCGGCGATATAGGCAGCATAGCGCTTCACGCCATCGACCATGAGTGCTGCATCGACACCATCCCGCCGTCGTGCCAACCAGGCTTGCCAGGCTTCTTTTTTGCTGGCACCGGGCCGGCGTGGATAGGCTTGCCAGGCGGTTTCGAATTCAGCAGGGCATTCGTCGAATTTTCCTGGTTTTTTTTGTTTGGCAGGTTTTGATTCTTCACAATCGATTTCCTGGCAGGACGAAGTCGTGTCAGGTTTTATAAGATTACAGGAATCAGTAATCAGATTATATGAATCAGCCGGAGCAGCATCCGTTAACTCTGGTGCAGGGTTGGTAGCTTGCACAGTACTTGCACTGTGCTGACCTGGTGCTGGCAGCGCACTGGGAGGTTCATTCCTGTGCGGATGCTGATGGGATTTGAACTTGCATATCTGAATATAGCCTATGCCATCCACCACATAACGCTCGATAAAGCCATGTTTGGCCAATGAGTTCAGCAGGCCATCGATATCGCAATCGTCATAAGACATGATCTCGCTTCGGATTCTTTTATGGCGATCCTCAAGCCGGCCCTCTCTGTCAGCCATAGTCCATAAACCTGCGAACAGCAAGCGGCCAAGAGGAGGGATTTCAGCCAGCAAGTCATTTTTGAAAAAGCTGTGCTTGATATTTCTTGCGCGGGGCATGTAAAAATTCCTTTTAATACTGATTGAATCTGGCCACACAGGACCTGCAGGTTGAGCCGGGCCCCGCCAGGCTAGGAGGTATCTGTCCGACACTTCGCTTTCTCTGTGAAACCTCTGTGGTGTAGCAGGAAGGTTCATGTGCATGCCACATGCCTGCGTAACGAAGGCTGCCTGCAAGCAGCCTTTCCTTCCTCTGTGTCTCGGTGGTGAGTGGTTTTAAGTCTGGTCCCAGACTTATCTATTACTTCTAGCCACCACGGCACAATTTGCAATACGTATACACAGGCTGATTCTGCGCATTGCAAAACTGCCGTGTTGATCGCATCTGCCCACGCCCGTGACGACAGCGAGGGCCTTTGCATAAACGACGCGGTGTGATGGTGTGGGTGGGCGAAATTACCCGGTTGTCCAGGTGCTGCCAGTCGGTGGTTGCGGGTGACTGGCTCAGCATGGGCAGGCCCTTGTTTGTGTTGTTGCTTGATTTTTTCCGCAGGCGTGCCCCATAGTGCATGCGCGTGCGGACACCTGACGCAGGATGTCATTTTGTATTGTCATGTTGTTGTCGTGTGGCTGCGTGGGCAGCTTATTAATGGTGCGGTTGTATAAAACCGGAAGACTTCTCAACACAGAAACTCAGCGACACAGAGAGGTACAGAGAAAAGCGAAGGGTTGGGAAACGAGAGTGTTGGCAAGTGCGTAGGTTGGGCTACGGTCTATCAGCCCAACACTCGGACTTTGTTAAACGAGTACGTTATTTCAAAGCCGAGTGTTGGGCTGGTAAAGCGTAGCCCAACCTACAGAATCTGCCCTCTCGGCTGCTTTCTGTACCCTCTGTACCTCAGTGTCGAGAGGTCTTCATCGTAATTTTTGCCCCATGCATGCGGGGCTTCGGTCGCCAGAAAGACGACAAAATCATCAGCCGGATAGCCAAAACCACAGGCGGCTGATGGTGACCAGGGAATCCTGGTGGAGTAAGTAGATGGTTAAACAGTATTCGCGCGGTAACAGATCAAGGCAGGCGAACGGCTAGTATGTTTAAGGTTGAAGGATAGGTGGGTTGATAGCGTCGCTACATTGCCAGATGCATACCTGATTAAAGTAAGCGAGCGCCTCCCCACAAGTTCAATTATATACACTTTCGTATTGCCATCCAAGTTTTTTTCACTAATTCTTGGCATTTTTAATGCGATAACGCATAATGCAGTCATGGACGCTAAAACTAATATCAAATATCTCATGGATAAGTCGGGCATGAACCCGACTTCGTTGGCAACTGCCCTGGAAAAAATGTTCCCTGATGAAGTCAGGGTGCCGCAGGCGACGATATTCCGTATCGTCGAGGGCATCACCAAGGACCCGCGCACCTCGTCGCTGGCGCCGATTGCCAAGTTCTTTAATGTCACCCTGTCTGACTTGCGCAGCAAGGATTTGCGCGGGCATGAGGGCAGCCAGCCTGTCGCTGCCAACGATGAACAGATCAGCATTGCTGCTATTAATTACTATGCGGCCAAGGGCTCTTGCGGCGGCGGCGCGCACAATGAAGATGCCGAACCCAAGGGCCAACTGATTAAAGAGCTGGGCTTTTTCAAGAAATATGGCGTCAAGCCTGAGAACCTGGCGGCCATCTATGCTGATGGCAGCTCGATGGCTGATTTTATCGTCGATGGCGACATGGTCATTATCGACCAGACCAAGACTGAGCCGCAGAGCGGCAAAATCTTTGCCATCCAGCATCCTGATGGCCTGCGCATCAAGCAATTACGCCGCGAAATCGACGGCACCTGGGTGCTGGAAAGCCGCAATCCCGATAAACGCACTTATCCCGATGAGCGCATCACGCCTGAAAATGTGGGCTTGCTGAAAATCATTGGCCGCTTTGTTTACAGGCAAGGCGGCTGATCCGTCGCGTTGGTTGCTGGATGGTTGCGTGGTGGGTTTGTGACGGTGCGCCACTGCTGTCCGGAATAATTATCTTGACTCATTCGGAGAGTCAAGTACGAACAGCGTCCCGGCGATTCTTCTACGTCGAAGACTTAATTCTGCAATTGAATAATTTTTGCCAGCGATCATGCTTGAAGCTCCTTCCCCTTCAAGGGGAAGGTTGGGATGGGGATGGGTTTCTGTAGCAAAATCATGTACAGCCAATCGACCGAAACCCATCCCCACCCTAACCCTCCCCTTGAAAGGGAGGGAATTTACTCGTTATTGTTTGTCAAGGACATTATTCCGGACAGCAGTGGACGATGCGCAGACCCTGGCATGGCGGCAGCATATCTGTACACCCGCCCATGCCAATTTGCTATGATAGCTGCTTGTATGCAGGGTGATGCGCCCGGCGCCCTGCTCCCTGTAATTCCACCATGATGGATGATCAAGCTTCATGCAAACTGTACTCTCGCAAGCCCTCCACACCCCGCGCCTGATCGTGCGCACCATACAAGAAGACGACCTGCCTGACTTGTTCAAGGTATTTTCTGACGACACCGTCACCCGCTTTTTACCGTATATCACCTGGGAAGACACCCTCGCTGCCCATAGCTGGTATGCGCGCGTCAAGGAAATGGCAGCGCAGGCATCAGCCGTGCAATGCGTGATGGTCGATAAAGAAAGCAGCCAGGTCATCGGCTCCTGTCTGCTGTTTCGCTTTGATACTGACAGTGAACGCTGTGAGCTGGGCTATGCCCTGGCGCAATCGCACTGGGGTGGCGGTTACATGGCCGAAGCCCTGCGCGCCCTGCTGACGCACGCCTTTGGCGAGATGGGCATCAACCGCATCGAGGCAGAAGTCGATCCCCGCAACCCCGCCTCTGCCCAGCTCTTGCGCAAACTGGGCTTCACCCAGGAAGGCTTGCTGCGCCAGCGCTGGAAGATGAAGGGCGAAATCAAGGATACCTGGATGTTTGGGCTCTTGCGCGATGAATGGCAGGCGGCGAACCGGCCAGGCTGACTTTGCAATTGACGGACATGACAAACCTGAAATGATGCGTGCTTACGCGTAGGGCAGCGTTAGCCGCGAATGGCCGCCACGGTACGCTGTTCGCGGCTAAAGCCGCTCATGTGGGATGTCATTTCCAGATTGTAGGGCGCATTGTAATGCGCCTTATGGCATGGTCGCACGCGGCAATTTAATTTACCGGCAATAAGCAATGCCAGACAAGCAGGGGGCGCCGTGCGCAGCATAGCCTGGCAATATGGGTTGCGATATTGCTTGTAACATTGCTTGTGATATTGCTTGTGATATGGGTTGTGACATCGCTTAAGAAGCGCAGCCTGCCATTTGGTGCGCATGGCGCACCCTACTCCCGCAAATTGCTGCAGCCATCATTTACGTCAAATCAAACCGCCTTATACCAATTCCAGCACTTTCCACGTTTACATATAACCAACAATTCCATACGAAATCATACTTTTTAATGCATTTTCGTATTGACTCGATTAATACAAAAGCGTATAGTTCTACTCATGGTCAGACAAACAAAGAAAGCGACACATGAGCACGCAAACTTATTTTGGATTACCCAAAACCTATTACGCCCAACCGGCCACTGCATCCACTGCGGTGCTGATCAACGGGCAAAACCTGATCGACGCCTTTGCTGAATGCAGCATGGAACAATGCAACAAAATGGCCAGCCTGCTGGACCAGGGGCGGTATGAAAACTTTGGCAGGATGATGGCGAAGGTCATGCAGGACTGGCAGCAATAAATAGGGGCCGACGAAAAACCGCCCCAGCTGCGTTGCAGCTCCCGCATTTCGCAAGATTCGGTACTAAAGTACTGTCTTCGTCGCTGACGGTGTAATTGGGGTTTCAGACAACGCGTTGTCTGCCAATGAAACGAACTACCCTTGCAAAGGGTAGTTTTTTAGAGCGATAGCCTTGCTGGAACGATTTTGCGTCAGCCCCTTAGAACCTAAGCATGTAATCGCATAGCACGCAAAAAGAATACGCTGGTGAAATCGGTTCGCGGCCCATTTCACACTTGCCGGAGTAGCGTCCGGCACCTTGTCTGCGCTGGCCTTGCACCTTCTGCTGCCGCGTTCACCCGCGGCGGGCAAGGCCAGCGCATCACATTGGTACTTGTTTTTTTCCGGCATCAACAGCCAGCCGCAATGGCCAGCTAAAGCAGCACAGCATGAGCAGTACGGTATCAACGATGAAGTATCACCCGGCATCACCAGGTATCACCCTCAAGCATCACTCTTACAGTATCACCCAAAAACTACATTGATTAACACGAGAACGAGTGCGTTTTTCTGTGCGTATGCGCTCGCCCAAAATTTTGTGAGGACTAGTATGAAAACATCCCTGACAGACTGGCTGGTCACTGCCCTGGCGTATATCGTCATCTGCACTGTGCTCAGCATCATCAATAATGAAGAAGACAAAATACCAGGCGCTGAGCAGCTTGAACAGCCTGAAAAACAGGCGGCACCCGCCAGCCGGGCGGCGGCGAGACTGCATGCCTCAGTGACTGCCTCAGCGACTACCTCAGTGGCTACCTCAATGACCGCATCTGCGAATGCATCAATGAATACACAGCTCGCCAAAAAAATACCTGAGCAAGGCACTGCGCGCAGCGAGCTGAGCCAGCTGGCGCAAGAAGCAGAACGCATGACAGGCTTTGGCGCGAGGGTGCAATGAAGCATAGCCGCCAGTTACATGCCGTGGGCAATGCCCTGTTCGATACACGCAGTAGCCAGTGCATGGCAATCGCTTACGGCTGGCAGGCCGAGGCGCATTACGATGCCAGCGGCAATATCTGCAACCCCGATGCCCTGCAACCGTCTGACGAAGCCATTGCCAATGCCCGCCTGTGGGCCAAAGCACCCGAGCTGCTGGACAAGGCGCAGGCCCTGGCAGCCAGGCTGCCACAAGATGATCACTGGTTTGCTGCCCATGAAGCGCAAGCCCTGCGCGAACTTTGCCTGTCTTTAGAGAAAGCCACAACATGAACGATACACATGCTCTCATCAACCACCTGCACATGCGTGTGCGCATCAAGTGCGCCGTATATCGCATGATACGCGACCTCGGTTACAGCCGTCTGGCGGCATGCAAGACAGCGTTGCAACATTGATTTTTGAAATTTTTAAAAATTTTCACACAAGGCGATAACACGAATGGCATCCGTCAATAAAGTGATCCTCGTTGGCAACCTGGGCCGCGACCCTGAAACCCGCTACGCCCCCAGTGGCGAAGCCGTCAGCAACATCACCATTGCCACCACCGACAACTGGAAAGACAGAACCAGTGGTGAACGCAAGGAGCGCAGTGAATGGCACCGCATCAGCTTCTTTGGCCGCCTGGCAGAAGTGGTCGCCATGCATCTCAAGAAAGGCGCGACCGTCTATGTAGAAGGCAGCCTGCGCACCCGCAAATACACAGACAAGGATGGTCAGGAGAAATTCATCACTGAAGTACGCGGCGACACCATGCAGATGCTCAGCAGCAGATCCGCAACCCAGGCAGATGGCACGGATGGCACACCGCAAAAACCCCGCCAGCCCGCCCGCGCACCTGAGACCTGGGACAACATGGATGATGATTTACCGTTTTAATCAGCAGTAAAAACCGCCTGGATAACAATCTAGTAATTCCCTCTCCTTCAAGGAGAGGGCCAGGGTGAGGATGGGTTTCTTGTGCAATGTGATGATGAGTCAATCAAATGGAAACCATCGCCATCCCCGCCATTTCAATGCGCTGCCAGCAGGCGGCCTGGAAATGGATAGTGCAAAGCGAGCTTTGCGAAACTGCAGCAATTTCCCTTGCCAGGGAAAGAAGTAACAAGCCAAACAACCGCCGAAAGGACACAATATGAGAAACGACATCGCCGTACGCTATGCCCAGGTGGCGCAAATCCTGAGTGACAAATTCCTGTTCATCGAAGACATCATGCGCGAGCTGCGCACTTCGGAAAATTATGCGCGCAAGCTCATTAGTGACCTGTGTTTCTCAGGCCATGTCGTACAACGCGCCACGCCCACGCCCCGTGGCCGCAGCAAGCTGCAGTTTGGCTGGCACAGCGGCAAGCCCGCACCGACCATCTATACCCGCCAGATCAAACCACCGACCGACAAGATACGCCGCACTGATCCGCTGATGATTGCGCTGTATGGTGAGGCCTGAGCATCATCCATCGCACGCATGGTCTTGCGGTGCAAGCAGTAACTGCACCGTAGGAGCGGCTTTAGCCGCGAATGGTCGCCACGACCTGCTGGGTCGCGGCTAAAGCCGCTCCTGCAGAGAAAAAATGCCAGTCAGCAGGGTGCGCCATGCGCACCATTTCTCATCGCTATCTTTGCAATCATTTCTGAAAAAAATGCGGCGCCCCATTCCGCATGCCCAAACCTGCCTGGAAGATGCAGCAAAAACACCAACCAATAAAAATCACCACAGGAACATCATGCCAATGAAACGCATCACCGGCCCGGACGGCCTGCCCTACCTCATCGATACACAAGAAGACGACGAGCAATCCGATAACTGAGCCAACTCTGATTTTCTGTCAGCCTTGGAGGATAGCAGCAGTCTGACCCCAATTTCTGGCATACCCCGTAGCAGCGAGAAACTCGACCATCTCATGAGATACTTTCCGAGTGCAATGAACAGGGCCACAGACAGCGAAGACAAGGAACAATATATTGATCATCTGGTGCCCAAGTTCCCTTCTGATATGCCAAACCTGGCACCATCTGAGTTACTCCCTTATCTGCGCAGGGGCTGGTCCCGTGGGGCAGACAGCAAGAATGCTGCCCAGCTCTTGCCAGCTTTCATCAACAGGGCTGCACCAGGAGAAGAAGGCCTGACGCCAACTGAGCTGCCCCCTTATCTGCGCAGGGACTGGCCCCGCACAGACAACAATGGCTTGACCCAGTTCCTTCCCGATACCATCAACAGAGCCACGCCTGGAGCAGACGACGCGCAAATTCGTGGCCCTGCCTTTCTCTCACGTCTGCCTGACATGCAGGGTTTGACACCATTAGATTTGCGTCCCGCCATGTATAAAGAGCTAAGTCCTGAAGAGACGCGCAAAGCCATACGCTTGTTATCAGGCACGATGAGCGGAAACGCAGATCCATTTGCCGGACTCCAATTTTCCAGAAGGCCAAACCTGGATGACGAGCAAAAGCTGACCGCGCTAGAGGGCAGTGGGGGTAGCATTCAAACGGCCACACCGACGAGAGGCTTGCTCCTGCGTGCCATGGCGGCGAATGATGATATTGGTCCAGATGAAAATCTGACTGGGCAAAGCCGCCGTGCAGATGATGACATGTCACCTGGCTCCGGCGCACAGGGCACCATCGGCAATCAATTAGGCTTATTGAACAAGTTCAGTTTTCCTCAGTCAAGCGCGGTCAAATCTGTACCAGCCTCGTTCATCCGGCAATCTGAACTTTATGCACGCACGCACTCAGCCCTGCCATTGTTCGATGAGGATGTAGATATCAATCCCTCGCGCTTTCCGCACGATCCTTACATGCCCCCTGATATGCGCCTTGAATATGGTGTTGATGGGCGTGCAATGTCGGGAGAACCGGGAGATGCAGAAAATCAGGGGCAAGACAAGACATGGGATGAAGGCTTAAGACTCCACAATGAACCTGCCACTGACAATAAGGTGAGCGATGAAGAAGGCGAAAGGCGCACAGCCAAACTCTTGCGCGAGACTATTGCAGGCACGTGAAGACAGCGACAAAGCACTGACTCCCATAGGGGCGCGCGCCAACAACAGCCCCGAAGCAATCGCCGCTGCAATGGGACAGGATGTCGCCCGCATGAAGAAGGGGATGACCGGCAAGGATATGAAGGCCGACCGTGCCACGTTCAATAAAAATACCGAGGACGAACTAAACGAACTGGATGCAATAGCAGATCGTGAAGGCTATAGCGCGGCAAACAGAGCCATGTTGAAGAACACTTATGCGCTGGCACGTTACGGTGCATTAAACAAAGACAATCCAGATTTCATGTGGACGAAATTAGGCATCTTTGCGGCCAATACGGTTCGCCACGGCCTGGTGCAATCCCATAATTCTGCAGATGCCCTTGACGGACTTGGCCCCATCCTCCCATTGATGTCCGGCGCATCGGGAATACTGGGCGGCATGAGCGTCGGTGAAGCCGCAAAATTAACGCGTGCCATGGCAGACGAAACCCTGAAAGGCCAGATCAATGTACTCAAAGATGTCGGCGGTTTGTCAGTCATGCACAAGATGTATGGATCAGCCGCCATGAAGGATGCTGCTTTTGAAAGCATGTCTGATGCCGCCAGAGATTCTTTTAAACTGCAAAGGCAAGCTGAAGAGGCGCGTGATCGTGGCGACATGCAAGGTTTTTACCGGCTGCAGACCGATGCAGCCATAGAGATGGGGCGTCACGAACAAAGTAATTTGCAAACAATGTGGGACAAACCATCCATGGCAGCATTTTCAAAATTGAATGCCATGTTATTGAAAGAAACGGGCATGGCACTGGTTCACCCAGACATCTACATTGGCACCAATCGTGACACCGACAAAACAAACAGCAGGAATATTACCGTTCCACAAGGCAGTGAAGACCTGACCTCGCTTGAGAACCGTGTTAACATCGCACGTAATGGTTTTAATGCAATTAATGAAATGCGGCAGACGCCTGAGGGAAATAATTTACTCAACTTCCACCCGCGGCAATTGGGCAGTGGCAGCAGGCTGATAAAACCTTTCTTTAAACCCGACTGGTGGAAATTCAATACATAAAACACGTCACAGGATAATCATGAAAATCATCAAATTGTGTGCATGCCTGATTTTGCTTCATTTTTCCGTTGCCTGCGCTGACCAGGCAAAGCCTGTCCTGCCTGTCATACAGTTACGCATGGACGCACCCGTCAGTGAAGTGCAAGCCAAATCAAGTTACCAATTTGATCAAAAATTCCTGAAGGGCGTACCCGGTAAAGAATATATCACCACGCCGCATGTACTTCTCTACAAAGATACGGACCTGGAATTTCGCGTAGAAAAAAAGGGGGATATCCGCAGCCTGGCGACATATCTGGGTTATGAAATACGTCATTTTGAAGGTGCCCCCGAATCACTGATTTCACATTTCTCGTTTTTCCCCATTGATGACTACGTCGATGCGCACACCGCCGTTGAACAGATAAAAAAATTCAGGGATGTTTTTATCTCCCAAGGCTTTATATCGACAGATAAACCATGGCTAGACTCTTATGTCATCAGTAGTGAGCAACCGCAGAAATATTTGACGTCATTGGAAGGCCTGGAATCTCTTTTCCTCAATTCTCAATCCTACGTCAAACAAATCAGGGCAGTTGTATTAAAAAAGAATAGCATCGAGATCAAAATAGATATTGTCAACCTCAGGAGAAAATATGGGAGCCGTACCGACGCAGATGATAAGGATTATGCACCTACCGAAGACAGGATTGCCCGCGAAATCAGAAGCCTGACGCCAGCAGAGTTAAAAACCGAACCTTCTTACTCGGTACAAATCATATTTTCACAAACGCGGGAACGGTCTAATCAACGATCAGAAGAAATTGAAATGCTAAGACGAGCTGAAGAGAAATGATGGCAGACAATTCTAATCCTGGCGACAATGAATATTGACGCGCAGTGCAGCCCACCCTCGCCATGTCACACCCTGTTAGTACAGTAGATGAACATCATATACTGAAAGGCCGCAAGCGAGCTTTGACTTATGCCATCGCACGCGTGGATGACGAGCATAAAATCATCCACATCTGCTTGAGCATGAACTATGGCAAGCCATCACTGCTTACCTGTCTGTTGGGACTCGCCAAAAAGCCCGACGACGCGCAGTTTGAATACCATGCGAGGCTGGCCGATGAGGGTATAGCAAAATACTGGAGCCGAACCATCACGCTCAAGGGTGAAGCATGGGATGTCAGGGTAAGGCCGGAAAGATCAGCGCAAGACATGCCCCTGACCCTGGCAAACCCGGGCAGCCGCCTGCTTGGCAACCTGAGCAGGCGCTCGCGCAATCCCTACCCGTTTTTTACCGGTACTTTATATTACGATGAAACGGATGGCGCAGACCCTGAGCGCTCGTATGCCATGACAGCGGCGCATGAAGTCGGCCATCCATTACTGACGCATGCATTTGGGGCGCTATGGTCCTGGGGGCATGCAGGTACATCTACCCTGCTGGGCAGGAGATATGACTCTGCGCCAGAATGTCCTGCACAAGGTGAGATCAACCTCATGCTTTACTACAATAGAAATACCAACTGTGTCATTGGTAGTGACAGTATTTTTGAAAGAACCATTGCCAGTGAAGACGACCTTAAAACGCTGGTATATATTGCTGGCCGGGGTAAGTGAGATATTGCTCAACACTGCGAAGGTGAAGTATTTTACTCCTCATGCCTGGGGAAATTCTTTACTACTGCAATACCGCCACTCACGCAAACAGCAACGCGGCAATCGCAAAGACAATTCCACCAATGACCATATACCAGGATGCTTTTTCTTTTTCAAAGACAAACTCATGTGGGCGATTGGGGTCATACAAGACGCTGACTGGTCTGCCTGCTTCAAAATCGGCGATCAACTCAGAAGGGAAAGAATGTTTGGCGGTGATTTTTTCACCCTTTTCAGTAGTGAAGCTAAACTCGGCAGTGTAAATCGATTTGCGTTTGGTGTAGTCCTTGATGGGATCAACCACGGCGGGTTTGCCTATGGCCTTCATATGTGCCAGGGATGAGCGCTCAGAGAAACCCGCCGCCATGAATGCAAGACCGGCGACCACGCCCAGGATTTTGAAGACTATGCTCTTTTTTGCCATGCCCAGACCCCTGCTTAATCCACAATGATCATGCCAGTGTAGCATCATGATGATGACGGCAACAACATCTGCATTGTGCTATCCCTCTATTGCAATGTATGCCGCTATGCTGCGCAAGGGCAGTCCAAAGATGCAGGTGGGCAGCCCTCCGCTATAATCTGCGTTTTGAAACATACACTGCATCATGCAAAACCAGCTCACCGCCCTGCTACTGGCACATACGGCCAGCGACGCCACAGAAGCCATGCATTTGACAACCGCGCTGGACTTTGTGCGCACCACCGCCCGCTGCACCAGCCGTGCCACCCTGGCCGGACATGTCACAGCATCCGCCTGGATACTGCACCCCGACGGCCAGTCTGCGCTGCTGACACATCACAAGAAACTCAACCGCTGGCTGCAACTCGGCGGGCATGCCGACGATGCCGACACCAGCATACAGGCCGCTGCCGCTCGCGAAGCGCGGGAAGAAAGCGGCATAGCAGACTTGCGCCTGTTGAGCGATGCGCTGTTTGACGTTGATGTACACCCCATCCCCGCCCGAGGCAGCGAGCCCGCACACTATCATTACGACGTGCGATTTTTATTCCAGGCACAGCATGTGAATTTTAATGTCAGCGAAGAGTCACATGCCCTGGCCTGGGTGCCGTTGGCTACGCTGGCGGCAGAAGATGGCAATGCGTCGGTTGCCAGGATGGCGAAGAAGAGTCTGGGGATGGCCGAGTTTGCGGGTATGGGGGATATCAAATGACAGGCACTGGAACAATATGGCAATGACATTCAGACCTGCACTGCGGCTCATGGTGGCACTGACTTTGTTGATGGCAGCAACACCGTCCGGGGCCACTTTCCTCATTAGCGAACTTCAACTACTCGCTTACGGCGATATGCTGCTGACAGGAACCGCACAATCGGGCAAGACATGGATAGCCTGTATCACGACCATGGACGGCAAACAGGTCAACGTCAAAAAGGGCGACTATGTAGGACCGAAATTTGGCCTCATCCAGAAAATTGATGCCAGAGGCATCCATGTGTCTGAAACGGTGCAACTCAATTTTGCTGAATGGGTAGAAAGAAAATGGTATTGGCCAGTGGTGAGTGACCAGTCTTTGCGGGCAAAATGCAGGTGGACAGCTGCACCAGACAAAAAATGGAATAATCCTGCTCATTTCAGAGATTAACTCGCCGGATTTGTGCTGTACCGTACAACACATATCACGCGGTACTTCATGGTCGCCGATCTATATATTCATTTTACCTATAACCCCAAATCCGTCATGCCAGACTTGATCTGGCATCCAGGGTTTTTGACCGTACTCCCCGTGTAACAGTACCCGCAAAAAAAGCGCGGTTTTCATGCACATAGCAAAACACCTAATCCGTTCACAATCAACGCCGCTGGATGCCGGATCAAGTCCGGCATGACGGGTTTGCGGGCAGGAGATTAAAGCGACACTGATTGGCACAGGGCCGTGATGTCCTTCTTACGGCGACAACACGATATTGCTGATCATTTGCCAGAACGCAGCATCTGCACTTCAATCCAACCTAACCTGCCACACAAACCCGCCTGGCTCTGTCAGTACGCAAAAAACTCGCACCACTGGCAAAGCTGGCGCGGGCACCGCAGTGTGAACTGCATCCATCACCCGTTGCTGACAAGACGAGCTGGTGTTGTTTGACAGTCAGCTTGATCTGGCAATTCTGGATATCATTATCGCCTTTTCCTGGCAGATAGCTATACACATTACCAGCCAGCGCGAACTTGCCATTGAGGCTGCAATTGTGGCCATTGGATTGTACGAGTATGGTATTCACCTGTGCCTGGTCATTGCCTGCGCTTTTGATGGTCAGACAGTCTTGCACTATCGTATGTGTGCCATTGGCAAATTCCATGTCATGGCTGACTTCGTAGTTACCATCGACCTTGCCATCGATCTTGCTATTTGCCGGTGCGTCTTCATTCCATTGCACGAGCAAAGCGATGCGGGCTACATAGGCATTTGCCAGGCATTGCACATTTTTGCAGGCATCACGCGTCGTGCGCAGCCAGCGCTGCTGGCTGGATTTGAGTAACTCACTGGTATTGGTGCCCGTGGCAGGGCTGGCTGCTTTCATTGCGGCCTTATAGGCACCGGCCATTTGCTCATCAAGGATGGACAAGTTGTTTGTCTCACATATCATGCGTTCCACTGGCTTGCTGGGCTTGCTGCAGTCAAAACTGGCGGCGTGGGCTGTGCTGGCCAGGGTGGCGAATAAAGCGAATAAAGCAAGAGTGAAAAGCAGGCGCATAGACTAGAGATGCATGATGTGACTAAAAAACTAATTTTATGTCAATTCGTACACTATCTGTCACTTATTTTTAAGTGATGAAATCAACTCAGCGACCATTTGGTATCTTGCCATTGCTGCGGCACTAGTAGTGACGCCAGCAGTCTCCTGGGCTGGCGAGTTTGTTAGCACCAGTACACCGAGCTGCGTTCTTTGATGGAAAAGAGTACTCATGGCAACAAAAATTTTAAGCATACACTTCTTACCGCTTGGTCAGCTTGTTGAAAAAACCCCTGAGCAAGGATATCAATTTTGTCGGACATTACCAAATTTTCATTTGTACATATGGACTAACCAAACATATGCGGACTCTTTTCTTTCGATTTCTTTTTTATCGACAATGACCTTGTCTTTTATGACGATCAAAATGATCTTGCTCACTTGTATAGGATGTCCACTCATGGCACTCAGCAATTTGAGCGGGCCGAAGTATGAATTATATTCTTCGCGGACAACAACAATATCCACTCCATCCAACTCGCATTGAAACAAGATCGTATCAGCATCAGCGAGAACGGCATCGTCAAACATTAATTTTCGGTTCTTTGAAACATACTTTGCTATCTGGGGCAATTCAGAACCAGTAATGGAGGCGATTTTATGCAGGCTGATGTCGGGTATGTTGACGGTGTAATGGGTTTGCTGATCTTTGTCTTCTTGCAGCGACAGTTGCACTTCATTGGCAGGTACCGATGATGAATACAACAGGGCTATACCGACAAGCAGGTGTGTCATGAATTGAACGGTATGTTTAAAGATACGCATAGCTTATTGGTGTTTTAAAAAATTGTTTGCATTTGCAAACAGCGTCAACCAACCAGCAGGGCGCGCCGTGCGCATCCTGCTGAGTATCCGCGGTCACTTTTTTACATCACCGCAATCAGGCGCACTTGTGCGGCTTTGTTTTCTGCTTCGATGCAACGCAACAGGATGATTTGCAACTCCTCCAGCACTTCATTGTTGTCGCCAGATTCTGTCAGGGCAGCTTCCAGTGCCCGTATGCTGGTCAGCAATTCGGTGGGGTTGACCCATTTGGCGTTTTCGGCCAGCCAGCTTTCATCGAGATCGTCTTCGCTCATGTTGTATTCAACGTCTGAATAATCAACAAACTCACTCAATGGCTGCACGCCCAGTTCTTCACACTGGGCATCGATGTCTTCGAGTTCGTCGAGCAGGTAACCCAGGTCATCGGGTGCCATGTCGTCGCTATCGCTGTCGAGTTTTATCCATAAGACCATGCTCATGATGTGTGTTCTCCGTGATTGATGAAATTTTTGTCTGTACTCAGGAAGGCAGCAGGCCGTCGTTGATGATGTTGACGTAGTCCAGCCCATGACGCCGGGTCGATGCCAGCACTGAGGTCACTTGCTGGTAAGTAGTAGCGTGGCTGGCACGCAGAAAGATAAACTGGCGACGGTCCTGGCGCAGGGCGAGTGCCTGAAAACGCTGCTCCAACTGTCTCTTCGTGAGCACCTCGCCATTCAATTGCAAGCTGCCATCAAAATCAATGTCAACAAAATTGGCATTCGCATTCTGGTCAAAAAAAGCGCAGCCGCTTGCGCCATATTCGATCAGATGCCTTTCTGGCGGTACAGTCATGACCAGCATGGCGATCAGCGCCAGCATGATACCTATCATGGGCGTGCTGTCCATAGTCAGCAAGACCTCATCTTCTTTTTGCCTGCCCTGGGCTGCCTGTGCTTGCATCATGTCTTTGTCCTCGTTGTTACGGCCGGATTACTGCTGGATTACTGCTGGATTACTGCCATATTTGCTGTTGCAGTCATAGTACACATTTTGTAAAGCTGTTGCAAAGTGAGCAAGCTCAAGTAAAGAGAAAGGCTAGCCTGACTGCCAGCGCCAAAGACCATTGTACTATCGGGCAATAAACCTGCCCATGCCTGTCCGTTTTTAGCATCAGCCCGGCAGGCAAAAGAAATTCATCTTGATGTTCTAAGACAAGTTCTGGGGACTGTGGCATTATATTTTAGAAGTAATTGAGAAGTAGACTAAAACCACAGCATAAGTAGCCCTGAAGTAAATAAGCCAGTCTCACACCTGTAAAGGCGCGAAGCATGAAAATCTATTCGGAAATCATCGTTCTGTATGACCACGTCGCCATGCCTGGCGAAGATGATTTTTGTCCGGCGTTCTGGCAGGCAGAAGAGTTTGATTCAGATGGCGATTTTTATGGCGATGATGAATCGAAGGACTGGACCACGCTGAAGCTGACCAAGCATTATGCGAATGGCCGCAACAGTGACTTTCAGTTGTATGTACATCGCGAAAAAAGTGGCGATGCCGCACATGAGCTGGCCCGCTATTTTCAATACCGCAATGATGGCCAGTACAAAGAAAAAAAGAATGTACAGGAAGCCAAAAACCTGTGCGTAGCCTCGCTTGAAATCAAGGCCGCCTCGCTGGAAGACTACCGCGAATTTTTACGCACCGTGCATTTTTTCCTCGAACACACAGGCGGTATCGCTGCCAATGTGGGCGGCTTTGATGCGTGGGATTTCAAGACGGAGTTTGTGGATTGATGTTTTGTAGGATGCGCCGTGCGCACCATGTTCGTCCATGCCTCCATGTCCCCACGCCCATAAATCACGAAAGATAAAAAACGGTGCGCACGGCGCACCCTACTGCCGGTGCCACGGCTTCGTTATGTTACCGCATTCGTCATCTAACGATATCAAAGCTGCTTTACAATAGCGATACGTTAAACAAGCAGTATCTTCATGAATGACACTGATTTCTGGCACATCGTTGCCGTCACCAATCGCACGGCACGCTACCAGCGCTATCGTGCCGAAGACCTGGAATACCACCTCAGCAAATTATCGTCTGAACTCATCATCGAGTTTGATATTCTTTTCCACAAGCTTGTATATCAGGCGGATATTGGTGACGTGTATGGTGCTGGTTGCCTGTTGCATCAGGACTATATGAGCGACGATGGATTTTTATACTTCCGTTACTGGCTGGTTTCCATGGGTCAGGCTGCGTATGAAGAGGCATTGCGCAATCCAGACAGCATGGCAATGCTCGATATTGTCCATGACCGGGATGGCCGCCCCGATGTTTCTGATGAAGACTATTGTTACGCCATCTACAAGGCCTATGAAAAAGTCACCGGCAAGCGCATAACTGATGCTCCCCGTGAAAGCGATCCCGCAAACCTGGCAGAACCTGTCTGGTTTGACTGGGCCTATTACACGCATGAAGTGATGGCAGAAAAATTCCCCATACTCTGGCAAAATTACCTGGCTGGCCAGCTTGACAAGGACGCGGCCCGAAAGGTATTTACTGTCAGTAGTGAAGGCATCAGCGGTGAGGGTTAAACCGCCTGTCTTTGGCTGCTATGGTGCTCCTGTTCGCGGCTGAAGCCGTTCCTACATTTGGCAAGCGCCGGTTCGTAGAACGCATTGTAATGCGCCGCATGCAGGTATCCTGTACCGCATGGGCATTTTGACCAGGCATGCAAATATCCCTGCTACTAGATTATCTCAACCGAGTGCCTGAAAGTTTCGCAGACTATCCTGAACACGCTGCCGCGTGAAAAATACCATTCATGAACCACGGCCTGATTATCGTCTGTCAGGCTCACTTCATGTATCAATAAATCGCCGTGGCCAATTGTCGCAAATGGGGGATGAGCAAAGTCTTGCGGTGTCACGATGCTGTATTCAATCACGCCCGAATAAACAAGGTGGATTTTCAGGTCATGATACGGCCCCAGAAAACTTGCCTCTATCTGGATGGCGCGAATCTCTGAACGTTCACCACTTGCCGGTTCAGAGATACAGAATCGCTCCAGCCAGGCATCATGCAGGCTTTGGTGGCTGCGCAGGTCATAATTGCCCGTGTCTATAGCGAAGGCATACACGTCTGGCGGAAAAAGATCACGATGCTCTTGCAAGTATCGTTGATAAGACGAGAAATCGAAGTCATATTCCCCAACCTGCTGTGATTCAAAGAATTTCATCTTGTAAAAATGTGGATGCGTAGTGTGCGACGTGCGCACCGGTCTGGAGTCTGGCGATAGGCATTCTTCGGTGCGCATGGCGCACCCTGCAAATCAGCAAATCAGCAAATCAGCAAATCAGCAAATCAGCAAATGATAATGTCTGCATGATAACGCGCACGAAATCACATCCCCAAATAAAAAACCGCCACGGAGGGGGAATTCCGTGGCGGCAAAATACCTAAGGAGACACAACAATCATAGGATATCGGATTAATGTTACACAAATATGACGACGATATTTTACAATTGCTTAAAAGCATGTAAATTGCTGATGATGCCTTTGCGTCGCGCGCATCTGTGGCAGGGGTGCGTATACTGTCTCAGCCTATACGCATCTTGCCGGGATGCGGTATGCCAAGCTCCCTGAGTTTTTCTTCATGGATGCGGAAAGGGCAAGTGCCCAGCCACATGTCTTCTTCTGGACGCGGGAATTTGCTGGCGACAAAATCGACAAAGCGCCTGACCTTGGCCGACAACTGGCGGCGGCTGGGATAGACCATGGAAATCGACACCGCACCAAAGCAGTGTTCAGGAAACAGCCTGACCAGCCTGCCCTGCGCCAGGTCATCATCAATCTGGAAAGACGTGCGCAAGACCAGGCCCATGCCCGCCAGGGCACAGGCGCGCAACACGTCTGCATTATTGCTGATGACCTTGCTCTGGATAGGGATGCTGCGGTAAGAGTCGCGGCCTACGCGTTTGTCAAAGGCCATCCAGTTATCGCGTAAAAAATCATAATTGAAATTGAGGCAGCGGTGGCCAGAGATATCCTCAGGCTTGGTGGGCGTGCCATGTTCCTTGAGGTAGCTGGGCGAGGCACACAGCAGTACTTCAGACGTGGCCAGCTTGCGCGAGATCATGCTGCCGTCTATCTTTTGCAAATCCAGGTAAAAGCCGACATCGATGCCCTCTTCGACCAGATCAACCTGGTGGTCAGTGATTTTGATGTCGAGCATGACGTCGGGATAATCCCTGGCAAATTCGGGCAACAGCTGCGCCAGTTGCGCTTTACCGAAATGCGGTACAGAATAGATGCGCAAGGTGCCGCTGGGTTTTTTGGCCGCATATGAGGCGATGGCATCGGCATCGTCAATATCGCTCAGGATGGCACGCACCCTGTCCAGATACACCAGACCCGTCTCTGTCAGCGACAATTTACGGGTAGAGCGGTTCAGCAATCGCGTGCCCAGATGGCTCTCCAGATCCGCGATATAACGGGTGACAACAGCGTTAGACATGTCCAGTGCCGTAGCTGCCTTGGCAAAATTGCCCAGCTCTACAACCTTGGCAAAAGTACGCATTGATTGCAATCTGTCCATTTTCAAGCCCCTTATTGTTCCTGATTCAGCAATAGTATATTCCCATTTACATACTTTATTGTTGAATCCGAAAAGTCTACACTTCTCTCCATCGGTGCAGTGCAACATAAATCAAGCTCTACACCGCGCCGCTGGCGACGACTTGTTTCAGTTGTTATCGGAAGTGAAATTTCACTTCTCATGACAATTGAGCAAGATCACCGAGGCGGCTATCTCTGAAACTTACTTATTGATAGGAACGATCATGAATGCGAAACAACTCTTCTTGGCAACCAGCCTGACATTTTTGACAGCAACTTCTGTTTTTGCTGCTGACAACAACGCTGAAAGCACTGCACCAAAAACCCGCGCCCAAGTCTTGGCAGAACTGCAAGAATCCCGCGCCAACGGCGAAGAAATCGGCATGGAAGGCTATTCCTGGTACCCAGCCCAGAAAGCAGCTCTCGTCAAAGCCAATGAAACACGCCTGGCTGCTGATAAAGCCAATGGCGACAAAGTAGCGACATCCAAAACACAAAAATCGACACAGAACTAATTGTGTTGGTCATGTGTTGATGTGATGGCCAGTTGATACCTGACTGGCAGCAGAAATGATGAAACCCGGTGATCGATGATCAGCCGGGTTTTGTTTTTTCAAACGTTGATCTTAAAAAGGAAGACTTCTCAACACTATGTGCAGGGTGCGTCATAACACACCAATTGATGAAATGAGTTCCAATCACTTTTCTGCGCATTGCTAATTTAGTTTTACCGACTAAACGTAAATATCCGGGCACCGCCCAAAACGAAAAAACCCAACAAAGCAAGTAATAGCCCCGATTTCACGCTCCTGGATTGCCATGGCCATCTGGTACGTGAAGGATCGTCTTCTAAATACATGATCTTCATTCCTTGCCCACCGTGCAGTGTTTGGGATGTTGCCTGATCAATATCTGTGATTATAGTTACTTTCCGCCCCTGTTCAGTAGTGAAAGTCAAACGGACGCCAGTTTCATTGTTCGCTGGTTCAGATATTTTTTTAAGTGGTTCGACCAGACCGGTTTTTCCATGATTGTTGAAAGCATAGTTTTCGAAAAATCCATCTATACCCTCGAACAACCCCACAATTAGAAATCCAACTGAAATAACTTGTATTCTGTTTTTTAGCGACATAGTAAATAGGTATTTTGATAATTTTCCTGAGCCTGGTTCCAAAGCAGCAGTCTAGCTTGGGGCCCATGTAATTTTAAGTGTACGTAGGCTTATGCAAGCCTGAATGAATAAATTCAAATTAATTGCGGACGGAACAGGTATCTTTACTCACTTATTCGATTCCCCTTAGGTCCTCCAGTATGAATAATAACATCCCACACTGAACTCTTATCTTATCTGCATTGAAGGCAGAGTCAGGTCCGATATTGCTACATTTATTCAATTTCAGCATGTAACACCTTACTCCCCCGAAAAACTCCATACTTCCTTATAAGGCCGCCAGCTTCGCCACGTCGGCTCCAGCTCTCATAGCGAAAAGCCTTTGGTTGTTTTTTTGCGGAGGTACTCATTCAATATTACATAAATAGTTATATTAAAAGACAATAACCAAAATGCTGGCCAGAGAAAAACAAGGATGGGCAGTTGCGATGCTTGATCGCTGCTCGCCAGATCGACTGGTGCTACGCGCTTCTGTTCCTGAATTCAGCAAGCGTAGGTACGATTAGCGTCAGCGTAATCGTACGCATGTCAGCCGTCACTATCGTCTTTCTTGAAAAGTATTGCTAAAGTAGAGCAGACAATCAAGCATCAGGTACAGGCCACCTGCGCGCTGAAATAAGCGGGGAATGTTGCCTGGATATTTCTGGCATCTATCATTATTTCAGGTTTATCATGCGCACGATTACACTATGCACCTCCGCGGGCTCGTGATCTTTACCACCACAATAGTCCGGTAAAATCAGGTAGGGATTATTAAAACAATGGAACGGTGCAAAATATAATATTCATTCATCTGCAACCTCGCGACTTTAATAACATTGGGAGAAATATTGGGAACTGACATCACAGGAGTATTTCAGAAAAATGAAAATGGACGGTGGATTGATATCTCAAGTGAGTATAACGAAAATCGTGACTCAGCTCTTTTCGCTTGGCTCGCACTTGGTTCAGGGGATAGGGCCGGGACATTCTTTATAAAGCCATTACATGAGCTACGCGGCTTCCCTGATGATTTTGAAATTCTCAACAACGATGAATTTGAAAATACACATCCCATATTACACAATGACATACACCCTCCCTGGAAAAGAGCACATGCATCGTTTGCTAATCCCAGTTCCCTTTGGTACTTGAAAATGTTCATGGGATTTCATAGCTTTTCATGGCTATATGCTGATGAAATTCTGAACACCACACCCCGATGCATGCGCTGTATAAGTGTGCCAATTGGCATATTCAGTCGATGGGATCGAAAGTCATTGCCAGAAGAATGGCAGGCATGGTGTAGTGATTGGGATAAAGAAGGCTTTGCCAGGCCAGACAAAGTTGATGCAGATACAAAATTTGTTGTCGTTGAATGGGATTATGATTTCACTCAAGATTTTGCCTATTTCGTTGATGAAGTCCGCCGTCTGAAAACACTTCACGGTAAAGTACGTTTTGTTTTCGGATTCGGATAGCATGCGTAAATAAAATAACTGAGAAAAAATGAGTTTACAAAATGAGCCTTCCCCCGATTTTTTCTAGTGCCGATCCTATTTACCGCACTGTACGGCCACTTGACGACTATCTGGCTCAAATTGCGTCGCTGCCCATGCCAAGTGATGAGCAGATTGATCAATTCTGCTACTACGTAATGCGCGACCATAGCTGGTATAAAGGCTCCATTTTGCGCGGGAAAAATTTTATTTTCTTTCTGAATCCAGAACTTGGACCAGATACCAATGGCAATATACCTTTGAATCGACAAGATTTTCTGAGGTCTGCGGGGTACTTGCAAATGTTCGGTTATCTGGACTATCGCTTCGGTCTCGATTCGAATATGGATGCTGATAATATTCCAGCCATATTGCAAGAGCTTGGAAAGGTCAGGTGCTATCCATATTTATCAAACCAGTCAGTCGCGCATAATCTGATCTGGCACAGGAACGAAGATGTCGTTGAAGCTCTTCAGGGGAGCGGCAAAGAAATTGAAGATGTATCCCACCCAGACATAGACTTGATCCGACAATTATTTGCGAGACGCGCTGCATGGAAGTCAATACTTGACGATGAGTCCCGCGCATGGACTAGGGAAAAATGGCATGCTGCCGAAATGCTGATTTATTATGAACGCAAAAACCAGCCCTTAGATGAGTATACGTGCGATAAAATTGCCGGATACAAAGTCCTGCTCAATGAAGACGAGCTGGCAAATTTACGTCCCAGAATACAGCGCGTTACGGTGGCCAAAGCTGAAGAAAGACTCGCTTACGATATGTTGAACGGGCAGGAAGAAGCCAAGATTAAAGCCACCATAAATAAAATGCTGGTATGGGTTGCGGAGATGCGGTTGCGACCTTGACATATACAAGTGTTGTCTCCAATACTTGTCGCGTGCTAATAGATCGCCAGTATCTATTCGGACTGTCTCCCCTTTTTTCGCTGACCGTACGCAAGCAACGCCGCTGGATGCCGGATCAAGTCCGGCATGACGGGTTTGGCGGCATCGCTTTAAAACGGACGTTTTTGCACAGAAGCTGCATGTGAGGCTCATTCTCACAATTTGCCACACCCACGTCATACCAATGCTATATTCTGCCATCAATAAAAATGCAGAAACCAGGCTTCACAAACATGCAGATCAATACCCTCTCCACCGCCGCTGGCATCAAGCCTAACGAAGACCTGGCCTGCCACTTCACACACGCTGACGGCACGCTCGATGTGCTGATGTTTGATGGTGCCAGTTCGGTATCGGACCAGCATTATCTTGATACCGAGCTAGGTGACCCAGCCTGGTTTGTGCAGCAATTTGCGCTGGCGCTGCAACAAACCGCCACCCCGGCACACACCCAGGCAGACTGCATCGTACATGCCCTGCAAACCTTGCGCACACAGCACCGCAGCCTGTTGCAAGCCGCTGCCATGCCCGCCTATGCCTGGCCGATTGCCGCATTGAGCTGGCTGCGCATGCCGGCGAATGGCGAAGATTGCAACCTGTATGCACTGGGGGACTGCAAAAGTTTTTTACTGGATGCACAGGGCAAGGCAAGCGACCTTGACCCGTATGAAAATCCGCAGGAAGGCATACTCAAGACAGCGATAGAAGAATTAAAACAGCAAGGCCTTGATGAGCAGGCACGCTGGGCCAGGCTCTTGCCCATGCTGCGCGAGCGCCGCGTGGCACAGAACAACAGCCCGCAACCATCGATACTCTGCCTGCACCCACAGGGCCGTTTTGTGGCGCGTGAATACAGGTTCAGTCTGGCAGCCGATGAGCGCCTGTTCCTGATGACGGATGGTTTTTACCGGCTGGTTGATAGCTACCATCTCTACGACGACCAAAGCCTGATGCAGGCTTGCTCAACACGTGGGCTAGAGGCGATGATGCAGGAATTGCGCATGCATGAAATAGGAAAAGCGGGCAAGGCGGGCGGCATGACGGTGAAGAAGGCGGATGATGCGACGGTAACGATGTTGAGCCCGGGTGAGTGAAGATGCAACTACGAGCAAACATCGCGTAAAGTAGGGTGCGCCGTGCGCACCGTCTGGCGCGATCAAACCGGTGCGCACGGCGCACCCTACTAACACATACACAATGACAGCCACCAAACTACGCATCGCAGCCTTCCAGCGTCACCCTATATTTGACGACCTGCAAGCAACAATAGCTCAGTTACATACTGATCTGCAATGGTGCCAGGAACAAGGCGTTGAACTCGCCCTCTTCCCTGAGTGCTGGTTGCAAGGCTACTCCTCCGATGCGCAGACGATTGCACAACGCGCCATATCCACAAATAGCCTGGCTTTCAAACGCATGTTGCAAGCATTGTCTGCGTTTGACACTGACCTCATTCTGGGACTTTTTGATCAGCGAATGGCTGGCATCTACAATTCTGCCGCCGTGTTAAGGCAAGGCCAGCTCATGGGTGTGTATGCAAAGCGTCACTCCAATGAACGCGGCGTGTTGGCTGGCACCGCGTCCCTGATATTCAACAGATCAGGCTGGTCTTACGGCATCAATATCTGCAATGACGCTAATTACCCGGATTGCGCCGCAGAACTCAGCCAGCAAGGTGCGCGCCTGCTGTGCTACCCACTGAACAATATGCTGGCACCCGTTACGGCAGAAAAATGGCGCAGCAAGAGTGTTGATAACCTGCGCCAGCGTGCCAAGGAGACTGGCTGCTGGGTGGCATCTGCCGATGTGGTCGGTAAGCACGAGGGCAAGATCAGCCATGGTTGTACCTGCATTGTCGCGCCGGATGGTCGTGTCGTTGCCCGTGTGGCAGAAGGGCAAGAAGGGGTTGCTGTATTCGATATAGGCTGAATGCAGTCACTAAATTTTGCGCGCCCCTATCTTTGATGGAAAGGTATTGCCCATCAACCAAATTGCTTTTTCATCGCCTTCAGCAATTCTATTTTGTCTTCTTTTGTCCCAATGATGGCTGTTTGAATCGGCATTTTAGGTGCTGGAGCAGGCAAACTGGGCAAGCTGACTTGCTCATACCTTGCTGCCAGGGCCAATGCATTTTTACAGTTCACATCTTGCAAGGCGGCCCACACTGTCTGAATGATCTGGCCTGTGAGCTTACGCGAAAAATAGGGTTCTCCTAAATCACGCCCCGTTTGTACGACAAGCTCTCCATTTTTTATCAGAATGGATTCGACTGACATCCCGTCTATAGCTATGCCTGAGGCGTCGGCACTCTTGCCAGAGACAATTGCACTTTTTACCCATTCCTGAAAACACGCGATGGGTAACTCACACTGATCCCTATACGTCATCATGGGAGCCATTTCAAACAGGTGCCATATCATCCATCGGGCAGCGACTACCCTTGCCTCAACACGCTGCCCATCACTGATGATGGTGATGCAGATTTCTGGATCAAAAGAGGGTTTCAGTAATAAGCGCAATGCCTCTCCAGCGGATTGCAGGACAGGGTCCACAGCAAAACCTGGCATACCCATCGCCTGGCAAATATGATGGGCGGTATAGTCGTCTGAGCGCATGCCTGGTCTTTCGAAAAAAATCCTTGTCTGGAGAAGTTTCATTGTACCAAATGCCCAACACGGACAACATGGATCCAGAGACAATCATGACCTGCTATTTACTATTGCCTTGGAAAAATATTTCACATCTCCGCAACACCTCTTGTCACATTCATCAGTTACACTCAGCAAACGTCTGCCGTTCCTTGGGCACGCACATTCCCTGTAATACCATACACACTTAAAACTTGCCTGCCAAAAACGGGCAAGATAATGGAGTCAGCATGAAATTCTCAGCCAAGATCGTCCTCTGCTCTGCCATCCCGGCTGTCTTGTTTGCCATAGGCCTGGCCACTGCCATCACCTCGTTGATGGCGACCCGCAGCCAGTTTGATAACTATATTTCAACCGAACAGGCGCTGGAACGCAGTATTTCTGAGATGTATGCACAGGGTTTGCAGATGGGGCAGGCTTTGCGCAATGTCGTACTGGACCCGTCGAACAAAAAGGGTGTGGATAATTTTTTGGCTGCACAAACTGCCTATGAAAAAGCCTATGAAGAGGCCAAGAAAATATCGGCCAGCAATAACACTACGCAAAGCCTGGCTGAGCTGCCCAAGCTGCGCGCCGCCCATGCCCAGGCGCAAGAAAAAATAGTCGCCATCCTCAAAGAAAAAGGCGATGCCGCGCCAGTCTTAAATGCAGAAGAAACCCCAGCCTGGCGCAACCTGCGGGCTGAATTATTAAAGCAGCGTGATGAGGCGGGCAAGCGCTCGGCGCAGGAACATGCGAATGTCAACAGCAAGGTCAGTTTCACCATCACGCTCTCGTTATGCCTCGCTGTGCTGGCGGGCCTGGTCGCTGTGTTTTTGA
This sequence comes from Undibacterium sp. TC9W, assembly GCF_049339865.1. Classification (NCBI taxonomy): domain Bacteria; kingdom Pseudomonadati; phylum Pseudomonadota; class Betaproteobacteria; order Burkholderiales; family Oxalobacteraceae; genus Undibacterium; species Undibacterium sp. TC9W. The sequence continues at coordinate 232,571 of NZ_JBMPPJ010000006.1, read as the reverse complement.
ATTTCTTTTGCCAAAAAACCCTGCACAAAGAACTCGGTGGTGACCCGTCTCAAGCCAGGAATGCGCTGTCGAATATCGCCAGGGGCAACCTCGCGCAAAACATAGACAATAATGCAGGTGACGACAGCCTCATGGGTGTACTGCAAGAGATGCAGACCTCGCTTGAATCCCTCGTCAATGGCGTGCGTGGCTCGGCCAGCGGCATCGCCCAGGCCACCAATGAAATTGCCTCTGGCAGCATGGATCTGAGTAACCGTACCGAGAGCCAGGCCAGCTCGCTGGAAGAAACTTCGGCGGCGATGGATGAGTTGAATTCCACCGTCAATCACAATGCCGACAGCGCCAAGATGGCCAACCAGCTCGCCGCCCAGGCGTCTGAAGTTGCCAGCCGCGGTGGCGAGGTGGTCGAGCAAGTCGTGGGCACCATGCGCGGCATTAATGAATCATCCAAAAAAATCCAGGACATCATCGGCGTTATTGATGGCATCGCCTTCCAGACCAATATCCTGGCACTGAATGCTGCAGTAGAAGCCGCACGCGCCGGTGAACAGGGGCGTGGTTTTGCCGTGGTCGCCAGCGAAGTGCGCTCACTGGCAGGCCGCAGCGCCGAGGCCGCCAAGGAGATCAAGGCCTTGATAGGCAGCAGCGTAGAAGCCGTAGGCAAAGGCACGCAACAAGTCGATCTGGCAGGCAGCACCATGGCAGAAGTAGTCAGCTCCATCCGCAAGGTCAGCGAAATCGTCGCCCAGATCAGCGCATCCAGCGCAGAACAATCGACAGGCGTAGGCCAGGTCGGCCAGGCCGTGACCCTGATGGACCAGACCACCCAGCAAAACGCCGCCCTGGTAGAACAAATGGCCGCCGCCGCATCCAGCCTCAATGACCAGTCGGGTGAATTGATGAATGCAGTGTCGGTGTTCAGGACACGGCAGAGTGGCGGTGCTGTGCGGGCAGCTTGATGGCTTTGCAGGAGCGATCAGGCCAATCAAAGCAGCACATTAAATCACCAGCACGGCAAGCAACACAGGCAGGCAGGAAAAACACCCCAGCATAATCCCGGCCCGCACCCGCGGGCTGGCCACCACAGCTTGCCTGCGCAGCAGGATAAGACGGGAAGTGGCACCAGAAATCAGACCTGCGCAGACCAAAGCAAGACTCCAAAACAATATGACTACCCCGATTGACGAAGCATGATGGTCTGGATCAATCATCTCTCTGAATATATAAATAATGATGGCGATAGCAGGAAAAATCAGGGCCAAAACCGCTATCGTCAGTGAGCGGCGGGTATGCATTGATGCCGTTATTAGAAACGGAACTGCATACAACGAGACGCATAAGAAAAGGAAAAATTTCATCAAAGATGTACTCTGGAAAAAGTTCAAGTACGAGGCCAGATAAACCAGTACACCATGGCAGGGTAAGGTAACAGGCATAACCAGAAAATCGCACAGCGTACATCGGGCAAGCCCATCCAGCCTTTTTTACGGAGAAACAACAAGCGGGCAAAAGCACCTGCCAGAAAACCTGGCATCGTATAGACCAGCGGCAAAACTGCGTAAACCAGCGCGAATGAATTGCCCTGGGTATCATTGAGTGCACTCAGGGTTACGCAGGCAAGCAAGCTCAGGATGCTGGTGTTGATGATGAGGGTACGGCGGCTGCACATCAAGGTGATGATGAACAGCATCACATAAATAAATCCCCCAAAAAACAGATAAGGTCCCATGTGGACTGATACTCCAGAATTGTTGTATTGTGCCTGCAGCTTAGATCGCAATCATGACAAGCAATACAGGCAGGCACAAAAAGCCCCCCAGCATGATCCCCGCCCGCACCCGCAGGCTGGCCGCCGCAGCTTGCCTGCGCAGCAGGATAAGGCGGGTAATGGCACCCGCAGCCAAAGCCGTGCTCACCAAAGCGACACTACACATAAGTATGGCGGCCCCAAATGACGAAGCATTATTGTCCGGGTTACTCACCTCCCTGAATGCGAAGATGGTGAATGCGATAATGGGTAAGCCAAGAACAAAGCCTGCAATGGCCAGTGCACGGCGGTCAGGCATGAATGCCATGATGCAGAAGGGTAAAGCGTAGAAGGGCAAGAATACAGAAAATAAAAAGCTCATGAGAAATGTCATACCTGAATTCAGCAAAGATGGTGGCCCTCGGGATCAAGCCTTATGCAAGCCCGCGCCGCCATTGAGTACACAGCATGTCATGTCCAGATGAAGGGAGTGTGTGGTGGGTGTGAAGAATGGAAATATTTGTGATTGACGCTAGTCTGAGAACACCCTTGCGCGTTGCAGCTATCGTAGCGTCAAGCATGGCCGTCAAGTAGGGCGCATTGCAATGCGCCGCATGGGTTGCTCACATGCGGGCCAGGTATTTCCCTCCAGTAGGGTGCGCCATGCGCACCGGAGTTTTGGCTCGCTCGCTGATTGCCACTAGCTCAGGACGGTGCGCACGGCGCACCCTACAAAATTAATCGACGTTTGGCGTGTAGGTGCGATTAGCCCCAAGTATTCGCACGCATGATTTAGTGGTGGATATTGATATTTTTCGGCATCGACATGCATGCGATTACGTTTCACTCATCGCACCTACGCGCGCTGCAATACACCAGCCAGACACAGACAAAATTCTTTATCTGGTGTTGGTATTGATACAATGTGGCATTGAGCCAAAAAATTGGCTGCCACATCAGGATTAATATGAGCTCAACCGTCGTTTTCGACATCACACAAGCTAGCTGGCAGTCCAATATAAATTGGATATCTGTTACATTCTATGTAGTACTAGGCAGCGTTCAACTTGTCGTGAACATAATGCGCAAGCGAAAAGTATCGACTGGGCACACTTTCAGTAGTTTCTATGACAAAGTGATTCGCGCCCTGCCATTCATTATATTTGCCCTGATTTTGTCTTTAGCTGCACTCAGCGCCACGAGGGCCCATGCGGATTACACGAATCTCCGTTCTGCCTATGAAAAAGGGCAATGTGAAATAACCGATGGAACAATCGAGCATTTTGTACCTGGTAGATATGCAAAATATGATTCGGTAGAATCTTTCGAGATAGCCTCAAAGCAATTCGCTTACCCAAGCCCAGGCAACACAGCGGCCTATAAGACGACAGCAGCCGATGGCGGAAAATTGAAAAATGGCTTGCATGTGCGCATACATCGCTGCGAGGGAGACATCGCGCGACTTGAAATTATCGAAGATATGAAACCAAAGAATTAGCCCGCGTAGGTGCGAATAGCCCCTGCGTAATCGTACACATGAATTGCCGCAGACCGGGGCAATATCTGCACGCCATGCAACATCCCTCCGGTTCTAGCGCCCTCACTTATTGCGACTCAGGAAGTTGCACACCGCGCCCCCTGCAAATCCTGTTGCCCCCTCATAGTGGCCCAGGCATGTCCCACGTAGCCCGCCTGCTTACCTTCAATTTTGTTGCACCTCTGCAATTCCAGAGTAGCTATCCTGTATGTTCGTGAGAGGACTGTAACGTTTGATTACACAGTTAGTCCGCTTGGTAGAATCATGTTCTTGCCCTTACACTTATAATAGTTTATCAATCCACCATCATTTCTTTAGCGCACGCGGGGTTATTCAAGATGCTTTCTTTTTTAAAGCTCAGTTTTGTCAGGAACGTGTTGATCGCCTGGTTTTTGCTTTATCTGATCAACGTGAACTTTAGCGCCCAGTATATGAGAAACATATTGGGCCTGCCGGTGCTGTTGTGGATGGCTTACAATGTCATCATTGGCCTGGGACACAACAGGCGTGAGCGCAAGAAGTTTGAAAAAAAGGCCTATGCCTTTTGCAAATACACGGATGATAAATGCATAGATATAGGCGATAAAAGCGCCATTTCCCTGGACTATGACAGCAAAACCATCTACCTGATGAACGCGCAACATCAGATTGCACTCAAGCCAGAGCAGATCATGCGCTGGGAAACCGGCAAGGCTGGCGACGTGATAATGGGTACTGTGGCAAATTACCCGGGCAACAATGTTGCTCTCTCAGTCAAAGAAGGCCGCGTTTCGCATGTCACGTTCTGGATACGTGATGGCGCTCTTAGTGTGTTTACCGTGCTTGTTTCTTCAGAGGCTTTTGTCAACAGGCTCAAGCATTTTTCGCTGCTCAATAATATTCCCGTTGCCTGAGGTATTCGTTTTGCTTGGCCAGGCCGTGCCTAAGGTGCGGCGCCTGCTATATTTGCCACATCCGCCACATCCGCCAACGGGAAGCGCAGGGACGAGCGCAGTAGCTGGCTCATCGGCAATTGCAGTTTGATGTTATGTGGCGGGATGGCTTGCATGAACCATTTGTCGTACATGCGGTAGATGTCTCCATCGAGCATGATGCGGTTGAGTTCCTGATTCAGCAGGTGTTTGAAGGCGGTATCGTTTTTGCGGAAGATGATGGCATAGGGTTCAGTCGATAGCGAATCGCCGACTACCTGGAAATCTGTCGGATGTGCAGCAGCAGCGCGCAGGCCGTAGAGCAAAACGTCATCCATCGCAAAGGCGGCGGCCTTGCCTTGTGCGACCATGGCAAAACCTTCTGCATGGTCTTTACTTTCTATCAGGTTTAAATTCAATGAACGCACCTGGCCACGGTCTGCCAGGGTTTGCGCATTGGTCGTGCCCTTGGTAGTGACCACGGTCTTGCCACGCAGGTCACCCCAATTGCGTATGCCAGAATCGCTGCGCACCAGCATCTTTGCACCGGCGATGAAATAGGCGATGCTGAAATCAACTTGTTTGCGCCTTTCTGCGGTATTGGTGGTGGAACCGCATTCAAGATCAGCCTGGCCATCTTCAATCATCTGTAAGCGATTGGCCGGGGTCACGGCAAGGTATTTGACTTGTAATGCGGGCAGCTTGAGTTCACGTTTGACGGCATCGACGACTTTGAGGCAGATGTCCAGCGCATAACCAACCGGGCGCTGTTGCGCATCGAGATAAGAAAACGGAATCGACGATTCACGGTGCGCAATGATGATGGTTTTGCGTTCACGGATATTGGCGAGGGTATCGCTGGCCATGGCTGACAATGGCAGCAGCAGGATGACAAATTGCAGGACGAGCTTGACCATGAGATACCTTCCCAAAAATTACTTCAAATAAATATTTGCGGCGTTAATGAAGCTGCGCGGCCTCGGCCCGCTTTACACAGGCTTGCGCCAGAATGGTAGTAGGATCAAGCAAAGCCACTGTCTTGCCAGCAATGACAAACGCCGGGTCTTGCTGCAAGACCAGCGGCAACTCGGTGCAACCGAGGATGACGACCGCTGCGCCCTGCTCCACCAGGTGTGCCAGCGCATCAAGCAAATCCTGCCGGGCGACACCATCGGTATGGCCCGCCTTGATGCCCACCGGGCCGTAGATGGCGTTCATGACCTTGTCCTGATGCACCGCATCTGGAGTAATAAGTTCAAAGCCCTGCCCAACGGCGGCATCATGATAAACGCGACTGGCGATGGTGCCGGATGTCGCCAGCAGGCCCACTTTGGCAGGCAAAGTGAAATGCGCACGGATGTAGCTGACCGTTTCTTCCAGCATGTTGACGATGGGGATGGACAGGTGCGCCTGTATGCGCTTGACGTAGGCATGCGCGGTGTTGCAGGGGATGGCAATCAGCGCCGCCTCGTTTTCTTCCAGGCGCTTGCAGGCAGAATACAGGGCGATGGTGGGGTCTTCGCCATCGGCAATCAGGTTGGCGGTGCGGTCGGGTATCTGGGGATTATGCTCGACCATGATCTTGATATGGTCCTGGTCGCGCGCGGCGTGGGTGTTGTGGATGATCTTGTCCATAAAATCTACCGTGGCTGCTGGCCCCACGCCACCGACCACACCTATCTTGAAGCTGCGCGGCTGCGGTGCCTGCTCATTGCGCAGCGCATATTCGACATACACCTGGTTGGTATCAACGATGGGTATGCCACGGCTGCGCAGCAGGTCTGCAACGATGGCAACATCGGTAGCACCCGAGACAATCACGTCGGCCCCGCGTGCCAGCAAATGCACGCAGGCTTCATGCAGACGATTGACGGCATCGCCCTGCAGATTGCCGGCCTTGATACCCTGCTCACCATAGATCGCCGACATGACGCAGCCGTCCTGCACGGCATCTTCAGGATACACTACCGTGATGCCTGAACCTGCAAAGTATTGGTCAAACAGTTTCTTGTTTTTGACATAAGTCGATGCCAGCACGCCGACCTTGCAACCAGCGGAGAACTCTTGCTGCAAATGGGCCAGCAAGGCATCCATGATATTGACGATGGGTGTCGAGAGCTCGCTTTGCAACTCCCGGATGAAAGTGTGGCTGATAAAACAAGGCAGCAGCACGCGCTCTACCCGGCTTTTTTCAAAGCGCCTGATCATGTCGAAAATGTATAGTTTGCGCGCATTCAGGTTGGGGTTTTCACCGCCTGAGGTCTCATTGCCTTCAAACGGGTGTTGTTCAAAGAATAGCTCATAGCGCTCAGAAATACTGTCACGCGCCAGTGCACGGGCGAGCTTGAAATACACATCCACCCCTGCCAGCGTGCCCAGGCCGCCGATAATGCCGAGCCGGGTTTGATGTGCTTCTGGTTTGATGGTCATGTTCATGGCAGCTTGATTTTCTTTTTTTGGGCGTACCGATAAAGATACCGGATAGTCAGAAAATGTTTATGCAAAATCGGTCTAGTTCTATGCCGATACTACATAGATGGTATTTTGTACCGCGCACGGAGCTACAATGGCAGTCATCAAAGTGCTTGGGGAAGCGCTGAGGGACGCATTGAGGACGATACATGGACATCAAATGGCTGGAAGATTTTTTGAGCCTGGCGCAGACACGCAATTTTTCTCGTGCGGCAGACGACAGGCATGTGACCCAGTCCGCCCTGAGCCGCCGCATCCGCAGCCTGGAAGCCTGGGTAGGTGCCGACCTGGTGGACCGCAGCACTTATCCCCTGGTGCTGACGCCAGCCGGTAAAATTTTTAGCGCTTCGGCAGAAGAGGCGATGCGCCTGTTGAACGATACGCGGGCACAACTAAGGGTGCGCGGCCCGGATGAAAACCTGCTGCGCATCTCTGCCGGCCACACACTGTCGCTGAACTTCTTCCCCATGTGGCTCAAGAGCGTGCGCTCGCAGGTCGGTGAAATCCACGCCAGCATCCTGCCAGCCAATGTGCATGATTCTGTGCTGTCCCTCGTTGAAGGCAATTGTGACCTGCTGCTGTCCTACTACCATGCCGACCTGCCCGTAGAGCTTGATGCCCTGCGTTATGAATATGTGAGTCTGGGCACCGAAATTGTCTTGCCGGTATCCGTACCCAACCGCAAGGGCACGGCCCTGTACAGCCTGCCCGGCAGCAAGGCCAAACCCATCCCCCGCCTCAACAACATCAAGGCATCTTTCTTTGGTCGTGTGGTAGAACGCGTACTGGCCCGCTCAGACCAGCCCTGTTATTTTGTGAATGCCTACGAGAGCGACATGGCCGAACTATTAAAACGCATGGCCCTCGAAGGCCACGGCCTGGCCTGGCTGCCCCACAGCAGCGTCATCAACGAACTCGCCGAAGGCAAACTCGTGCGTGCAGGTGGAGAGCAATGGGCTATGGAGATGGACATACGCCTGTACCGGGCGGTGGATAATAAGAATCCGGTGTTGTTGAAGTTGTGGGGGGCTTTAGGTGGGCGTCAGGAGGAGTGACAGGTATTGCGGCCATCTTCTTGTAGGTACGATTAGCGCAGCGTAATCGTACGCATGATGTGCCGTGACCACTTGATGAGATTGAAAGTCACCACGGCGGCTACGCAATATTTTTAGCCAAGAACGATACGCCGACGAGAGCAGTATTTTGCGATGAGCAGATTTTCTTGAGGCTATGATTATTTTGGCGCACATCATGCGTACGATTACGCTGCGCTAATCGTACCTACGTCCCTTTAGCGCCCTCCCCACATCATAAGGGCGGTCCCCACAATCACCAATGCCCAGCTCATCAATTCGGTTTTTCTCATTGATGAGACATACTCTTTCACCTCCTCTGGCTCGCGCTCAAAAACCAAAGTTAATTTCCTGATTGAGCTTCTCCAAAAAAGATATTCGAAAGTGCCATGGCGATACAATCGGTCTGCGTACTGCACGGAAGCATGCATGATATCCGGATGGTAACGTCGTGCCCGCAACTCAGTCATCCAACCGCAAATCACACCCAATATAAACAAGGTAAATCCATATGGCATGCTAGTCTGCTTTCTCAGTCAATTTTTTCTACAATCGCGTTCATCTTGCATGGCCGTACAGACATTATATGCCAATCCACTTTTTGCTGAAGGTGGTCAGGCAGGCGCAAGGAATTTTCATATCAATCGCTGAAACCCGCAGGCACATTTGATAGCACATCGCCGTACGCATGCTGCATGCAATGACATGAATGCATAAAGCATCTTCGCCTCAATCTACGGGGAGAGAAAAAATTTGGGGATGTAATTTTTCGTTAACGCAGTTTTTATATTAGCTGGGCCTTTACTGACTTATGTACGATTAAGCTAGCATTAATCGTAGGTACAGCTCTGAATATCAAAAACTGAAAAATTCTCATGCGAAAAATTTTTTCTTGATCAAAATGTATAAAACGAGAAAAACCATAATTGATTCGCAGCCTATATGAAGCAATACTGCGAACAGTGATGGATCACCCGACAAAAGTCCGGCGCGCGCAACTTGTTGTGTAAAAACGCCGTTAAACATCATGATTACAAAGTTACTTATGAAGTGCGCGAGCATTGAAGCTATAAAATCTTTTGTAAGTAACCAAAGCAACGAAAACAGAATTCCTGCGATGCCAAGCGACAAGCAATTGATCCATGTAATCTTATAGATGAAAAAATGCACTCCGACAAACAAAAAGAGTTGCCCAAAAAAAGCAACCCATAAGTGAAACCGGGATAGAAGAAATCTAAAAAGCAAATCTCTATGAAGTATCTCTTCAAATATTGCTGCATTCAAAGAAAAAACTGTGGCTGCAAAAATTAACTCTGCTCGGAAATTTCCCCAAATGATGCGATCAAAATCATATGCTATGAAATAGGGAGCAATCGAAAAGACTAATCCTGCTGATGTCAATAATAGTAGCCTCCCAATCTTAGGAAGCGAAAAATCTGGTATTTTTTCTCCGACAATTTTTTTTCGTAGAAAAAAATACGCCACCAACGCAACCGCGCAGGTAATAGCTTGAACCGAAACACGTGCTGTAGAATTTTTCTGTGCGCCAAATAATTTAAAAAAAATTATCGTCAGTACAAAAACAGCAAGCGATACCGCAACAAAAACTAAAGCCAGGGTGAACAGCTTTTTTGGATTCAAATTAAGTGCCTTTGAGTTCTCAAGATTCATACTTAACTTTGCGTAGTCGCACCCACGGCCAGGTACATTTTTCTGTCACGCAATTTTCCCGGATAGATTCCAGCCTGCGCTGGGATGACCTGAATATGGGTCGCTGGGCGCAACCTGACGGGCTTCGATAAGCTTGCAAGAGCACACTTTCGCTTGTTACTCTCACTGTAGGGTCCGTTGCGACGCACCCTACTCCATATCAATCTTTGTGCATCAATAATCTGTCATGCATTCAACTCTGGGAAAAAAGCGATCCTTGAAAAGTAAGAATACGCGCCACATTCCTGCTGAAATCCAGAGTCACTTTCAAATAATCATTCGCCCAGGATCTGTCGCCAACCGGGAAATTGGCCTCAAATTCTACACACCGTCCTTCACAGGGAAAACCCCAGGACAACAATCGCTTATCTGAATTCTGTAGCAATGGGGTATCGAGGTTTTCAAAAAAACTTCCGACTGTACTGATAAATTCTTTTTGTTGAACCTCGTTCAGCGGTCTATCGAAAAAATAGACATGAAAACACCGTACAACCGGCATCCTGCCTTCCTCTTCCAATTCCTCACCTGAGACCAGCTCGCTACCTTCTGGTAGCAACTCCAAAGAGTCTGACGATACAAATTTTTTGGCATCAAGGAAAGCCCTGATACTGGCAACACCAAGTTCGCGCGCAATACGTAAATATTTATGGCCTCTGGTGACAACGATGCACTCATCTGCCAAGCTTACCCCGATGGCAGGAAGCGGAAACGGGCCTGGCCGTGACAGCGTGTATTTCAGATGATCATAAACCTGGCGCGTATCACGATCAGGATACGAGATATCTTCTTTCACTGCCGCAACAGGGATATTCGCTATTAAAGGGATATACGCTTTTATCATCTGGATTTATCTTCAATCATAGTCAGTGCAACGTTATCTTGATGGAATTTTCACAAAGCAATCCCAGTTCAGATCGAGATGATCACACTACTCCTTAGTTAAATTTAGCAAGCATGTCACTGAACAGTTTACTGCCGTCACCGAGCGCATGTGTTGCTGGTGATTGTCCGGTAAATATCCTGGTAATCTCTTTGGATTTTCTGTTGATGACGTACTGAAAGAATCGCTCTGACTTCCCGGCGCGCATGACTTCTGACTTTATCACCTCATCATCCCAGGCAATGATGGACAGAGTCTCTTTATTGGATCTCATGAAAGGTGGTACCTTGTCACCCAATTGCACGACCACCGTGGTGCTGACGTAAATTTTCTTTTCTGTGCCATCAACGGTCATGATGGACTCGTTGACCGGAAAAGGCAGGTCTAACCAGGTGCCGGATGCCTTGATGCTGTTGCCCTGGTCTTCATAGGTCAAGCCGTGATATGCGCTGACAAAATCAATGATCTCACACTCTTGCATGACGCTCATTGTAGATGTCTGTATCTTGGCGATATCCATCTTGCCCTGATTGACTCCGGCAAACATGGCCTTGCATATACCTGGCTGTTGCGCCGGTGGCGCACTGTCAAGCGCGTTAATCACCTGCTTGACCAGGATGTCACCACCGAGCTTGCGTGCGACTTTTTCTGCATCTGCCAGCAGTGCTTTGATATCAACAGCCTTGTCCTTGGCCTGAACTTTTGCAGTCAGCTTTGCTGTCAGCACTGCCAGCTTGTCTGCCATTTCCTGGTTTCTGACTACCCATGCGGCCTTGACGGACTTGCCGCTTTCCTGCAAGTCAGGGTAGCGTTTTTCGCATTCGTCCACCACAGAAAATGTACCTTCCCTGGCCAGGGTCGCAGCAGACGCAACAACGCCCAGCCTCCATGCGTCTTTGTCCGGCTGTTCACCTGCTACGGCTACGCTACTCGCCAGCAGTAAGAGCATTGCATAAATTTTCATGGCATGTTTCTTGTAAAAAAATGATTGCTAATGTAGCTCAGATTGAGAGCTTTGTCGAAGCTCGTGCAGGGGCGGTTAACTGCGCGTGGACTTACACATAAGCTCACACATCATCAGCTTCGCTTTGCGGTCACGGAATATGTGCAGATAGATCCCAGCCTGCGCTCACTGCTGTCCGGAATAATTATCTTGACTCATTCGGAGAGTCAAGTACGAACAGCGTCCCGGCGATTCTTCTACGTCGAAGACTTAATTCTGCAATTGAATAATTTTTGTCAGCGATCATGCTTGAAGCTCCTTCCCCTTCAAGGGGAAGGTTGGGATGGGGATGGGTTTCTGTAGCAAAATCATGTACAGCCAATCGACCGAAACCCATCCCCACCCTAACCCTCCCCTTGAAAGGGAGGGAATTTACTCGTTATTGTTTGTCAAGGACATTATTCCGGACAGCATTGAGCCTGCGCTGGGATGACATGAATATTGATAGCCGGGCTTTCATTTATTCCCCCATTATCGGGCACCTTGTAATGTGCCTGAGGTAGCTGATTTAAAGCATGCCTTCACCATCCTGCTCCTGCAAAATCCAGCCTCGCAACCATCATCAATATGCCTTCAAAACACGATGGCCCGCTAGCCAGACGCGATTTTTTACACAAATCAAGACAAACTGAAAACACAAGCTGAGGATTGAATTCAATTTCCGTGAATGGCAATGCGACTTGATACGTTTACCCTAAATAAATGTAAATAATGTAACAAAGTTAAATTTATATTAATAGATTTGATGTCAATGTTATATTTTTAATGCACTTTGGAAAGTCTATATCTTGTCAATCATGTCAATTTATTACCTAAAAAGGAAATGCGATGACTTCAATAGCACATCAACTCAACACGAGATCTGAAACGAAGTTGAAAAAAATCAACCGCAAGGCTTACTTTAGCCCAGTACTTTTAGCACTTTGCGCAAACCTGTTTTTCCTGCCACAGGCACAGGCTGATCAAACGATATCGGCAATGGCGGGACCCTGGCCTATCACGATCAGAACATGCTCTTATGATGCCGGTGCCGTCTGCTCGCTGACATGGAGAGGGAAAGAATTTATCAACGATTATGATCATGGCCGGCAACTGCAATCCGCGTCATCGTTTGACAATTTAGGGGAAAGTTTTAATCCAACCGAAGCTGGCGCAGCGGTACCGTACAACGGCGTCAATCCAAGCGCGAGCAGCAGTATCCTGCAAGGAGAATGGGCAACCAGCAATGTGCTGGCGACACAGACAAAAATGGCATTCTGGTATCCGGTAGGTGGCAGCCAGGTATCAAATCATATCCTCAACAAGCGGATCACCATTGGTCTGCCCAATATGCCGCATGTGATTGAGTATCTGACTCAATTTACCATCCCGAGTAATGAAACACATTCTTTCGGCGTATTTGAGGCCCTGACAGGTTATATGCCGCCAGAGTTTTCCAGGTTCTATACATTCGATGTCAGGAACAATGCCGTCATGGAAGCCCCTTTGAGCGATGGGCCTGGTGAGCAAAACCTGCCCATCATTTTTTCTACGCCAGACGGTGGATGGGCAATGGGGATTTATTCGCCCGAAGCGCCACAAGCCACATTCGCAGGCCTGGGCTATGGTCGCTTCAGATTTCCAGATACGGTGAAATGGAATAATGTATTTCGCATCTACAATCCATCTGGCACCTATCACTTCAGGTCTTATGTCATTGTAGGGTCACTGGAAAACGTGAAAGTTTCAATGACACAGTTGTATAACTACGTGCATTGAGATTTGCCGTAGATTCCCATTTATCATAAGGTAGTGATGCGGGCATCCGGAGCGCTGCAATGCACCGGGTGCCTGGCTACCAGAGACAATCAGCCTCTTCGGGCCTGCCCGCATTTCAGGGTATAAATGGTACGCACGGCGCGCCCTGCTCTTCCGGCGTGAAAACCGTACTACCTTACACCTGAAAATTATTTTCCACCGCCACCACTACTCCTGTAGCAAACCCTGCCATTTCCCCCCACATGCCGCCACCGCATCAAAGTATGCGTAATCAGAATAAGTAGGCCGTTTTAATTATCTACACTGCGTTGCGAAGTGTATTCACCTGCCTTTCATGGCCGGGTGCCATACACGCAAACCAGACCCACCCAACCACCAGGAGTTTATTTTGTCCATACCAGCGACCAGGATAGAGCATGATTTGCTCGGCGACCGTGCCGTACCGGCGGATGCTTATTATGGCGTGCATACCTTGCGCGCGATTGAAAACTTCCCGATTACCGGCACGCCGATCTCCAGTTACCCTGAGCTGGTGGCGGCGCTGGCGAGTGTCAAGCAGGCGGCGGTAGTCGCTAATCGTGGCCTTGGCTTGGTCAGTGATGCGCATGCAACAGCCATCATCAGCGCCTGTGAAAAAATTCGTCAGGGTGGTTTTCATGCGCATTTTGTGGTCGATGTGATACAGGGTGGTGCGGGTACTTCTACCAATATGAATGCGAATGAAGTCATCACCAATATCGCGCTTGAAGAGCTGGGTTATGCGCGCGGCAGCTACAATATCTTGCATCCGAATGAGCAGGTCAACCTGAGCCAGAGTACCAATGATGTCTATCCCACGGCCTTGCGGGTCGCTGCTTACCAGGGCATCTTGCGTCTTGTGAGTGCGATGGAGGTGTTGAAAACATCTTTCCACAACAAGGCACTGGAATTCAAGGATGTGCTGAAGATGGGCCGCACGCAATTGCAGGATGCAGTGCCGATGACACTGGGGCAGGAGTTCAGCACCTATGCGGTGATGATAGACGAAGATCAGGAACGCCTGCGCGAAGCGGCCAAGCTGATGTGCGAGATCAACCTCGGAGCAACCGCGATAGGCACGGGTATCAATACCCACCCTGATTATGCGCGCCTGGCCTGCCAGGCTTTGCAGGACATCACTGGTATACCGGTCAGCACTTCGCCCAACCTCATTGAGGCAACACAGGATGTGGGTTCTTTTGTGCAGTTGTCCGGCGTGTTGAAACGTGTTGCGGTCAAGCTGTCGAAGATGTGCAATGACTTGCGACTGTTGTCCAGCGGCCCGCGTGCAGGTTTTGGTGAAATCAATCTACCTGCGGTGCAGGCTGGTTCGAGCATCATGCCGGGCAAGGTCAACCCTGTGATACCTGAAGTGGTGAACCAGATTGCCTTTGAAGTCATAGGCAATGACGTCACCATCAGCTTTGCGGCAGAGGCGGGGCAATTACAGTTGAATGCCTTTGAACCGATTATCGCGCACAGCCTGTTCAAGAGTGTGTCGCACCTCAGTAATGGCTGCATGGTGCTGGCAGAACGCTGCGTCGATGGCATCACCGCCAACCATGAACGCCTGCGCGAGATCGTAGAAAACTCCATAGGCATCGTCACCGCCCTCAACCCTTACATCGGTTACAGCGCCGCCACCGAAGTGGCGCAACAAGCCCTGCTGAGTGGCAAGAGCGTGTATAGCCTGGTGCTGGAAAAGAAACTGCTGACTGAAGCACAGCTGAAAGAAATCCTGCAACCGCAAAGGCTGACGATGCCGAGACAGGTCGAAATAGGTGGAGCGCTGATGACGAAATAAGGCGCAACCACATCCCACAAAAAATTGAGCAAACAAAACCTGAGGAGACACACATGAAAAAAAACAGACTGACCACATGGATCATCACCGGCATGGTGCTGGGGCTGATCACTGGCTATATCTGCCACCGCTATGCGGCAGATGCAGCACAGGCCAAGACCATTGCCGGTTACTTCAGCATCGTTACCGACATCTTTTTGCGCCTCATCAAGATGATCATCGCGCCACTGGTGTTCACCACCCTGGTGGCGGGCATGGCGCATAGCGATTCTGGTTCCATAGGACGGGTGGGTTTGAAGGCGATGACCTGGTTCATCAGTGCATCGCTGATTTCGCTGGCGATAGGCTTGCTGTTCTCTAACCTGTTTGAACCTGGCCGCTCGCTGGCGCTGACTTTGCCAGATGTGAATGCGACCACCAAGCTGGCGACTTCATCACTGAACTTCAAGGACTTTTTGACGCATGTATTCCCGCGCAGTTTCTTTGAGGCGATGGGCAATAACGAGATTTTGCAAATCCTGGTGTTTTCCATCTTCTTTGGGTTTGCCCTGTCTTCACTCAAAGGCAACGGCCCGCGTGTGCTGGTCAGCGCGATAGAAGAAACCGCCAACACCATGCTGAAGATCACAGACTATGTCATGCGCTTTGCACCGATAGGCGTGTTTGCTGCTGTGGCTGCGGCGATTACCGTGCAGGGGCTGGAAGTGGTGCTCACATATGGCAAGTTCCTCGGCAGCTTTTTCCTGGCACTGGCCTTGCTGTGGGTGATTTTGATTGCGGTCGGTTTTATGTTCCTTGGGCGTGAGGTATTCCGCCTGATCGGTCTGATCAAGGAACCGATGATCATTGCCTTTTCTACCGCCAGCAGTGAAGCGTCTTATCCCAAGACCATAGAGCAGCTCGAAAAATTTGGCGTCAGCAGCAAGATCACCGGCTTTGTACTGCCACTGGGTTACTCCTTCAATCTCGATGGTTCCATGGTGTATCAGGCGTTTGCCGTGATGTTCATCGCCCAGGCGTATGGCATAGAGATGAGCCTGTCGCAGCAGATCACGATCCTGCTGGTGCTGATGGTATCGAGCAAAGGCATGGCAGGCGTCTCACGCGCTTCACTGGTGGTGGTGGCCGCAGTGCTGCCCATGTTCAACCTGCCAGAGGCCGGTCTCTTGCTGATCATGGGCGTAGATCAGTTCCTCGACATTGGGCGCACTGCCACGAATGTATTGGGTAACAGCATCGCCACCTCGGTCGTGGCGAAATGGGAAGAAGGCAAAGAGCCTGTTGCCAGTGGCATGCCGGCGAACGAGGCTTACGAGGAACATGAGCCAGTGCTGGCGAGGGTGGCGAATAGTTAAGGTAGCGAAATATTGGTAGTGCTTGCAGGGATGGCGCGCGTGAGTGTGCCGTCTCTTTTTTTTTGTAGGATGCGTTATAACGCACCCTCACAGACATATCTATCCTCCTCAGCGACTAGCGCTTTGTTCAATGCCCGCTTGCGCAACCATTCTGTCGCCAGCAAAATAGACATTACTATGATCTGTCCATATCGCCAGGGAGAGAAAACAGAGAGGAAGATGACGAGCAATATCACTACATCTTCAGTCCTGCTTCTTTGAATGACAGTCCTGTCTCTGAGGACCGTCCTGCAATGCGGGCACTGCGGCTTCTGGATTTGTTGCTGGTACCATTTCGCATCAACAGGCGATAGCACTATGCCAGGTTGATCAAAACGGCAGTCGCATTGCGGACAATGGTATTTACCTGTATGTCTGTCCGGTGCTGAAAATTCTGATTCGCAGTGTCGGCAAATAGCATTTACACTCGCCAACGGGGCACTGCAGTTAGCACATTGAAATTTGCTATTTACTATAGAACGCTGAGTCATGTATTAAGAATGTGTCGTTTGCAAATGTAAAATATTTGCTATCAGTCAGTATTCTATACTAACCAAATCAGTCTCTACAAACTCATTAAAAGGGTGCGACTAGTCATTCATCACAGGCACTGCAATGCCCCCTGCGAAATCCCTTTCAAGCATCGTCGTCACATCCATGATCAGGCATCTCCACTCTCCAAAGGCTTTTGCTGCCACGCCAGAATCCCACCCACCAGCAGCGTCAGGCCAGAAAATATCAGGCCACGTTCCAACCCGCCCTGGCCGTCGGCTATCCAGCCTACGATGGTGGGGCCGACAATCTGGCCTAATGCAAACACGGTGGTGAAGGCGCTGATGCCGGCTGACCATGCCTCAGGCCTGGCGTTATGCCGCACCAGCGCGGTGGTGGATGCCACTGCGGACAAAAATACCGCGCCAAATAAAATGCCGGATGCAAACACGGCAAAGACATTGCTGCTCAATGCGGGCAGCAAGGCCGCGAGGCCCGCCAGCGAAGTCAGAATTGCGAGTGACTGGCCGCCCTTGTAGCGGTCCAGCATGCCTGCCCAGATGCGTGATGAAGCCAGCACGGCCAGCCCCAGCAGGGAATAAAAGCCAGTGATGGCTGGCGCAGGCATACCCTGTTCTTTCAACAGCGCGACGACAAAGGTCATATAGCCTATATAGCCGGCACCAAACATGAAATAACCCGCCAGACCAAAGCCAAATGCCTTGATGCTGAACGCGCTTTTGGCACCCGCCTGCCCGGGCAAATCCTGTATCGCCCTGACGGGCAAGCTCATGACGATGGTCGCCAGCAGGCAGGCAGCGCCCATCGCCAGCCACGGCCATTGCCAGGCATGTTCAACATGCTGCGCCTGTGCAGCAGCCAAGGTGGCAGGTACCAGCAAGGCAGACAGGGTAATGCCAAAACCAGTGCCGCCGTAATACAGGCCTATCAGCAGACCCGCCCGTGCTGCATGCAAGCCACCGAGGCGCGAGATCAATACGCCACCCGCAATAAAAATCAGCGCGCTCGATATGCCTGCAAGTATGCGTTGCAACAGCAAAAAACCGGTGGCAGTGACCATACCCGACACCAGCATGAATATGCCCGTCAGCACCGCGCCACCAGTCAAAAGGCTATGCGCCCGGTAGCGCCGCATCAGCAGGGGCGTGATCAGGGCACCTAAAAAATAGCCGAGCGCATTACCGGTATTCATCACCCCTGCCAGCAGATAAGACCAGCCGAGGTCGGCGCGCATTGGTGGCAGTAACAGTCCGTAAGAAAAGCGCGACAGGCCCAGTGCAATTGCCGCCCCCAGTGACAATGCCAAAGCAGTCAGGACAGGGCGTTGCGCAGGGAAATGACTGAACAGCCTGGGCATGGTGATAGAGGTCATGGTAAGCAATTCAAGTGAAGTTACTGGCAACCAGGCAACAAGTTTTAGCTTCCTGCGATAGAATGCGTGTGAGTATAGTCCTGCTCCCCATTTTATAGACAAGCTTACCAACTACAAACGTAATTTGTGCATGCCTTGCATGAACTAAATTCATGAGTAACCCGCTACTCCACCTGCCGCCGCTGGATGCCATCCGTGGTTTTGTCGCCGTCGCCCGGCGCATGAGCATCACCGTTGCGGCAGAGGACCTGTGCCTGACGCAATCTGCCGTCAGTCGCCAGATACAAAGCCTGGAAGAACATCTGGGCAGCAAGCTGCTGATACGCAAGCACCGCGCCATCGCCCTGACCCCGGCGGGTGAACAACTGCTAAAACTGGCCTCGCCGTGGCTGGATCAACTCGCTGAATTTTCAGCTGCGCAGCGGCAACAACTACAGTCGCGCCCGGTCACCATGACATCAGCAGTCAGCGTGACTGGTTTGTGGATCTTACCCATGCTCGGTGCTTTTCAGGCGGCGCATCCGAATATCGACGTGCGGGTATCCGCCGACAACCGTATGCTGGACCTCAAAAAAGAAGGTCTGGACATGGCCATACGCTATGCCCGCGCGGCGGATGTGCCAGCGCAGGCGATCAGGCTGTTTGGTGAAAAAATCATGCCGGTAGCCTGCCCCGCCATTGCTGCCCGCGCCTTTGGTGAACCTGAGGGCTTACTCAGGGAAGTTTTGCTAGAACTTGATGAACGCGCCCTGCCCTGGCTGCGCTGGTCAGACTGGCTGACCGCCACCGGCCTGCTCAGCATCAAGCCCGACGCCAAGCCCAAGGCTTATCTGCACCTGAACCAGTACGACCAGGTCATCCACGCCGCGCTTGAAGGCCACGGCATCGCCCTGGGCCGCGCCGCACTGCTGCAACCCATGCTTAAGGATGGCCGCCTGATAGCCCTCGAAGACCCGCGCCTGGGCAACAGCGACTATGCCTACTGGCTCATCGTTGAATCCACTACACCGCGTGCTGATGTGCAGGTGTTCAGGGACTGGATTATTGCGGCGGCAAAGCAAGCGGATCAAACAGCTGAAAACCTGGTGGACGCCTGAGACCAGGGCATTGATCTGCGCTGAACTGCACCATCACCGTGACGTAGGGCGCATTGCAATGCGCCGTATGAGGCCATCGCATAATGCAGGAAAATATTTGTGCCGTGCACGACGCATAAATACGGCGCATTGCAATTCGCCCTACGACCGGGTATTTGCTAATCGCAGGAGCGGCTTCAGCCGCGAAGGTTTTCCCCGAACGACTTTTAACTGATGTTGACAATGCAATGCCAAAACTTGCAAATGATTTGCTCAACAACCATTCGCGCCTGAAGCCGCTTTTACAGTGTGCTGCTGTTTTGGTTGCAGGCAGGAATTTGAGGGCGTAAGATGTCTTGCAGAAGATACGCGACCAGGATCATGATGAAAAAAGCAAGAGCATCTTTTTGGGAACAGTCTGCAGGCTTTTATCTTGGCGCTGGCTTCGTCGGAGAAATACCGTTGACACTGTTTTTGAAACTGGACATCAGCCGCGAATTTCTCGACAGGTACGTCGATTGGCCACCACCAGTCTGGTTAGTGATGATGCTGGCACTACTCGCTTACGTTTTTACATGCTGGGCGGGTTATCAATTAGGGTTTGGAGATTGAAATTTTTCCAGACAGATGCCGCCGCAAGTATGGCGAATATCTGGTGTGGTTTTTCTGCAGGGTGCGTTTCAACGCACCAAATCGCCAATAATCAACAACGTGAAGAACAACGGTGCGTCAAGACACACCCTACGGGCTATCCATCCCCGGAAAGGCCATCACTTGCGACAACATGTATATAACCTGTCTGCGCTCTGACGTGTGTTCATTGTTGGTCTGCAGCATGGCAGCACATCTATGTGCAGCATATTGCGCATAGACACGGCAGGCTGACTCTATATCAGCCATTGAGAGTTGACTCAGATTTTCGCTGACAAATCGAGGGAGTAAGCCCATGGAAAACGCCACCGTTTTTGAGTAATTCTTGCAGTCCAAGATAGTACTTTTTCCGGCGTTTTTCTTTAACATCTGACGAAAGCTATCATACACACTCACATCATTTGGATCATAATCAGCTGGCCAGTCATCTCCGCAAGTTTCGCCAATCGCATGGATCTGTGCAATTTCCTGAGTCAATCCCAATATCATCAGGTTAGCAATATTTTCTGGAATCGTAAGCATGTGAGCGCCTTTGTGGTTAATCGTGGATGCTGGGATGTCTTGCACAAAACCTGAGATTATTGCATGTCCTGAGAAAGCAAAAAGCCATGCGCCATGCCCACTTGCGGCGCATTGCAATGCGCCATGCGTCACGGCCATGTTTGAATAAGCCTTAGCTATGTGCGATTACGCCCCGCCGATTACATTGGCGCCCTAGGTTTGTCACTGAGATATCTGTCCTCTTCCGCAAAAACTGACTTTTTTAATGCTCGCCAGCGTATAAACTCTACCACCATCAGCAGAGCCAGCAGGACAATCTGCGTACCGGGTCGCCAGGGGGAGAAAGCAGACGCGATGATGAGAAGCGGAAGCGCAGTCAATTCTGCCCTGCTCCTGTACGGAATAGTCCTGTCCCTTATAAAAGCCTGGCAATGTGGGCATTGCGGCTTATAAGATTGTGGCCAGTACCATTTGACATTGGGCGGCCATAGTCCAGTGCCAACCTGGTCAAAACGGCAGGCGCAATCCGGGCAGCGGTACTTGCCGGTATGCTGTGCCGTGTTTGGTGCTAAAAATTCTGGTTCGCAATGTGGGCAAACCATATTCGGCGTAGCCAGACGAGCGCCGCAATTGGCACATTGAGTTACGCTATCATTCATGAACTCTGGGCTCTGTTTTATTAAATAGGGATGGATCAAGTTCGAAGTGCCGTAGGTACGATTAGCGCAGCGTAATCGTACGTATGCCCGGCCAGAAAATTACAGAAACACATCAACCTGCCCTGTCCTGAACTGCCGGAAGAAAAAGATTTTACTCTACAATTTCCCGCGAAAACAAACTTCGAGAAAAGCAGAATTTTGCTGACATGCGTGAGATTACGCTGAGCTAATCCTGCCACTCGCTACCCCGGCTTCCGCGCCGTATGCACTGCCACTATCCCCAGCGACAGCCTTTCAAACTGAACGTCACTAAAGCCCATATCCTGCATTTCTTTGGCGAGCTGTTCTGCGCCGGGGAATTCGCGCACGCCTTGCAGCAGGTATTTATAGGCGGATGCATCGCCGCCTGTGGCCAGCCAGGCGATGGCGGGGGTGCAGATGGACATGTAGGTCAGGTAGGCACGGTGCAGCCAGGCCGGGCGGATATTGGAAGCCTCCAGGATGATGAGGCGGCCACCGGGGCGCAGTACGCGCAGGGCTTCTTGCAGGGCCAGGTGGCGCTGGCAGATTTTGAGGCCCAGCGAAATCGAATAGGCATCGACACTGTCGCTGGCGATGTCAGGCATGCTGTGCATGTCCAGCAGGCAGACGCGGACTTGCTCGCCGTGCTGGCCCAGCTTGCCTTGGGCAATCGCCAGCATTTGCGGGCTGATATCTGAGGCGATGATGCGGCGGCTGGCAGGTAGCTGCTTTGCCAGCACACGCAACATGATGTCGCCTGTGCCGGTTGCGCCATCGAGCAGGGTTTGCCATTCTTCCTGCGCGATGATGTCGGCGACACGGCGCTTCCACGTACGGTGTATGCCAAAGCTGAACAGGTCACACAGCCTGTCATAGCGGCTGGCGATGCGGCCAAAGACGTCGTCACTTTGAGGTGCGAATTCGGCGGCGTTGCCGGATTGTGGTGTGTGTATCTGATCAGGCATGCTTGCAATGAGAATAGAAGTAAGGCATGAGTGTAGCTTATAGCTCCGGCCAAAACACTTTTTCATCATCGCCGTAATGTAAGGTGATGGCCTTGATTCACAGCATAAGCATTTTGCAGGGTGCGCCGCGCGCACCGGCTCAGTTTCTGATTAATATTGACGTGCGGCATCTATTGGTGCGCACGGCGCACCCTGCTCCCCCTCATTCATGCCTTTCAAAGTTTTTTAAAAATATTTAAAAAGAAGTGTAAGTAATCTGAAATCCGTCCGACTGATGCTTAAGTTCTGCTTGATGATGCTTACGGCAAGGCAAGCAAAGGACTTGGTTTAACTTTCAATAGAGCTTCAAAAGTAGTTGGCAGTATTTAATTACCTTCACTTATTTTATATTTTACGGAGAACACATCATGAAAAAATCTATCCAAACTGGTGCCCTGATCGCTGCTGCTGCCGCTACTCTGGCTTTGTCTGGTTTTGCTGTTGCTGCTACAAGCACAATCAGTGCTGGTGACAAGGTGCATTGTTCTGGCATCAATAGCTGCAAAGGTACCAGCGACTGCAAAACAGCAGAAAACGCATGCAAAGGCCAAAATTCATGCAAAGGCCATGGTTTTGTAGCAACTGCTGCTGGTCAATGCCTGGCCAAAGGCGGCAAGATCATTGATCTGGATAAATAATCTAGCGTAATCGGTGAAATGCGCTAGGGAACCTCTGATTAAGTTACTGCGCGACGCTATTTTGGGCCTGCGATGCTCGCCGTACTATCGTACGACTGCGCTTCTTAACCCAAACTAACGCCGCTCGCTACACTTACTCAGAGGTTCCCTGGTTCTTTGGAGCCGCGCATTTTCTGTTTTCACTCCATATATCTTCATCATGACAAATCCCCTCACCTCTTCCAGCTTTGGCCTGGGTTTGCGTACCGACCATTATCTGTCCATACTGGCCGATAAACCGGCAGTCGACTGGTTTGAGATTTTGTCTGAAAACTATATGGTGCCCGGTGGTAAACCGCTGGCGATGCTCGATGCCATACGCGCTGATTACCCGGTTGTCATGCATGGCGTATCGATGTCTATCGGCACACCAGAAGGCCCGTCGGACGATTATCTGCGTGACTTGAAAAAGCTCATCAATAGAGTCTCACCGATGTGGGTATCTGACCATATCTGCTGGACGGGTGTGCATGGCAAGAATATGCATGACCTGTTCCCGCTACCGTATAACGAAGAAACCATCAGGCTGGTCGCGGGCAATGTGCGCCGTGTGCAGGATGTGCTGGGGCGCAGGCTGGTGCTGGAGAATGTATCTAGCTATCTGCAATACAGCAGTGACAGCATGCCCGAATGGGAGTTTGTCACCGCCATTGCAGAGCAGGCAGACAGCATGATTTTGCTGGACGTGAACAACATCTACGTCAGCAGTATCAACCATGGTTTTGATGCGATGGATTATCTGCGCGGCATACCGCTGGGCCGCGTGCAGCAAATCCACCTCGCAGGCCATAGCGACCATGGCACGCATATCGTTGATACCCATGACCAGCCGATTGCCGACCCGGTGTGGGATTTATATGCACAGGCAATACGCCGCTTTGGTGCGGTGCCGAGCATGATAGAGCGCGATGACAATATCCCGCCACTTGCTGAGCTGGTGGCAGAGCTGGAGCAAGCTCGCCGTATTTGCGCTGACATACTTTCACCAGCCATCGCAGCATAAAGGTGACGATGATGAATACCACGCAAACCCTGCAAACTGATTTCCAGCAATTTATTTTAGGCCAGCGTGATGCGCTGAGCATGCACAAGCACCTGGCCGAGACACCAGGCCTGGGGCGTGATGCCAGGCTGGATATTTATTACCAGGCTTACCGCCTGCGCCTGCGCGATGCCTTGTCCGAGGCTTACGGCAA
The DNA here is from genome assembly GCF_049339865.1 of Undibacterium sp. TC9W. Lineage (NCBI taxonomy): Bacteria > Pseudomonadati > Pseudomonadota > Betaproteobacteria > Burkholderiales > Oxalobacteraceae > Undibacterium > Undibacterium sp. TC9W. The sequence continues at coordinate 208,594 of NZ_JBMPPJ010000006.1, read as the reverse complement.
GACCCATGCTTATCTTGGTGATGATTTGTTTTACCAGGCTTGTGCGACATACATAGACGCCCACCCTTCGTCGTACCGCAATCTGCGCTGGTTTGGTGATGCATTTGCAGAGCAGTTGCGCACGCAGTTTGCCCAACACCCGCAAGTCGCTGAGCTGGCGCAGTTTGAATGGGCGCTGGGCCTGGCCTTTGATGCGCCAGATCACGCTATCCTGAGCCTGCCTGATCTGGCAGCAGTTAAGGACTGGGAAACCGTGGCTTTGCGCACCAGTGGCTCTTTGCAATTCATCCCCATGCAGTGGAATAGCGTGGCGATCTGGCTGGCCCTGAATGAAGACAGCGCTCCGCCCGATCCGGTATCGACAGAACAGGCAACGACCTGGATAGTCTGGCGCAAACAGTTGCAGGCGCATTTCAGGTCCTTGAATGCGGCAGAAGCGCAGGCACTAACCCAACTCGGTGCAGGCATGCGCTTTGCCGATGTCTGTGAGCAGGCGTCAGAAAATAATCCAGAGATCGCCGGTGAAATAGGTGGTTGGTTGCAGACCTGGGTAGTGGATGAGATGCTGGTGGAGGCGGTGGAAGTGGTGGGGACGTAGCCTCATTTTTGCCATTGCCGTCATGTAAAAAACAATGGGGATTTAGTAGGGTGCGCCGTGCGCACCGCTGCATCGCCGTACATTAATATTGCCAAGACCATCAAACGGTGCGCACGGCGCACCCTACTTCTGACATCAGGCCACCGCTCCTGCAAATCAGCATTGCCGTACATGACGCCCACATGCGGCGCATTGCAATGCGCCCTACGATTATCTTCTTGCAACTATCGCCGTCAGCCTGCCCCTTCATCCCCCTCACGCAGCTAAGCCTGCAAGCAATATTCCCACAGAGAAATTTTGTCGCTTTGTAAAGCAGTGAAACAATTTGACACAATTCACGCGGCAATGTTCTAATCCATGCTTTGCTACGGCGACATCCCAGCCTAACTGCCTCACAGATCACCCATGACATTTGACCCGCCGAACCGGAAAACATCTGCCACGCCCTTCCCTGAGATCAATGTCAATGCAGGTGCGTTGAGTCTTGAAGAATGGGATGAGCCCGTCGCCAAAAAAACAACGCCTGCCCCTGCTGTTTCTGCTACTCCTGCTGCTCCGTTGCAATCGCAATCACCAACGCCGCCTAGCCAGCAAGAGCTGACCGGACATGATATTGCCTACCTCAATCCCAAAGAATTTCGCAATGCCCATCTGGGGCTGGAGTTTTATGCGCCGGGTAGCTGGAAAGAGGTCAAGAACAGCCGCTCGCTGCATTTGCTGGACGCGGCCACCGGCACCAAACTCGAAGCGAATGGTTTTGCGCGCGAAGGCATCTCCATAGAAAAATGGGTGGGCATGCGCCTGCACATTGTCGATAAAGAGATGCCGCACTTCAAGCAGGTCACCAAGCCCACTGTCATCAAGGGCGAGAACTGGGGCAGCCGCGTCCAGGGCATCGTGGCCGAATACAAGGGCATACAGCCTGGCGATACTGAAGAAAGCCATCTGCTGATCTGCTGCATGCGCACCGACAGCATGCTGGTTTCTATCGCCATTACGGCCAAGGCTTCGGTGTTTACCATCAAGCGGCCGGTATACAACTGGATCTTTAGCCGCAGCGATATGGTGATGCCCGTGGCTGCGGGCTCTGCCGCAGCAAAAAGCAGCGCGGCGGCCAGTGCAGGCAGCAGTAATGGCAATGCGCGAAGCACTACCCTGGCAGACAGCGTATCGTCGGTGCAATACGCGAGCGCCGATGGCCATGACGTGGGCCGACTTGCCATAGGCCAGCGCCTGTTGATTTTGGGTATCTTGTTCTACTTTGTCCTGGCTGCCTGGGTAAATAGTATGGACTTCTCCAGCCGCGTAGAAATACTGGGCTTATGCTGTCTGGGCCTGATGACCATCTTCTCCAGCCTGCTCGGTTTTTTCCGTTTGGCTGGTGGTTTTGGCTGGTCGGCTGTCAAGACGCTTTTCATGTTCATCCTGTCTTTTATACCGCTGGTGAATATCATCCTGATGGTGTCCTATAACATGAAGGCCACTGCGCGTATCAAGGAAGATGGTTACAAGGTCGGCTTTCTGGGTGCGCGTGAGGCGATACCGGATGATAACCATGACTTGCGCAATATCTTCCTGGTCAGCCTCGCCCTGACGGCATGTCTGTTTGCGGTGTCGGGTAAAATCATCAAACCACCAAAAGAAGATCCGGTCGCCGAGTTTTCCCCGCCTGACAACCGCTATTCCATCAGCATGCCGGGCACGCCAATTGAACAAGAGGCGCCAGCGGCTGAAGGTGTGTTCAACAATCATACCTATTCCGTGACCTCTGGCAAGATACAGTATGCGATCACGTCTTTTGACCTGGCCGTGAGGCCCGCCGACCCTACCTATTTCCTGGATACGATCAAGGCAGGCATGGTGGGCCAGGGCAAAGGCAAGATTAGCGTCATCAACGAGAACAGCATACAGGTAGAGGGCAATGCCGGACGCAGCGTCACCCTCTCTGCTCCTGGCGCAGTGAAAAAGGTCGATTTTTTCCTGGTCGGAAAAACCGTGTACATCATCGAAGCGGGCGCACCAAAGGAGATGGCCAATTCACCCAAGATTGCAGCGTTTTTTGAGTCTTTCCATACGAATTAGGCATCGCCCTTGCTTGAGGCGCGTTCCATCAACAGGGATGCGCTCTACAGCCCACGTTTAACATCGATAGCCATATCGCGTCATTGAGTAGGGTGCGCCGTGCGCACAAGTGGACTGTAACAGTGGAATCGAGAGTGAAAGACATGCGCCCGGCGCATCAGGGCAAGGCGCAAAACACAGCGATAGCGGGGCTATCGCGAGTATTTGCAACGCAGCCATGATCGTCGCGCGCATGGCAGGCACTCCGATTTTCACTGTTACAGTTCACTAATGCATCACCATGCGATTATCTTGCTGTAGTTGATATTGCCGTAGCTGATATTACTCTCGTCAGAGATCGGTGCGCACGGCGCACCCTGCGCCTCACGTCATGCTCATGTGGCATCCTCCCAGAACTGATATCGCAGTAGCTCAGGCGATGTGCGTCCGGTAAAATACGCCCGGACATTCCCATCCTGACCAGGCCTTACCAGCAGATTACCCATGCCCACGACAGAAAAAGTCAGCGTCAACCATCCACTTATCAGCATCGCCTTTTTCGCCAATTTGCTGCTGGTGCTATATTGCGTCATCCGCTTCCTGGCGTATTTGTTCCGCCCCAACTATGCAAGCGCAGACATGTTGTCCATCATGATGTTCATGATACCGGTAGGCGTCTCTCTCAGGGCTTGCTCAGAGGGCAGCAGCAGGCTCAGGCGCCTGCTTGCGGTGCTGCTGAATCTGCTGTTTTTGCTGATGGCAGTGAAAAGCATGTTCCCAGCCAAAAAAGTGCTTGAACCAATCAGCCTGTGGATCAGCATACCCTTTGCCCTGGGGTTTTTAATCAATGCCCTGGTATTGTGGAAAAAGGATGTGGTGCAGATCCGCACGGTCAATGACGAAGCTGAAGATGGTGAAGATGGTGAAGCTGGCAACAGCAGCGAGCAGGAAAGCCGCGAACACCACTGGACCATGACCCGCGTGGTCTTGCCACGCCTGTTGCAGGGTGAGGGTGCCGCTAGTTTTGTTGCCAGCCTCAAGCAGGATGGCACGGCCATCTTCACCCGCATCTGGGTTAATTTTGGCAAAAGCAATATCAGCGACGCCAACAAGATCGTACCCTGCCGCGGTATCGCCGTCTATACGGACAAAACCCCATCCGGCAAAGAGCTGATCACCATACAGATGCCCAGAGCCATCGCCAGAGGAGAAGCCCACTTCATGGCCATAGCCCCAAGCGGCCAGGATTCAGGCTACCAGACCTTCAGCCTTGAATACAGCATCATGCCACGCGGCGGCAAAGCCTTCACCATGCTGACCGGCATACAGGACGGCTGCCGCAGCAACTACGGCCTGGGGCCAGTGCCGGACAAGGATGCGTTTGTGAAAGCTGTCACTGCCCTGCTGGAAAAACCAGAACCACCCATGACGGCGATGAAAGTGCCGTCGCTCTGAGCAATACAGGATGTAGGTACGATTAGCGCAAGCGTAATCGTACGTATGTCAGCATTTGCCATTCGTTAAGATTAAAGTTTTTATGCATTATTTTTCCGGGAAACGACATCTTATTGAGAAGGTATTTCATACCGCTCAATCTTTGAAAGACAGTAGTTTCTCAGAGATATCATGCGTACGATTACGCGCTGCTAATCGTACCTACGCGGACTACAAACCAAGGCTACTATGCGCAAGCAAATCAGAGATGAAGTTATTTCTATCACTCCCGTCGACGCCATCGAGCGTGATGATATTTATCGTTGCCTTGCATGGATAGACTCTGGAACTGATTTGTGTCGCGTAGCAAAGCCAGCCACGCCGCCCATGCATCTTGTATCCTATGTTGTCGTTGTAGATGACGGGCATATCCTGCTGGTCGATCACAGGAATGCGCAGTTGTGGCTTCCACCAGGTGGCCATGTTGAGCCAGGAGAGCACCCGCGCGTCACAGTTGATCGTGAATTGGAAGAGGAACTCGGCTTTGTAGCATCACATCCCATAGAGCCACCTCTATTCGTGACCATCACGACGACTGTTGGGCTCACGGCGGGACATACGGATGTTTCGCTATGGTACGTAGTACGCGCCAGCCGTCACCACAGCTTCAAATTTGACGAAGCTGAGGAGGGTGAGTTTAGGGATGCACGCTGGTTTCCGTTCGACGAAGTTCCACTTGAGCGCACGGACCCGCATATGAAACGCTTCCTTACCAAGCTGGAAAATAACAAGCTCTTAGCGTCATGATGCAGGTTCAATTAGTGACGTACGTACGATTAGCGCAAGCGTAATCGTACGCATGTCAGCGTTTATCAGTTGTTGATACTTAAATTATTATGCATTGCTTTTCCGGGGAACGACATCACCTTGAGAAGGTATTTTATGCGGCACAGTCTTTGAAAGACCGTAATTTCTCAGACATATCATGCGTACGATTACGCGCTGCTAATCGTACCTGCGCGGGCTGTAGGATGTTTTTCTGGAATGTCGCCAGCCTTGCCCAAGATCAGCGAGCGACAAAAATCATTGCCCAGACCAAGCTTGATGAAATTACTTCAAACCCAGTTTGTCGGTACTGACTTTAGGGGGCTCTTTGACACTTTGTAGAAGACGGCTGGAAGGTGTGTCTGGCATATTCAGACATTGATGCTGATCAAACACAGGAATAGACATCTTGGGCACAGGGGACATCTTCTCGAAAGCCATGCTGCCAATAGGTTCTGGCTTGAGAAAAACCACGGATTTTTCTGGTGCTGGTGGCCCTGGGCCATCCCAGACTTTATTTTTCAAGTCTTTTTCGTACTGCTTTGCATGTTGCTGCAACCTGTCTTTGTACTTGGCAGTTTCGTCGGCATTGGTATTCCACACTTTGTAAATGGCTCCCACATCATCAGAGTCTGCGATTCTTTTTTTGTCTAAATAGACTCCTATGCCATAGGAAACATTTGACTTCGTACTAAAGCGATCATATTCATCATCAACTTTATAGCCATTTATACTTTTATTCCCACTAAAACGGTTCTTCGCGTCACCCGCTGTTTGGTCCGTAATGGCGAAGACGCCAGATGCTGAAGACCAGCTAGCAGTTGTTGATGCATCAGGATTAAAGCCAGACTCGACTTCAGCGAGTGCTAATAAATTAGCGATATCATGTTGCGGTAACTTGGCATTGGTGGCTTGCTGAACGATTTCTTTTTGAACCCCAAACTTCACATGATCATTGGCGTCACCCCAATTGCGACTGTTGCCAAGTGACTCGGATGTCATAGGGACACCGTGTTTACTATAGTTAGTCATTTTCAGTTTCCTGCTTCATGTCATTTCGCCACACGTGGCTCACGATCAACCCACACTTTTTCAATCGTGATCAGGTTACCGGCATCATCATTCAGGTAAGCATTTTTTTTATAAAAATTGGCGGGCAAATTTTTTGGTTTACTATTTGTAGCGCCGAATATTGCTCTGTCAGAGCCTATAAAGTCACCAGTGTCAGAAAAAAAATCGCGCCATTCGCAACGCTTGCAATTACCCAGATTGGTGGATTCAAGTATGACTCTATTTTTTTCGTGTCCCTTGACGCAGCTAAGTTGAGTAATCATTGACTGGTCTTTCAGATAGTTCTCGTACAGATAAAATTTCTCAGTGACCTTACCTGTACCAGCGTGCCGCATCTGGACTTTTTGCAGGAAGCATGCTCCACCAAGGCGTGGATCAAGTTGGCAGTATGACTCCACTTTGACATCAAGCTGCTCGCAATGCAGTTTGGCCTCATTGACATAAGGGCCGCCCGTTGCTGGCCCTGCGGCATTGGCGACAAGGGGAAATAAAGCAAAGCCCAGGCTCAGACCGAGCCTTACACAAAAACCTGGCAAATACTTGTTCATCATAGGGCTTTCAAGGTGCTTATCGAATTTCAAGACATGACCATTATACAATGTGGTGTTTTACTTTTATTATTCTAAACATGATGTTTATCGAAGCGTCGTGATCATGTTGCATTGCCCATGAAGGGACGTAGATTCGATTAGCGCAAGCGTAATCGTACGCATGTCAGCGTTTGCCAGTCGTTAAGATTAAAAATTTTATGCATTGCTTTTTCGGGGAACGATATCTCATCGAGAAGGTATTTCATTCTGCGTAGTCTTTGAAAAACCGCAATTTCTCAGACATATCATGCGTACGATTATGCGCTGCTAATTGTATCTACGCGGGCTGAAGGATGTTTTTCTGGAATGTCGCCAGCCTTACCCAAGATCAGCGAGCGACAAAAATCATTGTCCAGACCAAGCTTGATGAAATTACTTCAAACCCAGTTTGTCGGTGCTGACTTTAGGGGGCTCTTTGACACTTTGTAGAAGACGGCTGGAAGGTGTGTCTGGCATGTTCAGACATTGATGCTGATCAAACGCAGGAATAGACATCTTGGGTACAGGGGACATCTTCTCGAAAGCCGTGCTGCCAACAGGTTCTGGCTTGAGAAAAACCACGGATTTTTCTGGTGGTAGTGGCCCTGGGCCATCCCAGACTTTATTTTTCAAGTCTTTTTCGTACTTCTTTGCATGTTGCTGCAACCTGTCTTTGTACTTGGCAGTTTCGTCGGCATTGGTATTCCACTTCTCGTAAATAGTGCCAATATTTTCAGAATGTGCGTGTTTCTTTTTATCGAGATAAGTTGCAATACCGTATGACACATTTGATTCAGGTTTAAATCGATCGTAATTGCCATTGACTGTAAAACCATCAATTTTCTGAGTACCACTAAGCCGGTTTTTTGTGTCTTTAGCAGTTTCATCAGTAATGGCAAAGATGCCGGACGCAGAAGAAATACGAGAAGTTGTAGCGGCATCAGGATTAAATCCTGACTCCACTTCAGCAAGCGCTAATAAATTAGCGATATCATGTTGCGGCAACCTGGCCTCCGTTGCTTGCTGGATGATTTCCTTTTGCACTCCAAATTTGACATGATCATTTGCGTCCCCCCAGTCTCGGCTATTACCTAATGACTCAGGTGTCATGGGCACACCATGCTTGCTCAAGTTTGTTGAATGTCCTGACATATTACTTTTCCTTACGAAGCCGACGATCAACATACACTTCTTCTATCGTCACCATATTTCCAGCCGCATCTGTTGCGTAGCCAATCTTTTCATCAAAGTTATGCGGCATTTTTTTTGGCTTGCTATTTGTTGCGCCAAACATAGTCCTGTCAGACCCGAGAAATTCGCCAGTCTCAGAAAAATAATCACTCCACTCGCAGCCTTTGCAATTGCCCAGATTGGTTGAACGTAGTATGACCTTGTTTTTCTTATTACTTCCTTTGACACACAACATTCCAGTAATAAGTGACTGATCCTTGAGGTAATTTTCATAGAGGTAGAATTTCTCAGTCAACTTACCTGTAATACCATGGCGTAATTGTGCCCTCTGCAAAAAGCACTGCTCTTCAGCGCTTTTATCCAACTGGCAAAATGTCTCCACTTTGACATCAAGCTGCTCGCAATGCAGTTTGGCCTCATTGACATAAGGGCCGCCCGTTGCTGGCCCTGCGGCATGGGCAACAGGGGGAAATAAAGCACAGCCCAGGCTCAGACCGAGCAGTACACAAAAACCTGGCAAATACTTGTTCATCATAGGGCTTCCAAGGTGCTTATCGAATTTCAAGACATGACTATTGTACAACGTCATGTTTCGCTTTGATTATCTCGAACATGATGTCTATTGAAGCGTTGTGATCATGCTGCATTGTCCATGAAGCTGGTCATGAACATTTCAAGATGTGCCAGGATCAGCGCTGCAAACTCTTTGGCATCAACCTCCTAAAGCTTGGGTACGGCGTGATGCGCCATGTTTGCTGAATAAAAAAACCCGCTACACAAGCGGGTTCTTTTGATGGTGACTGCGTTCAAGAACATCTGTCTTATCTGTACTCTTATCTTTATTCTTAGCTGCGTCTCACCTGCAATCAGCCGGTTCCAGCATCACTTTCCAGGTTTCGCTGGAGAGGTCATTGAGTGAATGTGGCTGGGTTTTAAAATTGTATTCCACCCTGGCCTTGGCTTTGTAAAACGGCTGCATATTCCCCTTGCAATAAGACGCGATCATTTCTTTTTTGAATTTCTCTTTCTGGCTGTCAGTCGCTTCAAACTTGAATGCTTCTGTGGCATACATGCGGGCCACGCGGTCAACGTACTCTGCCTTATCGATGCGGATACCGTTCTCCAGCGTCATCGGCAGTTTTTGCTGCACCTTGTCAAATTGAGCTTTAATCTCTACATCATCGGATGCTGCCTTGATGTCGCCCTTGCTCATCGTATAGACAAGCTTGGCCACAACGCCAAGTACCAGTAGCATGGATAAAAAACGAAACATGGTGCAAACCTTCCCGGGTTAAAGTGCCTGCGCATGCCTCTATCATGGCGCGTGGGCTTTTTGTTTTATGTGAATACAAACCTGCACGCATTGCCTTACAGGTGCGCATGCGTAGATGGACGTATCAGTTTTATGGTTTTTAATACGAGTATGAGAATGGCGATAGAGAGCAAAATTAATGGAAAGCAATCGCAAACCCATCGCGCAAAACAGCGCGCATTTTATCAATGATTGTTGAGCAGGGGGAGAAAATGTCCGGGCCTGGCGGGCGTTTTTTGCTGCGCTTGACAGATTAGTCAAGCGCAGCAATTCAAGGCGATGAAAACCACCCTCATGTAAAGCGAGTTCGAGATGCCAGGGGCAACAGGGTATGTGGTCAAGGCGGTAATGTAGGGCGCATTGCAATGCGCCGTATGAAATTGCCATCTGCTCAAATGAATCATCGTCGCCGTACACGACGCTCACATGCGGCGCATTACAATACGCCCTACAGTCTGGCTGATGCTACCCGTGTGAGTAACATCAGCCACGGACATCTAACAACACTCAAAAATTACGCGCGACCACCACGCCCTGGTAAGTCGTGATGTACAAGGCATCATTGCTAAACACCACAGACTGCGGTTTTGACAATGCGCCTGGCAAGGGGCCGGTGGTAAAGCCTTCCTGGCCGGGGGTGCCGATCAGGGTTGTGACCACGCCTGCCGGGGTGATTTTGCGTACGGTATGGTTGTCGGTATCGGCCACATACAAATTACCTTTGGTGTCGATAGTCATGCCTTGCGGGCGGTTGAAGCGGGCGGCGGTGCCTGTGCCATCGGCACTGCCGGGCTGAAATTCGGCACCGGCAAAAACACTGCTGACGCCTGCGCTGGAAATCTTGAAGATCACATGGCTGCCGCCGTCTGCCACATAGAGATTGCCACTGCTGTCCATCGCCATGCCATTGGATATATAAGGTGTTCCACGTCCCTCACCAAAAGGCTTGAAGCTGGCTGACTGCGTCAGCGGGATGCGGGCATAGGTGCTGACCTGGCCAGCCGCCGTGACTTTGCGTATGGCCTGGTTGACCATGTCAGCCACCAGCATGTCGCCATTACCCATGTTGACGATACCATTGGGAGATTTGAATCTGGCTTCGCTGCCCTTGCCATCGACCAGACCAAACTTCCACTCCACACCCGCCACTGGCGTGATCACACCGGCGGGGTTGATCTGGCGGATGGTGCCTACGGTATCGGCGACATACACATTGCCATTGGCATCTGTTGCCAGGCCACCGATCTGGTCAAAATTGGCAGACACGCCAGCTATGGTGCTGACCACCCCTGCCGCTGTGACCTTGCGCACGATGTGTTTGCCAGACATAAAATCATTGAGGTAAAGATTTCCGTTGATGTCTGCGGCCAGGTTGCCAGGCGCATAAAACCCGGCAGCGGCGCCTACGCCATCGAGGGCATACCTGATGTTGATGGCACCCGCCAGCGTCGTGACCACACCGGCTGCATTGATTTTGCGCACGTTGAAATTGCCTGCATCTGCTACATACAGGTTGCCCGCGCTGTCACTGACGATGGCCACAGGCTGGGCAAATCTGGCGGCCGCACCGCTGCCATCGTCTATCCCAACCTGCCCGCTGCTACCGGCCACGGTGCTGACCATGCCCGCCTGTGTGATTTTGCGGATGATGCTGTTGAAAGTGTCGGCCACAAAGATATTGCCAGCCGTATCGACAGCCACTGCACGCGGGGTATTGAAACGGGATACAGCGACTGTGCCATCGACGCTGCCGGTCTCACCGGCACGGCCAGCGACGGTAGTGACTGCGCCTGCGGGTGTCATCTTGCGTATGCTGTGATTGTAGCTGTCTGCAATATAGACATTGCCAGCAGTATCGGTCGCCAGGCCAGAGGGCCAGAAAAACCGGGCATTGCTACCCTGGCCATCATCTGCCGCACTGACCCCGGGTTTGCCTGCGATAGTCGTGACCATGCCTGCCGGTGTCAGCTTGCGTATGGTGTGCTCATCCGCGATATACAGGTTGCCTGCGCTGTCTATGGTCATGCCTGAGAGCATGCCAAAGCTGGCAGCACTGCCCTGCCCGTCTGCCATCGCGGCGGAACACACACTGCCAGCCAGCGTCGATGAGACAGCTGCGGGTGTCAGTTTGCGCACCACGCAGGCGTAAGGGTCAAGTACATAGATATTGCCGGCAGCATCGCTTGCCATGTGCTGCGCCTTAAAGAACTTGACACTGCTGCCGCTACCTTCTGCATAACCAAATTCGCCTCCGGCAAAGCTCGTGACCGCGCCTGCTGGCGTTATCTTGCGCACACGCTTGTCGTCACCGACATAGAGATTGCCACTGGTATCGAGCGTGATGCCATTGAGGCCACTGAAGCGTGCGTTTGTCCCCGTGCCATCAACAATGCCAGGGCCACCGACATTACCGGCAAGCAGAGCAATACTGCCTGTGCCAGTTGTGGTGCCTGTGTTGGTACCTGTGTTGGTGCCTGTCGTATTACCTGTGCTGCCTGTGCTACCGCCGGTCGTACCAGGAGCAGTGGCACCAGGAGCCGCACTGCCACCACCGCCACAGGCAGTGAGTATGGCTGCGGTGATGAGACAGCTCAGGGAGGCGCGAAAAGGAATGCCAGAAAGAGAATGACTAAAAGCTTTGAATGTAATCATGAGCAGATACGGGAGGGTAAATAAGCAAGCAGACTGGCCGGTCCATGCATGGGTTTAAGCTGAACCATGTCCGGGTGCACCAAGCGCTGAGGCAGCGGCACAAGAATGCCAAATTGCAAACATATTATCACATTTGAATATCTTTATCGCAAGCAACTATATTGGCGGTAGTATTTCACGAACACGGTGGTGTTCATCTACCACCAAGAAAATATCTGAAAACGGTGAGATTCGAACTCACGGCCCCCGACAGCGGTCGCTGTATTTAGACAGGTGTGTGGGGGAGTACTTAATATTGAATATCGAGCCTAAGCCAGAAAACCTCAGAAAAGCCCGTCAATACTACGTTTCCGCGTATTCCGGGCTTTTTTTCGATTTGCACATTCTCAGTTAAAAATAGCAAACTAATGCTCAAAGTTTGCAAATAACTTTGCACTTTGTGATTAGAAAGTGATCGCGACCATAGATTGATAGAGCGAGTACAGTTCTTGAAGACTATTGCTACGCCTAACTTCGTCATCAAACAGAAAGCCAGCTACCGATAACAATGGTGCACTGACTGGGGATGCTACTGGCACTGTCAACTACGCGACAGGCAAAGTATTGTTTTGCCCTAAGACACTGCCAACAAAGAATGCAGGCGTGGTCATGTCCACCACGAATGCTACAGCAGTCATCGGCGCTGTTGCATTGTTCACTGACAGCGGTGACAACTGGGCATTTTCAGTTATTGGCCCAGTGCGCCCCAGAACGTTCCTGATGTCCGTTTATACGAATTACAGCGGCTTTACCTGGTATATGTCCACCATCTTTAAGCAAGAGCTTTTGCAAGTCGTGGACGATGGCGCAGGCCATCTGCAGATTGCGAATTACGACAGCAATTTAACGGTAGGAACAATCAACTACACCACAGGCCAATGCACGCTGGTTAAATCGATTGGAGGTGTCAAGAAAGAAGAAAACAACTATCAAAGCACTAGCCTGCTTCCAGATGGTTCTATTCAAACTGGCCAGGTCATCAGCAAGAACATGTATACGCGCACGTTGAACTTTCAAAACGGCGCAACCACACCACCTGGAGAAATAACCGTGTCCTGGGCCTGGTGGGTGGGCCTGCAGCACAACGCCGCCGAACTCATGTATGTGGGATCAGACGGCACTGGCCAGACCTACAATTTCACGCTGGACAGCTTGTTTATGCCCAGCACTCCTGCGCCTTCTGCTTTCACCCTGAGTGGTAAGCGGCATTTCGCCACCACCGATAATCGTCTGGTCAAGGATGTTTCCGTAACGACAGGCACAGGCACGCTCTGTGGTTCCATTGGCGCGGTGTCAAGCATGAACGGGGTTGTATTGACCGACTGGGCCGCAGGAAGCAACAACACGCCAAGCAATATCGCTGGCATTGATTCTGAAGGCACAACCGCGCTTACGGATGCGATTACATTCAGGACAGCCGTCGCCCCATTGTTTAACGGCGGTTTCTCTTTGGATGGCACAAAGCAAAACGGCGACAATTTCTCAGTGACGCCAGATATCAATGGCATCATCAACAATCCTGCATCCGGCGTTTTTGGAACGGTTGATTTTAACAACGGCATTTGCTCGCTGCGCTTTGGCACGGCGGTAGACGACACTCACGCCAATGATCCAGGCGTTATGAACTTGTCTTACCTGGGCATCGCTGGCGTTAAGTACGTCAAGACAGGCGCTGTTAAAACTGACTCATTGCGCTATAACGCAGTGGGCTATTCCTACCTACCATTAGACCAGAACATCCTGGGCCTTGATCCAGTGCGCCTCCCTACGGATGGCAAAGTGCCTATCTTCCGCCAAGGTAGTTTTGTGGTAGTAGGCCATAGCGCGACGATTAGCCCTGGTGCGGTAGTCAACGGCCAGACGATCAACTGTGCCAGGGTTCGCCTGTCCCGCATACGCGTCATTGATGGCAATGGCCAGGTGATCAGCACAGGCTACACGCAAGACCTGGAAGCCGGGACAGTGACATTTGTGGACGTGTCCAGCTACGTGATGCCTGTGACCGTTGAGCATCGTATCGAAGACATGGCCATGGTGACAGACGCGCAGATCAACGGGCAATTAACGCTGTCCAGGGCATTGACGCATAACTTCCCGATGGGCTCGTATGTGTCCAGCGCCATGATTATTGGCGATACCCATGCCCGCGTCTCTGTACTGTTTGACCAGACCACATTCAATAACACCTGGCAGGACACGGTCAACGGTGCAGATGCACAAGGCACATACAACGACACCCTTGCACCTATCGTGGTCACGAACAAAGGCGCACTGACAGAGCGCTGGGCAATCAGGTTTACCAATACAACCACCTTTGACATCATCGGCGAGCATGTGGGTGTGATAGGCACAGGCACGACCACGGCGGATTCTTCGCCAATCAACCCAGCAGCAAGCGTGCCTTACTTCACATTGAAGGCTGTCGGCTGGGGATCGGGCTGGGCCGTGGGCAATGTACTGCGGTTTAACACTGTCGGGGCAACTAACCCAGTGTGGGTGGCCAGGACAATCCTGCAGGGGCCACCATCATCCATCAACGACAAATTCACGCTGTTAGTGCGTGGTGATATTGACCAACCTTAAGAGAGTTAAACATGACTGACACGACAGTAAAATATTTTCATTCAGAGATGCCAGGTGCGCCCACGCTGACTGGCACACCTGGTAGTCAGATCGCCGTCCTGGACGCTTGCCTGATTAATGGCTTTGGCCTTGTTTCAGTGACTTCTGCAGTCGTGGCCGGAAACGTGGCCACCTTAAACGTCGGCGCTGGCCATAGTTTCACGGTCGGCACTGTGGCACTAGTGGCGGGTGTAACGTCTCCTGCAGAACTCAATGGCGAGGCCAGGGTTACATCCATTACTGCCAATTCCATTTCGTTTGCAACCGCTGGCATTTCTAACCAGACTGCCACAGGCACGATCACGGCCAAGCTGGCTGGCGCTGGATGGTTGAAGCCTTTCAACGCCACCAGCACCGCCGCGTACAAATCTGCAGATGGCGCATCCAGTGGATGTTACTGCCGCATAGATGACACAAACGCGACAATGACCCGCGTAGTCGGCTATGAGTCCATGTCCGACATCAACACGGGGACAGGACAGTTTCCGACTAATAACCAATTAGCTGGCGGTTACTATTGGCAAAAAAGCGTTTTTGCAGACAACACACAAGTTAAATGGCTGGTCTTTGCCGACGCCAGGGCATTCTACCTGGTGCGTTACCCTGCTATGTCCTCCTACCCTGGAGTGGCAGAGATTACATACTTTGGCGATATTGTGCCTACGAAGAGCGGCGACGCTTATGCCTGCGGTATCACTGGCAATGCATATAGCCACCCTGGTCAGTTTCAAGCAACTGCCGCGCAACTTATGTATTCAGCCGTAGCTGGGGCAGAATTTTACTGCGCTAGGTCTTATTCAGGACTGGGAAGCGCCGTACAGATGGGCCGCACTTTCCCGCTTATGTACTCGGATACTAACGTGTATTCAGGTGCGGTTCCCAGTGCGACGTCCTTTCCTAACCCGGCAGACGGCGGCGTGTATGCGGTTAATTTTAATTTGGTTGAATTCGGTAGCAAAGCGTATCGGGGAGTCTTGCCAGGAGCGCTGGCCATTCCGCAATCAAACGCATACACCATCCTGGCGAACAAGGATTTAATCGTAGGCCAGGGTGACCTGGCTGGCCGATCATTGCGTGCTGTGACCTCAACCGGATACCTCAATGCAGCGATGTTCTTTGATGTAACCGGGCCTTGGAGATAGTAATGGCCGATCAGTATTTTTATAACACTCCGGTTTTACTACCGTTTAACGGTGCAAATAACAGCACTTCAATTGAGAATGCAGGAGCAAAATCATTTGCGCCTGTGATCCATGGCAGCGCGAAACTAAGCACTGAGCAAAGTGTGTATGGTGGGTCAAGCATGAAGCTGAATGGGGATTCAGATTTTCTGACGTTCCCGGACATCAGCCTGGGTAGCGGCGACTGGACAATAGAATGTTGGGTATATCTGCGCAGTGCGCCCAGCACTTATGCCGCCCTCATGGTCAGGACAGGAAGTGGTGGTCTATATGTGTACGGAACATATCCAATTTTTTACCCATACATTACAAGCACCACTACCGCATTGAGCCTTAACACTTGGCACCACGTTTGCGCTGTACGCTCGTCAAATCAATTGTCTTTATACGTCGATGGCGTCGCTTTGCCGAATACTGCAACGTATCCTGGCGAAACGATCATTAACACGATTGGGGCGGATGGCTCAGGTGTGCAGGGTTCTCAGTGTTACATCGATGACTTGAGAATGACCGCAGGTGTCGCCAGGTACGTTGGGAACTTCACGCCGCCCGGAGAATTTGACGCGACCAAGCCAGCGATTTTCGCAACTGGCGTGCATGTCGTCAAAAGAGTGGTTTCAGTGGGTATTCCTTCGACCAATTTTAAACACCCACACCTGGCAACGCCGAGCCGGAAAGAGGCTGATCTACTCTATGGCGGCAACGGGAGAATTTCTGGCGTGACCAAGAAGAAAGGCCCGCCAGACGTTGCGGTGTCCACCCGCGTCAGGTTATTCAAAGACCGTGACGGAATGATGATACGCGAGACCTGGAGTGACCCGGTGACAGGGGCGTATGTATTCGACCATATTTCTATGGACGTTAAATACACGGTGTTGACCTATGACCATACGCACAATTTCCGCGCAGTGGTTGCAGACAATTTAACGCCGGAGCTGATGCCATGATATTGAGCATATCGCCACAACACCTGGAAGCCAGGCAAGCAGGCTCCTTGACTCATTTGGACGCTGGCTCAGGTCATGCCAGGGTACGCATTTATAACGGCGTACAGCCTGCTTTTGGTGGGCCTGAGACGCAATTGCTGGTAGAGGTCGCATTGACCAAGCCCGCTGGCATTGTTGCGGCTGGTGTCCTTAGTCTGACAGCCAGCAATTTTGGGCTGATAGCTGTTACTGGCCAGGCTACCTGGGCGCGTGTCGTGAATGGTAACGGCGAGGCTGCATTTGATTGCGACGTGACCGACACGGCTGGCAATGGCGTGATCCAGCTTGAGAGTACGCAACTGTATGCAGGCGGCAAAGCGTTTTTGACAGCCTTGAATCTGGGATAAGCCTTGACTGAGTCTAGCCTGCTTCTGTTTTCTGATGCGCCGTCTGGCAACCCGTCGCTGATGGTGTTCGGCGGCGAGGCTGCGCCATACGTGCCAGTTGACCTGGTGTTTTCAGAAAGCCCTGGAGAGAACCCTGCAGACCTGGTGTTTGGTGGCGTGGATATTTCCTTGCCACCCGTGCCAGACCTGCATGGAACGCTGGCAGGCACGTTCCCGGCGATGGTTTGCCATGGCGCAGTCGTTTATCTATCTGACACGGCCAGACCAATGGTGGGCAGAATCAGCAACGCGTGGCAAAAGGCCGAGCAAACAGAATCAAGCGTTAAAACCATCTACCAAGTGATGCTGGCCAGCCATGCAATGAGCCAGGATAACTGGCAGGTAGCCAGGCCATTGTTTGCGCGTGGCCAGGTCAAACTGGCGCATACCTTGATAGGGAACCGAGCCAGTACAACGGCCAGCCATGCAGAAGCGATACATGTCGAGATCGGCAGGCTGACCAGCTTCGCATCGATGTCACCAGTGGCAAGGACGACGACCAGGACAAGCTGGCAAGAGGCACGGTCTGTGAAGACGGAAAGGCTGTCCGCATTCCAGTCTATGCAACCTGTTGCAAGGGCCAGCCGCTTATCGGGATGGGGAGATGCAAGGCGCAACCTGGTGCAGGCGCGGGACGGCTTCCAGGACGCTGACGCATTGCAGGTGACAGGTAGGTCAGGTTTTCAGAAGGCAAGGAAACCGCCGCCAGGGAAAGCGGCAGAGGTACTGCCACCCGTTAAACCCCCTTGCTACGTGCCGCCACCTGGCAACGCTGTTGACTTGCTGTTTGCTGCAGCCTGGTCGAATTCCACAAGCCTGGTGTTTTCTTGTGAGCGCACAGCGCCGCCAGTAAACACCATCGTGATACCCGTTAAAAGGACTTACATCATGCTTAACGACGTACAGTTAAGACGAGTCGAAGGCAATTACATCTTGCCCGCAACAACGCTGCAAATGCAGATTGATATGGATAGCTGGACATGGTCGTTTTCGACATCGATGCCAGCATCTGCATTGGCGCTGGTCGAGCCTGGCCACGCTGGCGATAAGGTGATCCTGGAGGCATCAGTCAACGGGCAAAAGTTTTCATTGCTGGCCGAGGATATCCAACGTGAAAAGGTGTTCGGAAAATCCACCATATCAATTAGTGGCCGTGGCCTGTCCGCCATGCTGGCAGACCCATACAGCCCGATCCTGACTTTTAAGAACGACATTGAGCGCACAGCACAGCAGTTGATGAATGACGCGCTGATGATTAACGGTGTTCCTATAGGCTGGTCTGTTGATTGGCGTATCGATGATTGGTTAGTCCCTGCAGGCGTCTGGAGTCACCAGGGCAGCTATATGTCTGCATTGACGACTATCGCCAATGCGGCAGGCGCATTCATCCAGCCTGACCCTACGGCCCTGACTCTGCGAATAATGCCGCGCTATCCAGTGAAACCCTGGGAATGGGCCAGCGCCACGCCGGATATTGAATTGCCGTCCGCAGTAGTCACAAGGGAGTCTATAAGCTGGACGGACAGGCCAGAGTATAACGCCGTGTATGTGAGTGGCGCGACGGCAGGCGGCATCCTTGCTTACGTTAAACGGGCTGGTTCGGCTGGTGACAAGCTGGCCCCTATGATCACAGATGCCCTGATTACTGATAGCGCACCCGCCAGGCAGCGCGGCATTTCTATCCTGGCTAACACAGGTCGCAACGCAAGCTACTCGCTGAGCCTGCCTGTATTGCTAGAGGCGGGAATTATCATGCCGGGCAAAATGACACGCTATGTGGACAGCGCCGAGGTGATGGGCATCGTCAAAGGTGTTTCAATCAGCGCTGAACAGTCAAAGCTTCGCCAGACTATCGAGGTGCAAACCCATGGCTAATATTTACAAGGTCTTCAAAGACCTGATGCCAGCGCCGCTGCTACTAGTCGGTAAGGTGATTGCAGTCCGGCCAGGTCACAACATCATTGAGTTACCAGGAGGTGCGCAGGTGATGGCCAGAGGCCCGGCAACATTGAATACGAAAGTGTTTTTTAAGGATGGAGTGATAGAGGGGGAAGCCCCAGATTTAACGGTAGTGAATATCGACGTTTAGAACAGAGCGACCTGACCAGTGCGCTAACACTGATCAAGTCATCTGATTGCAGCATGCACTGCGCTCAAACCACGGCCCTGCCACCTGTACAGGTGGGGCGAATGTTAGCACGGAGCGTTAAATGCAGGAAATACGATGTGGAAAGTGTAGTAAAAAATTAGGGGCTGGTGAATACACCAGGCTCAGTATCAAGTGTCCCAGATGTAAAGCATTAAATGAATTGAGCGCCACGAGCGCCATACCTGAACGCCCAGGAGCGTCACCAGGAGCAACAGAGAATGACGAATCCAATCATCCCTTGGCTGGGTGGCAAACGTAGGCTGGCGGATAAGCTGATACCGCTTTTCCCGAAACATGAATGTTATGTCGAGGTGTTTTGTGGTGGCGCTGCATTGTATTTCTTGCGGCCAGTGCCAGCGCCGACCGAGGTCATCAACGACATCAATGGCGAACTGGTGAACCTGTATAGGGTCGTCCAGCATCACATGGAAGAGTTTGTAAGGCAGTTTAAGTGGGCGATTAGCAGCCGCCAGATATTCAAATGGCAAAAGGCAGCTATCCCGGAAACTTTAACGGATATCCAGCGTGCGGCCAGGTTTTACTACCTGCAGCAGCACGCCTTTGGCGGCAAGGTAAGTGGTCAGAACTTTGGCACGGCCACTACAGGTTCACCAATTAATCTTTGCCGCATAGAAGAAAGCCTGAGCGCCGCTCACTTGCGCCTGGCAGGAACGTATGTCGAAAACCTGTCTTGGTTCGACTGCATGAAGCGATATGATCGGGCGCATACGTTCTTTTACTGTGATCCGCCATATTGGGAGACAGAGGGCTATGGAGTTGAATTTGCCTATGAGAACTATGTGCAGATGGCTGAATTCATGCGGACTTGCAAGGGTAAAGTGATGGTAAGCATCAATGATCACCCAGCTATTAGGGGGGCATTTAACGGTTTGCACATGCTAGGGCTGGACATAAAGTATTGCGTCTCAAATACACATGGCCAGCCAGAGATAAGTAAGGAATTGGTGATAATGAATTGGGAAGGCAGCAGCATGGACAGCTTGTTTTAAATGAGCAATGGCTATTTCACAACAACGTTGCAAAAAAATACTTATCCAAGCCGCTTGTTGTTATGCAAATGATATACCTTAGCGAGACAAATCACTAAAGAGAGGATCGATAATGAATATACCAACGTTGGAAATAGCCAAACAACTCATAAAAAAAATAGAGGACTCATACAGTAATTCAATTGTCCAATACAATCCTGATGAGCGGCATTATTCGGGGATGTTGATGATAGACATCTCATTGGAGCATTTTAAATCAGTGGTTTCCTTAGTGGAGTTGAATTTACCTGGATCTGCATTTGCCTTGCTTCGGGTGCAATATGAGTCATTTATTTATAGCGTTTGGATCCTGAATTGTGCAACTTCAGCTCAGTTGAAGCAATTCAAAAAGAATCGTTTGAAAAAGACAATGGCGGGCCTAATTACTCAAATTGAGGACGATAATAAGGATATTGCAGGAATGCTTTCGAGCGGCCACCATAAAGCTTGGAGAATATTAAATAGCTATACGCATTCTGGCATGCTGCAATTAAGCCGAAGAATTAACGCAAAGAATGAGGTAGGTCCGAACTATTCTGCCGCTGAGATTGCAGAATCGTTGGAATTTTCGATGCGGACGGCTAAGCTTACTGCGTACCAGCATGCATTGTTGGTGGGCGATTCATCCAAGATAATGTGGATAGAGAATTTGATTAAGGAAGGTTAAGTCTAGGCAGCAGTGACGGGTTAAAAACTGTTTAAGCTACAGCAGGTCAGTTTTTATAAAGCATCTGCGGAAAATAACGTGCAAACGAAGAGCAAAACGGAAGCGCGCTTACATCTTACTATCGTATTGGGCAGCTATGGAAAACACTTTTAACCTTCTCGTACCAGCGTTGACTTCTCTTACGGCAGCACTTGTTGCAGGAGGAATCGCAAGATCAAATTTAATTGTATCGAAAGAAACGAAAACTTCTGAATTTCGGCAAGCATGGATTGATGCGTTACGTGAAGAGTTCTCAAGGTTTCTTTCAAATACCCGGATGATGGCCCGCTCCATGCAAGAAACTCGAAGTCGCCCGCCAGATGCAACTCTTGATGCAAACTCGAAATTTTATATAAATCACGAACAAATAACAGCAATCCGACATGCTGCCGCTGATTCGTATTACAAAATTATATTTCGATTGAATTCTTCACAAGAAGATCACGCAAATTTACTAGAGATCATAGATAAAGTAATAGATGAACAAAATAAGTATTTTTCAGATGTTACAGCGGATATTAATGAAGTGATGAATTTATTGAAATTAGCATCCGAGCAAGCAGCGAAAGTACTCAAGAGTGAATGGGAAACGGTAAAAGGAGGGGAAGTAGAGTATCGGCGAGCGGTGAAAGTATCTTCGATAGTTCTAGCAGTAGCTAGTGTGCTTCTCGTTGGACTCATTCTATTCGGCATCCTTGGAAACGCATCTATGAAATCAAACGGTGGCACCAATATATCGTTCAACGTGGGAGTTAATGAAGCAACTCCAGCATCGAATCCCAGACCTTCAATCCCGACAAAGTAACTCAAACACAGCGAGTCCGGTCGATCCGCAAAAATAAGGAGCACATTGTGCTCCTTATTTAAGTTTAAAAAATTCAATCTTATTTGCAAACCTGTGCAAAGTTTTGCGCGCCCTTACAAGGTGCATTCAACCGCTCTGCCACGTTTTCAAAATTCTTATTGCCACACACTCGGTACGCGCAAATTTTATCTCTGCCCAATCTCGTCCTGCTTGGCAGCGAACGTCGCTGGATGCCAGATCAAGTCTGGCATGACGGCAGTAATATTGACGACTATCCTGGTGCGCGTGGTGGGACTCGAACCCACATGCCAGAGGCGCTGGTGTTTAAGACCAGCGTGTATACCATTCCACCACACGCGCATAAATCATTTTTCAAGCGGCTTTGGAGTGAGTACCCGGAGTCGAACCGGGATAAGTGAACATATGCGGAGTCACAATCCACGACTTTCACCGTTATTTATGCACTCCAAAGCAGGGTGATTTTTTTCTTTATCGCTGAACCTTTGCCTGGTCTGGTAGGGTGCGCCGTGCGCACCGGCACGCGCGCATCGTTGATCAACAATGGTGCGCACGGCGCACCCTACAAAATCATGCAAGACTCAAACTGGTCGGAGTGCGAGGGTTTGAACCCCGGACCTTCTGCTCCCAAAGCAGTTGCGCTACCGGACTGCGCTACACTCCGAAAAAAATTTCACTACTCAATACTGGAAGGGGATCAAGGATTCGAACCCAGTGGACTGTGAAAGTGAAAGCGAAAGTGAAGGACATGTGCCCGGCGAATCAGGGCAAGGCGCAAAACACAGCGATAGCGGGGCTATCGCGAGTATTTGCAACGCAGCCATGATCGTCGCGCATATGGCAGGCACTTCGCTTTTCATTTTCACAGTTCACTAATATGCCGGACTCAAATTCCGGTGCCTGGCCTCTTGGCTAATCCCCTGTAAAACTGGTGCGCGCGGAGGGACTTGAACCCTCAATCCTTTCGGCACTGGTTTCTAAGACCAGCATGTATCCCAATTCCACCACACGCGCATACAACTCTCTCGCTCACCGGCATGTATGCAGATGCGCTTACTCACTGGCGGAAACGGTGAGACTCGAACTCACGGGACCTTTCAGCCCTACTGTCTTCCAGACAGCTGCAATGGCCGCTCTGCCACGTTTCCAAATTTCTAAATACTGGTGCGCATGGAGGGACTCGAACCCTCAAACCTTGCGGTGCTGGTTTTTGAAACCAGCGTGTATTCCAATTCCACCACATGCGCATTTATTCATTCTTCAACCTGCTTTGGGGTGACCACCCGGAATCGAACCGGGATAAGCGGAATCACAATCCGCGACTTTCACCGTTAAGCTATGGCCACCCCAAAGCAGGCTGATCTTTTCTTTCATTGCTGAACCTTTACTTGTTCTCGTAAGGTGCGCCGTGCGCACCAGCACACCCGTTTCGTTGATCTACGATGGTGCGCACGGCGCACCCTACCAAGCTGCAAATTCAGGGCGTAGAGAACGCCGTTTACCACGACGCTCTCTACGGAACGATGCAACGTTCTAACTGGTCGGAGTGCGAGGATTTGAACCCCGGACCTTCTGCTCCCAAAGCAGTTGCGCTACCAGACTGCGCTACACTCCGAAAAAACTTTTCACTACTCAATACTGGAAAGAGATCAAGGATTCGAACCCAGTGGACTGTGAAAGTGAAAGCGAAAGTGAAGGACATGTGCCCGGCGAATCAGGGCAAGGCGCAAAACACAGCGATAGCGGGGCTATCGTGAGTATTTGCAACGCAGCCATGATCGTCGCGCACATGGCAGGCACTTCGCTTTTCACTTTCACAGTTCACTAATATGCCGGACTCAAATTCCGGTGCCTGGCCTCTTGGCTAATCCCCTATATAACTGGTGCGCACGGAGGGACTTGAACCCTCAATCCTTTCGGCACTGACTTCTGAGGCCAGCGTGTATGCCAATTCCACCACATGCGCTTCATTCATTATTCAACCTGCTTTGGGGTGACCACCCGGAGTCGAACCGGGATAAGCGGATTCACAATCCACGACTTTCACCATTAAGTTATGGCCACCCCAAAGCAGGCTGTTTTTTCCCTTTCGTTGTTGAACCTTTACCTGGTCTTGTAGGGTGCGCCGTGCGCATGGCGCACCCTGCCAAGCTGCTAATTCAAGGTGTAGAGAACGCCGTTTACCACGACGCTCTCTACGGAACGATGCAACGTTCAAACTGGTCGGAGTGCGAGGATTTGAACCTCGGACCTTCTGCTCCCAGGGCAGTAGCGCTACCAGGCTGCGCCACACTCCGATATGACTGTTAAGGCCTGTTGCAAACTGCAATCAGGTTTAAAAATTCTGCGATATAAAAACCAAAAAGCCCGGTGCGTTCATCGCATCCGGGCTGGTCGCTACAGGTGGCCTGACCATTAACTGGTGAGGCTTGCCTGTGGGGTTTCCCCCCGGATGTTGAGTTGCACGCATGCGCCCAGATGATGCAAGGGCAAGGCGAAGAGCGGGCTGGGCAATGTTGGCAGTGCTGGCTGCAACTGCAGGTCAGTGGCTAAATGGGATGGGAGCGATACTGCATCCAGCAGCGCTGCGCCAGCCTGTGCCATGCCCTGCGCGATGAGGCGCAGGTTCTGGTGCAGTTGTTGGAGTAGCGTTGCGTTCACAATAGGTCCTGTTCTTTAAAAATTGATGTTGGTATTCAAGCGGGTGTTGCTGTATTCGATGGATGTATCTTGCCACAGCTTTTTAAATAAAACAAGCATGGCATGACGATTTTATTCAATTAATTGATATATTTTTGCAACAGGCGGACATTTTACTAGGGAATTAAACTACGAATATGCGCATGTCCGCACTATGAAAAAGGCTTATTTTATTGAGATTTATGCTAGAGTAAATTGCATTGAAATATTTTTTAAATGCTTGAAATTTGGTGTAACTGGACAGAATTTTTAGCGTCACACATGCGCTTGACTTACAGATGCCCATCGCAAGTTTGCTGTTTTAGTCCCCTCCCCTTCAAGGGTGAGGGTTAGGGTGGGGATGGGTTTCAATCGATCAACGGAAAATGAATTTGCTACAGAAACCCATCCCCATCCCAACCGTTCCACTGCGCCGCTTGCATGCGGCTTAGAAATTTGTGGCACAAAGCTATGCTTTGCGAATTTCCACAAATCTCCCCTTGAAGAAGAGGGAGCAAAAACTGCCCCCTTGCATTTTCCACCGGAATAAACCATGCCACAAATCAGCACGGACAACACCAAGCCCGCCTCGCCACTCTGGCAGAACTGGAGCCAGAACCTGTTTTACCAGGGCGATAATTATTACTACACGCCACGCACGCGTGCAGAATTACAAGCCATCGTCAGCACAACCGCTGCACAAAACAAACAACTGCGTGTGTCCGGCCAGCGCCATTCACAAACCCCGCTGGTGGCCAGCAGCGAGACGCCTGCGAGTGGCGTCGTTATCCTTGATCTGTCCTGCTATGCAGACCTGGGCCGCGAAGGTGACCAGCGCATTCAAATCAGCAGCGATGGCAAGAGCGTTACCGTGAACACCGGCGTGCGTGAAGATGAACTCGATGCCTTCCTGACGCAAAACAAACTGATGCTGGAAACCGTGACCGCCGGCGGCTTTTTCAGCCTGGGTGGTATGACAGCGGTGGATGTGCATGGTGCCACGGTGCAGGCTCCTATCTTTGCCGAGACCGTGACCGCCTTTGCCATCATGGGGCCCAGTGGCATCGTCAATACCATTGACGCCAGCACACCCAAAGTAGGCGCATGGTCACCACTGCAATTTGCCCGCGTGTCACTGGGCAGCCTGGGTATTGTGACTGCCGTTACCATCAGCGTTTTGCCGCGCCCGTTTGCGAATTGTCTGGCGGCGGGCATCAGTGATTTTGTGTGGGAGAATGCCGCCAATTTTGGTGCTGGCCTGTCTGCCCTGCTGGCCTCCAAATCCAGGGTGGAAACTTTCTTCAATCCCTATGCCATGACTGGTACCAACAATTTCACCGCCGCCTGGTGGAATGTAGAAAGCGGCTCGGGTGCAGTCCCGGTAGCAGAATCCACGGCAGAGCCCACGACAGATGCCTGCCAGCTCGCACAGAAAGATGAATTCGGTGCGCCCTATCTGCCTTATGCGGAAAAAATCGCCGAGGACGCCGCCATCTATGCACAAAGCTTTGATGCGCCCATCGTCGGCACCGCAGCGGCAGCGATGATCACATCGACCGCGATATCTGTCATCAAGGGTGAAGTCAAAAAAGCAGCGCAAAAGAATTCCGACCTTTGGCTGAATGAGGCCGCCAGGGTCATTTTCATGTCTTACTTTATCGAGTTGCCTGACCTGGGCGCAGAAAGTTTAACCACAGTCTGGGGAGCCTTGAAATCAGTCAGCGACAAGGTCAACAAGAGCAGCAACTTTCACATCGCTGCACCGATGGAGTTTCGCTTCATCAAAGGTGGCAATACTGCCATGGCAGGTACCTACACCAGTAATGCCGAGGCCTATTTCGTCAACCTTGACCTGATCGCCTTTGTCGCCGTGCATGAAGATAATAGCGGTCTCGACTACCCGACCAAGCTGTTGAATTTTTTTGCGGAGGTAGAAAGCGAATGGGTCGCCCTCGGTGGCTGGCCTCACAATGGCAAGATGTATGGATTCTATGATCCCGCCACCGGGCCGGGTACGGGCACGCAGCCCTTCAACCCGGCATTTCTGAAGCAGTTACGCAGCCGCCGTGCAGAGCGCGTGCAGGCCTTTGATGATTACCGCCAGAGTTGTGACCCTACCGGGATGTTTGTGAATGCCTATGTGGCGAGACTGGTGGGGGAGTGAGCTGTGTGTTCACATGCAGCATGTGAACACACAGCCACTCACCGCAGAGAGGCACAGAGAAAGACATTTATCGCTTGCCCTCCCTCAGCGCAAAAGAATAAATGTAGCCGTAACGGGAGATGCATTGCAACGCGCCGCATATGAACGTCGTGCACGGCGCAGATTATTTGCCCGTGTGTTGTGAGACCATGCGGCGCATTGCGATGCGCCCTACATCACGGCGATGATGGAAAATGGGCGACGTATGCGCGATCAGATTCAATGCTTTTCGCTGGATTTCTTCTTTTTGACAGCGGTGGCAAGTTTGTGATCAGCACCATCCGGCGCACGAATAAAATCAACAAATGCACGCAGGGGTGCAGGCAGGTGTCGCCGCCCTGAATAATATAAAAACGGCCCCGGAAAACTCAGCCACCAATCCTGCAATATGGGTTGCAACTGTCCTGATGCGATGTAGGGAGCAAGCCATTCTTCAAACAGATAAATCACACCATGGCCAGCCACTGCAGCATTGACTGCCAGATCCATCACGGTGGGTGTCACGATCAGGGGACCGCTGGGGTCAAGGCTTAATTTTTGCCCATCGCGCTCAAACTCCCACGGAAAAATAGCACCGCTGAGAAATTTTCCACGCAGGCAGGCATGTTGCAACAAATCACGCGGGTGCTCAGGTATGCCCCGCCTGGCGAGATAGGCAGGTGCAGCGGCGACAGCAAAACGTTGCGTCAGCGGGCCGATGGGAACGGCGATCATGTCTTGTTCCAGTCGTTCGCCATAACGTATGCCAGCATCACACCCGCTTGCCACGACATCGACAAAATTATTGTCAATGACGATGTCGAGCA
This sequence comes from Undibacterium sp. TC9W, assembly GCF_049339865.1. Taxonomy (NCBI): domain Bacteria; kingdom Pseudomonadati; phylum Pseudomonadota; class Betaproteobacteria; order Burkholderiales; family Oxalobacteraceae; genus Undibacterium; species Undibacterium sp. TC9W. Next base: position 181,252 of record NZ_JBMPPJ010000006.1, on the reverse strand, counting down.
GGATATCCGGGTATTTGCGCATGAATTGATCGACGATGGGCTGCAAGAAAAAAAGCGCTGCACTGACTGGTACATTGAGTCGCAAGGTGCCACGCGGGCTGTCGCGCAAATCGTTGAGCACATCCAGTGCACTGGCAACATCGTTGAGTGCGGGTTGCAGGCGGCTTAGCAATAGCGCACCGGCCTCGGTTGGCGTGACGCTGCGGGTGGTGCGCAACAGCAGCCGTATGCCTAGCTGGCTTTCCAGCCGCCTAACTGACTCGCTCAGTGCCGAAGCGGATTGCCCGCTGGCACGCGCAGCCTGGCGGAAGCCGCGATGCTGCACGACCAGCGCAAAGGTGGACAGGTCAGCCAGGGAATGCAGGTCTGTGGTCATGATTGGAATGCTCCATTGTGCGGAATATCGTACAAGCCGTGCGGAATTGCCCTGATTATCACACAGTACGACTCTCGCTATGATGTCTCCATGCCCTGCCCCAATAAGCGACAAACGCGAAACAAGCGCAAAACAGGGGCTTGGCAAACCTGTCAACCATCACCCTGGAGTTTTTATGAGCACTTATTTCCCCTCCCGCGACCAGTTCACACCTGCGCATTGCGACATTACATTCAATCGTATGGGCTACGGCGCAATGCAACTGGCAGGCCCGCATGTGTGGGGACCACCCAAACACCGTGCCGCCGCCGTGGCAGTGCTGCGTACGGCAATAGAGCTGGGCATCAACCATATTGATACCTCGGATTTTTATGGGCCGCATGTGACCAACCAGATCATTTGCGAAGCCCTGCATCCCTACCGCGATGAGCTGACTATCGTCACCAAGATAGGTTTCAAGCGTGGCGATGACCAGTCATGGCTGCCCGCAGCATCTGCCCAGGAATTGCGCGACGCCGTCCACGACAACCTGCGCAACCTGAAGCTGGATGTGCTTGACGTGGTCAACCTGCGTGCGCCTGGTGTGGCTGGCCCGGACGGCTCATCTCTCGCCGCAGCGCTGGATACCATGCTGCGCCTGAAACAGGAAGGCCTGATCCGCCACATAGGGCTCAGCAATGTCGATATGCAGCAACTGACAGAAGCACAGCAGATCACCGACATCGTCTGCGTACAAAACCAGTACAACCTGGCGCATCGCGGTGACGATGCCATGATAGATACACTGGCTGCACAGGGTATCGCCTATGTACCGTTTTTCCCTCTCGGCGGATTTACACCTTTGCAGTCGGACGTGTTGACGCAGGTGGCAGCAAGACTGCAAGCCCAGCCCATGCAAGTGGCACTGGCGTGGCTGCTGCAACGTGCACCTAATATTCTCGTCATCCCTGGTACATCATCAGTGGCACATCTGCATGACAACGTCGCAGCAGGTGCGTTGCGACTTGATGAGGCGGCGCTGGTGGCGTTGAATAGTATGTAAAAGCAAATGAGTAACCAGCTTCATCCAGTGCCTGATCAGACTGGCCGAAGCTGGCGATGATCGTTTGATGATGCAGATATCTTGACAAAAGGAATCATCGTTGCCGTAATGGGAAGTGCATTGTAATGCGTCGCATGTACGCGTGGGGCATGGCGCAGATATGTTGCCCAGGATAGTGTGAAACCATGCGTCGCATTGCAATGCAACCTACGTCACGGGGCTGATAAAGAATTGGGTACGCGTCGCCCTCAGAAAACGTAGGTACGATTAGCGCAGCGTAATCGTACGCATGATGTGCGCCCAAATAATCACAGCCCCAAGAAAATCTGAGCATCGCAAAATACCTGCTTCAACAACATTACGGCCTTTGCTGAAAACACTACATTGAAGTCGTGATGACTTTCACTCTCATCAGTTAGCGGCGGTTGGCATGCGTACGATTACGCTGCGCTAATCGTACCTACACACGGCTCATTTTCTTTTATCACTGCACGATAGATTGCGATGTAAACCTCATGCTTGAGTATCGTGCACGGCGTAGATATGTTGCCCGGGATGGTGTGAAGCCATGCGGCGCATTGCAATGCGCCCTACACCAAGGCTGGCAGAAATATCCCTGCAGTGCCGCCATCTTCATCCTTCCATTTACTGACAACCACATCTATTGCAACATTGTTGCAAAATATTTTGAATTACTTTATGATCCTGAAAAATGCAATTGTGTTGCAAATAGACTTGAGATAACAAACCACGCAAACCATGTGCACGCCTGATGCATGGTGGATGCTGTCTGTTTGCTTGAGGTGCTGAACTGCTGAGGTGCTGAGCTGCACGCACGTCTTTGCAGGCGTTGCTAAGAGCCGGAAAATTGAGAGATGCAAAGATAAGCACAGACTGATTTCAGTCTATTTTTTTTAAATCAATAATGCAACAAAGTTGCATTTAAAAATAAGACGAGACCGGATACGCCGTACTTCTGTCGTTGAAAACTCTGGCCTGGTGCCATCCCTATCAAGACTCAGTCACACATCTGCCACCTACTGCAAACCCAGACACAGGATCCATCATGCCAAACCCCACGCTCTTGCCCGTCACCGTGCTCTCCGGTTTTTTGGGCGCAGGTAAAACTACTCTGCTCAATCACATCCTCAACAACCGTGAAGGCAGGCGGGTGGCGGTGATTGTCAATGACATGTCCGAGGTGAATATCGATGCTGATCTGGTGCGGCAAGGTGGGGCCGAGTTATCGCGGGCGGATGAGAAACTCGTCGAGATGAGCAATGGCTGCATTTGCTGCACCCTGCGGGAAGACTTGCTGATTGAAATCCAGCGGCTCGCCAGTGAGCAGCGTTTTGATTATCTGCTCATAGAATCAACCGGCATATCCGAACCCATGCCGGTGGCCGAGACCTTTACTTTCCGTGATGAAGATGGCCGCAGCCTGTCTGACATTGCGCGGCTCGACACCATGGTCACGGTGGTGGATGCCTATAACTTCTTGCGCGACTATGCCTCGGGCGACAGCCTGAACCAGCGCGGTACTTCCATGGGGGAAGAGGATGAACGCACCGTGGTCGATCTGCTGGTCGAGCAGATAGAGTTTTGCGATGTCATCGTGCTTAACAAGGCTGACATGGTCAGTGCTGCCGAGTTTGAGCGGCTGAGCCAGATCTTGCAGGCGCTGAACCCGCGTGCGGATGTCGTGCCTTGCAGTTTTTCGAATGTGCCTCTGGAGCGGATATTGAACACAGGCCGCTTCAATTTTGAACAGGCCTCTGCCGCACCAGGCTGGCTCAAGGAACTGCGCGGCGAGCATGTGCCTGAGAGTGAAGAATATGGCATACGCAGCTTTGCCTATCGCGCACGCAGGCCGTTTCACCCTCAGCGTTTCTGGACCTGCATACACCAGGGCTTTGCGGGTGTGGTGCGGTCAAAAGGTTATTTCTGGCTGGCGACGCGCATGGATATCGCTGGCGAATGGTCACAGGCGGGTGGCATTTGCCGTCACCATGAAGCGGGTTTGTGGTGGTCTGCCGTCAGCAAGGCGGAGTGGCCGCAGGATGCAGATTACCAGCAGCATATTTTAAGCAAGTGCATAGAGCCACATGGTGACCGCCGACAGGAGCTGGTGTTCATTGGTTTAGATATGGATCAGGCGGCAATAGAAGCAACGCTGGATGCCTGTCTGCTGACGAATGTAGAAATGGCGCAAGGGCCAGCAGACTGGGCCAGCTATGACGATCCTTTCCCATCGTGGATGGAGATGGATGATGGCGAAGACGAGGAAGCCGAGGACACAGTCACACAGCACATGGAAGTAACAGCATGAACAAACTGATCCCCCTCGCCCTGCTCGCTGCATTGCAAGCACTGGCAATCAGCAGCAACGCCCATGAAGCCCATGTACACGGCAGCGCGACTGTCTTGCTGGCGCAGGACGGCAACAAGCTGACGCTGGAATTTGACAGCCCTCTGGATAACCTGCTGGGCTTTGAACATGCGCCGCGCACGGACAAGCAAAAACAGGCAGCCAAGGCTTTGCTTGATCTCATGCAAAAGCCGGATACCTTATTGAAGCTCAATGCAGAGGCAGACTGCCAGTTAGCCACATTGAAAATAGTTGTGCCTGTTTTACAAGCTATTAGTACAGGCAAAGATGAACATGCAAACCTGCATGCAGAATATGAATATGCCTGTACCAAAGTCACCGCATTGAAGTCGCTGCAACTGAGTTTGTTTGATGCCTTCCCGTCTATACACAAGGTCGATGCACAAATGGCTGGCGTACGTGGGCAGGCTGCCGCAACACTGACACCAAAACAACGTATGCTGGCATGGTGATGTCTGCAATAGAAAAAGACAGTAGCCCCGCGCTGAGCCTGAGCAACGTACAGTTTCACTGGCAGGCCGGACATGCAGCTTGTCTGGACATAGAAAACTTCAGCATCAGCAAGGGTGAAAGCGTGTTTCTGTACGGCCCCAGCGGCAGTGGCAAGAGCACATTGCTGTCGCTGGCGGGTGGCATTATCACACCGCAGCGCGGACAGGTCACGGTGCTGGGTAGTGACCTGGGTGTCTTGTCTGGCGCGGCGCGTGACCGCTTTCGCGTTGATCATGCGGGATTTATTTTCCAGCAGTTCAACCTCATCCCTTATCTGTCGATGCTGGAGAATGTCTTGCTGCCTTGCCGCCTGTCGGTGAGACGGCAGCAACGTGCGAGCGCAGCACATGGCAGCCCGCGCGAGGCAGCAGTGGCTTTGCTCGATACGCTGGGACTGGATGCCAACCTGTATCAGCGCCATGTCACAGGACTGAGCATAGGCCAGCAACAGCGCGTGGCGGCGGCGCGTGCGCTGATAGGACAGCCAGAAATCATCATCGCTGATGAACCCACATCGGCACTGGATGCTGACAGGCAAAAAGATTTTATCGCACTCATTTTGCAGCAATGCGCCAGCCATGGCAGCAGCCTGCTGTTTGTCAGCCATGACCACAGGCTGGCCAGCCAGTTTAGCCGTGAACTGGACTTGCAAAAAATTAACCGCGTGGAGCAGCACTGATGTTTTCGCAGTTATTTTCGCAGTTATCTTCGCAGTTATTTTATTTCTTGCGACTGGCAGGCAAAAGCGCCTGGAACCGCCGCCTGACGCTGGGCCTGATGCTGTTTGTCATAAGCCTGTCGGTCTGCCTGTTGCTGGCGGTTGAGCGGCTGCGTAATGATGCGCGTGAAGGCTTTTCGCATGCCATCTCCGGCACTGACCTGGTCGTGGGTGCGCGTACCAGCCCGGTGCAACTGATGCTGTATGCGGTGTTTCGTATCGGTGCGGCGACCAATAATATTGTCTGGCAAAGTTACCAGGATTTGCTGCATGACCCGGCCGTGGCCTGGGCCGTGCCGCTGTCGCTGGGTGACTCGCATCGCGGCTTTGCGGTAGTGGGTACCACGCCAGATTATTTCAGCCGTTTTCGCTATGGCGATGCGCAAAGCCTGCAACTGCGGGCGGGGCAGGCTTTTGTTGGGGATGCAGATCATTTGTTTGACGCCGTCATTGGGGCAGATGTGGCAGACAATCTCGGTTATCAGGTCGGCACAAAAATCACGCTCAGTCATGGTACTGGCGATGCTGCATTGGCTGAGCATACCGACAAACCTTTCAAGGTAGTGGGTGTGCTTGCACGCACCGGCACACCAGTCGATAGCAGCGTGCATATCAGCCTGCAAGCCATGCAGGCTATCCATCTTGACTGGCAAGGCGGTGCGCCTGTACCTGGATTTTCTATCGCCGCCGAGCATGCGCGCAAGTTTGATTTGCAGCCAAAAGAAATCACCGCCGTGCTGGTGGGCCTGCACAAGCGCAGCATGGTGTTTCGTCTGCAAAGGCAAATTAATACCAAGAATGGTGATGCCTTGCTGGCCGTGCTGCCGGGTGTGGCGCTGGATCAGTTATGGCAAGTCATCAGCATCATTGAACGGGTCTTGCTGGCGATGTCGTCCCTTCTGGTGCTGCTGGGCAGTGCAGGTTTGCTGGCGGTGATGCTGGCCAGCCTTAATGAGCGCAGGCGTGAGCTGGCGATTTTGCGTTCTGCCGGTGCCGGGCCTGGTCATTTGTTTTTGATGTTGATGGCTGAGAGCCTGGGCCTGACCATTGCAGGGGCCATCAGCGGCCTGCTCCTGCTTGATGTACTGACGCTGGCGGGCAAGGACTGGGTACAGATGCATTACGGCATCCTCATCAAACCCGGCATTCTCAATGCGACAGAAATCCCGCTGCTAGGTATGGTGGTACTGATGGGCATGCTGACCAGCCTGGTACCGGCATGGCTGGCTTACCGTAATTCGCTGGCTGATGGTCTGACACCGCGCCTGTAAAAAAGGAAATTCATGAAACCCGTAAAAAATTCTCGTTACGCCGTTCAACTCTGGCTGGGCAGCGCCTGCTGTATTTTATTCATGCTGACTGCCTGGCTGCTGATGTCTGCCGGGTCTGCACAGGCCAGCGGGCAATACAAGGTCGGGGACAGGCTGCCGCAAAACAAGGCTGCCGCAGTATCAGCATCAACGTCGGCATCAGCAACACCAGCACCAGCGCCCGCCAGCAAACCAGCAGCCACGCCTGCCACCAGCGACAGCTACAAGGAAATCCGCTGGGAAGCCCTGATCCCCAAGAACTGGGACCCGAGCAAGGACTTCAAGAACCTGGACATGAATTTCCTCAACGATGGCGACCCACGCGCCATGGCCGCCCTGCAAACCATGCGCGAAGCCTGGGACAAGGCACCAGTCGAAGCCAGCCTGAACGGCACGCGCATCAGGATACCCGGCTTCATCGTGCCGCTGGATGGTGAACGCGGCAAGCTGCGCGAATTTTTGCTAGTCCCCTACTTCGGCGGCTGCATCCACACCCCGCCACCGCCTGCCAACCAGATCATCGACGTGGTGCTCGACAAGCCTGCGAAGATACAGATGATGGATGCGGTATGGGTCAGCGGTGTGCTGGAGACGACGCGCAGTGATACGTCCATGGGTAGTGCGGGGTATCGCTTGAAGGGGGTGAAGGTGGAGGCTTATGTTTATGCGAAGTAGGGTTCCCGTGCTTAAAAAATCTTCCGGCTCCTTCTCCTTCAAGGGGAGATTTGTGGGAATTCGCAAAGCGAAGCTTTGTGCCACAAATTTCCAAGCAGCCTGCAAGCTGCGCGGTGGAATGGTTGGGATGGGGATGGGTTTCTACCGAAATTTGATGACAGGTTAATCAATCGAACCCCATCCCCACCCTAACCCTCCCCTTGAAGGGGAGGGAATAACAGCTCCAATCATCACCAATCAATTTCATTTTCAATCCTTCCAGGAACTCCCATGCACTACAAACACCTCGCCCTCCTCATCGCCGCCGCATACCCCGCGTTCACCCACGCACAGGAATCAACCCAAACCGAAGTCCTCATCAAAGCACAAAGACAAAACTACCGCAGCATCTCCGCCACCGGTGCCACCAAGACCGATGCCTTGCTGGCCGACCTGCCGCAAAGCGTGCGGGTATTGACGGCTGACCTGCTCAAGGACAATGGCGTGACCAGCCTTAACAATGCGCTGGACCTGACCAGCGGCATTGCGCGGCAAAGCAATCTTGGTGGTTTGTGGGACAGCTATGCCATGCGCGGTTTTACCGGCGACCCTAATTTTGGGTCTGACTATATGGTCAATGGCTTTAGCTCCAGCCGTGGCTACAATGGCTTGCGTGATACTGCGAGTACGCAATCGATAGAGATATTGAAGGGGCCATCATCCGCACTGTATGGCCGTGGTGAACCCGGCGGCACGGTGAATATCATGACCAAGAAACCGCGCTTCAAGCCTGAGTATGATGTCGATCTGACGCTGGCCAGCCACCAGACTTACCGCATCGCTGCCGACCTGACCGGGCCAGTCAGCGACAATATCGCCTACCGCATCAATGCCGCAGCAGAACAGGGCAACAGCTACCGCAACACCATCAGCAGCAAACGCAGCTTTGTCTCGCCTTCGCTGGTGTGGCTGATAGGTGATCGTACGACACTCTCATATGAACTAGAAGCCAGTGAGCAAAAAACACCGTTTGACCGCGGTGTGCTGGCAGTAAATGGCAAACTGGGTCTAATACCCAATTCACGCTTTCTGGGTGAGCCAGGGGACGGCCTGATGACGGTGAAGTCACTGGGGCACCAGGTGTTTGTGCAGCATGATTTCAACCAGCAATGGTCGCTGCAAAGTGGCTTTTCTTACCGCGATAGTGCGCTCAATGGCTACTCCAGCGAGGCAAATAATCTGCTGGCAGATGAACGCACTTTGCGTCGCCAGCGCCGCTACCGTGATTTTTCTGCGACGGACAAATCTGCGCGGGTAGAACTGGTGGGCAAGTTTGACACCGCGGCCATCAGGCATCATGTCTTGCTGGGTGTGGATACCTACCAGTTTGATGACAGCCGCCTGCAGTTGCGCCGCAATCCATCGGCCACCAACGCCTATGCCATCGACATCTACAATCCTGTGTATGGCAAGACTGCCGATCCGCTGACCCTGTCCATCAATACCCTGGAAAACCAGCGTGCACGTGGCCTCTACCTGCAAGACCAGCTTGATCTGGGCACACAATGGAAGGCGCTGCTGGGCCTGCGCAGCGACCACTATGACCAGACCCTGACGAACTACCGCGCATCAGTCGCCAGCAGCCAGTCACTCAGTGCCACCAGCCCGCGTGCTGGCCTGGTGTATCAACCCGCCAAGGGCATATCGCTGTATGCCAATGTCGCAAAAGGCTTTCGCCCGAATAGCGGCATCAGCATCAGTAACACCGCCTTCCCGGCAGAAGAAAGCCGCTCTTATGAAGTGGGCCTCAAATTTGATACACCAGACAACAAGACCAGCGCCACCCTTGCGCTCTACCGTATCAAGAAAACCAATGTGCTAACCACCAACCCGGCTAATACCGATTTCTCGATCGCAGCGGGTGAAGTGGGCAGCAAGGGGCTGGAGCTGGATGTGGCGGGCGACATCGCCACTGACCTGCGCCTGTCTGCCGCCTATGCCTATACCGATGCGACCGTGACCAAAGGCGACAACACCATCATCACTGGCAGCCGCTTCCCGAATGTGGCCAAGCATAGCGCCAACCTCATCCTGAGCCAGTTATTCACCATAGGCACAGCCAGGGCCAGCGTGGGTGCAGGTATCAATTATGTGGGTGAACGCCTGGGTGATGTGGCAGCGTCTTCCAGCTTTGTGCTGCCAGCCTACACAACGGTGAAACTCATGTCTTCGTACAGCCCGAGCAAAACCACGCGGGTGTCGCTGAATGTGGAGAACCTGTTCAACAAGCGCTACTACGCCAGTTCGTATAGCCAGTTGTGGGTGGCAACAGGTACAGAGCGTAGCATCAACCTCACTCTGCATCAGCAATTCTAATGAACTTGGTCGCTCAAAAAACCAGCCAGCGCATCAGCAGCATTGATGCGCTGCGCGGCCTGGTCATGATGATCATGATGTTTGACCATGTGCGTGAGACTTTCTTTTTGCATCAGCAAGTCAGCGACCCCATGGATGTGGGCCAGACTGTGCCAGCACTTTTTTTCACAAGGTTGGCGGCGCATCTGTGTGCACCGGTGTTTGTGTTCCTGACTGGCTTGTCGGCCTGGCTATATGCAAACCCGCCATCTGGCCCGCGCGATGCCAGTAGTTATCTGATCAAGCGCGGCTTGCTGCTGGTAGCGCTGGAGCTGACGGTAGTCAATTTTGCCTGGGCCGGGCAATTCCCGCCTGCGACGATTTACCTGCAAGTGATCTGGGTCATCGGCCTTGCCATGATCACACTGGGCTTGTTGCACAAGCTGCCGCCCTTGTTATTGGGCTTGGTAGGTATGCTGATAGTGGGTGGGCACAATGCCCTGGCTGAATTGAATTTTGCGCCAGGCACTGTGTCGCATGCCTTGTGGACTTTGTTGCTGCACCGTGGCTATCTCATCAGTGATGCGGCAATCAAGATCAAGGTCAGCTACCCTCTGCTACCGTGGATAGGCATCATCCTGCTGGGTTATGTTGCTGGTAGTTTGTATGCGGCAGATATCAGCGCAGCACGCCGCCAGCGCCTGCTGACTATCCTGGGCTTCACTGCCTTGCTTATGTTTGCTGCGCTGCGCGGCGTCAATGGCTATGGCGAAACCCAGCCCTGGCAGGATCATGGCAATAGCCTGCTGACGCTGATGTCTTTCTTCAACCTGACCAAGTACCCGCCCTCGCTGGACTTTGCCCTGTTGACGCTGGGCATAGGCACATGCTGTTTAGCCTTGCTGGAAAAGTACCCCGGCAAGTTAAGCCGCATCGCCAGCGTATTTGGTGGCGCACCCATGTTTTACTACCTGCTGCATTTATATGTCTTGCTGGCCTTGCAAAGGCTGATGCTAGCCGTATATGGAGCCAACCATGGGCAACGCTTTGGTGTCGATCATCTCTGGAAAATCTGGTTGATTGCTGCGGCCCTGATACCCGTACTGTATTACCCCTGCCGCGCCTTTGCGCGTTACAAACGGCAAAGCGGGAAGGCTTGGGTCAGGTATTTTTGATAGATAGGGATTGCCCAGTAGGGTGCGCCGTGCGCACCGTCGTCGCGTACAAAAACGGTGCGCATGGCGCCCCCTACGAAACCCGCAAACATCGCATGTCAAGGCTGTAACCTAACCATAACGGGAGGCGCATTGCAATGCGCCCTACCTTACGGCTACGCTGATGGCTATGATGCAGAATCTACAGGAGCCGGCGGACAAAACCACGCAAGTTCCAGCCCATCCCGCGCAATAGCCGCCTCATCCAGAATGGGGGCAAATGGCACGACAGCCTGCTGCTCCAGCCTGGCATACAGCTCTGCCGCAAAGCGGTGCGCATAGTCTTCTTTGGTGGCTTTGGTCTTACCCGACCACTCTTCAGTCGTGCTACGTTTGTAATCGACGTGATGGCCAGTCTCATGCAAGAGTGTGCGGTACAAAATGGTATTGCGCATGGCCTGGGCATCAGATGAAATTGAATAACCCTGGCGAGTTCGGGTGATGGCATGGCCATCTTGCTGCAGACGGGCCAGCTCACGCTGGCTTTCCTGGCTCAGCGATTTTGGCCATGTATAGCCAGCCAGATTATGCGCCTCGATGACAATGGCGGCACCAAGCTGCCTGCTTATCTCAAACGAGAATATCGCCCGTCCCCAGCACGGACGCAGGATACGCTGTTTGCGCGTTGGCTGGCGCAGCACGATGAAATCAAAAGCAGATAAAACTTCTGGCGGGCAATGCGCAATTACCCTGCAGATATCATCGATGCTGCAGGCATAAAAACAGTCAGACCGGGTTGGTTCGACAAAGAAACGCATTTCACGCCCGGCAATGTCGCGCCTGACCAGCACATGCGTAGTGAGCTTTTCGTAAAAAATTTCGCCCCAGGCTTCTGGCACAACCACGCGGTTGTCATTGCCATGACCCTGGGCTTTGGTGCCTATGTTTTTATTCCTGCGGGTGGGGTTCCAGGCACGGTGCATAGATCTTGAATGATGTTGAAAACAGCATCGATTCTAATGCAATGCGCGTGATATCACCTTGTGGGACTCGCCGTGCGCACCGTTTTCCTGACACGGATATGGTGCGTCAAGACGCACCATACGGGGTAATTTCTTCCCAGCTCAATACTTGACGATATACGTCAGCGCAAAATACGGTGGCCGGTTTTCATGGGCCTGGCCGCCGCCGGTTTTGTCTGTGCCGCCTATGTAGGTGTTATACCTGGTCTCATAAGGCAGGTCAGAGTCGTTGTTACCTTCAAATGAACGGTTATGCAAACCAAAATCACCGTTGTTGATGGTGTGCGAGTGGGATGGTATCTGTTCTGTGGTGAGCGTTACGGTTTCAAGACCACCGGTTGCGTTGGTGGGGTAGTTACTCAGGCCAGCGCCCTGCCCTGCGCCAACAACAAAGCGGCTGCGCAGGTCTGGCAGTGTGCCGTTAACCAACATGGGATACAGGTTAGGATAAGTTGCCTGGTCGATGCGTGTGCCATCGCATAACAGCCAGCCATTCGGCGCGCTTTGTCCCAGAAAGCTGATGACCGTGCCAACCGGCATGGCGATCAGGGCAACTACCGAGCTGCTGTCTGCGGGGAGTTCGGCATCGAGTGTATATGTCATCACCCAGTCCTTTTATCTGAGTTGCACAGCGAGGGGTTAAGCGGCATAAGGTATAAGGCATCAGGCATCAGGCATCAGAACACTCTGGACGACCAGAGCGAGCGCCATTAATTGACATAACAATAATTGTTAATTAATTAAATTTCAAGCTTAATTCGCAATTAGCGTGCAAATCCTGGGAAAGATGATCATTACTATCTTCAAGGCAAGCTGAAATCAAAAGTGTAAAAATGCTGCCCTTCCCTGATATCGATGCCCATGTTGCCGCTGATGCCTGTCAGCTCGTCAGTACCCGAATCAGGCACGACCTGTATCGTCAACTGTGGCTGGCCACGGTTCATGGTGCCGGTGTGCATGAGCACGAAGCTGCCCTTTTTGCCTGCCAGAGTGCCGCTCACCCTTTCTATCGCGACATAGCCTGCCGAGCCCTTGACCTCGCCCATGGCAGACATCATCTCGCCCAGGCTATGGGCTTGCAGATCACCATGGAATTGCTTGTCTATCGTCATGCGGCCCAGCTTTGCAGCCTCGATACCGGGTGCGGCGGCTTGCGGGCTGAGTTTGACTTCAAATGTACCGCTGACCTTGTGTGCGTGTTGCATGCGCTGCTCCTTTACAATGGTGGATGGGGATGCTGCAGTTTGTGCCCGGGACGTGCTAGTGGACTGTAACAGTGAAAGCGAAAGTGAAGTACATGTGCCCGGCGAACCAGGGCAAGGCCGGGTTTGCATAATCACACAGCGATAGCGGGGCTATCGCGAGTATTTGCAACGCCGCCATGGTCGTCGCGCGCATGGCAGGCACTTCGCTTTTCACTGTTACAGTCCACTAATATAAAGGCAGAACGTACTGGCGACGATAATAACGATTGCGCTGGTTAGTATGGTTTTCATCTCTGCTCCCTATGGAAGTTTACATGAACAGGATTACACCAGAGTCATCATGCACAGGATAGTAAAAACGCGACAAGCGGCAAAAGAAGAAAAAGAGGCACAGAGATGAACCAGCCTGCTTCGACAATCACCAGCACAGACGCCGGCCAGGCACGCGGTGTGCTGCGCCCGGCCTTTAGCGAAGGTGAATTCCAGCACCACCGGCAGTTGCCCTCGCCCGCGTTGGTCAACCTAGTCGCGCATTACTGGTATGTGGCCTGGGATTTGCGCGGCCTGCCAGCGCAGGAGCAGGCCACCCTGCCACATCCGAATGTGCACCTGGTGGTGGAAAATGGTCAGGCGCGTATCTACGGCATACATTGCGGTCGCTTCATGCGCACGCTACAAGGCAAGGACAGGGTATTCGGCATCAAGTTCAAGCCCGGCGGTTTTTATCCATTTTACCGGCAGGCGGTGGCGCAACTGGGCAATACGTCCATTGATGTGAGCGCTTGTTTTGGCAAAGACGGTGCAGACTTTTGCGCGCAGATATTGGCAGCAGAAGATGTACAAGCCATGTGCGCTGCGGCAGAACTATTCTTGCTGCGCCATCAGCCACCCGCTGATGAACAGGTAAACCGCATCAGCACCTGGATGACGCAAATAGAACAAGACCGCAATATCGTTGCCGTCGAAGATGTAATGGCAATCGCTGGCATCGACAAACGCAGCCTGCAAAGACTCTTCCAGAAATACGTGGGCATAGGCCCCAAGTGGGTCATACAACGCTACCGCCTGCATGAAGCCGTGGCCCAGGTGCAGGCAGGCAAGAGCCTGAGCTGGACAGCCCTGGCGCTGGAACTGGGTTACTTTGACCAGGCCCATTTTGTGCGCGACTTCAGGCAGTTGGTGGGGATGACGCCAGGGGAATATGAAAAGAGTCTGGGATGAAGCGCGGCTTGTATAATCTAGACAGACCTCATTGACAATCTTATACATCAGCAATCATGTTCAAATTTTTTCTTGCGCTGGCTTTGGCACTCCATGCTGTTTGCGCCAGCGCAGCGGTAAAACCTTATTCTGCGGATGTCAGTACCTGGAAAGAAATCACTGTCCCTGCGTCAGAAGAAGAGCGGGAAGTATGGAGTTACGCCGCTAATTATTCTGAGATCGCATGGCGTGTGTATACCGAGGAAACTATCGTCAAGGCAAAACTGGATGACAGTAATTCAAAGAAAGCAGACAGGGACACGCGCTTTGTCATTGCGGCAGAACCGCTGTCTGGTTCTTTAAGAACCACGACATCATTCGCTGAAGTGGATGACGGATGGCTTGTTGGCTATAACTGTGGTGAATTTGGCGCGGCTCTTTACTGGTTTAGCAAGGACAGAAAAGAACATTACAAAATATCGAATCACCATATCGTTGATTTCATCAAAAAAGATGATGGGTTGTATGCGATTGAAGGCTTGGCTCACCGGGGTTCTACGGAAGGCTCATGGCTAAGGCTAACGAAGGTAAGCAGGCGCTGGCAAGCCAAGGTCGATGTAAAGCTCCCTTGCGTGCCATTTGCAGCCAGTCTCAAACGCGATCAGAATGTATTAGTGGTTTGTAATGAGGCCTTGCTATCCATAGGCCGGCAACCAGAAAATACCAGCAAAAATGTCATCAGTATTAAACGCAAGCCTTTGCTGCAAGACGGTTTATGGCCTACTTCGGCAGGCATGTCAGACAGGGAAGATTATCTTTACATAGGCGCGCGTCAATATGTGATTCAAGTTAACTTGGACAACGGAAAGATACGTTACCTGATACCGGACGACAGTTTGATCAACAAACTGTCAGCAAAGTCAGAAGCAGAAGTGCGGCATCAGTTCAAGGCATTAGGGCCGGTCAACAGCCATTAATGACTCGCGCTCACACTTGCAATATAGTTAAGTGTGAGCTATCTTGAAATGACCATCCCTGTCCTGCCACAGGAGCCCACATGCAATACGACCCCAGCAAAACTGCCCTGTTCCATCCCGAATCCCAGCCTGCCCTGCTGGGCACGGAATTGCCGTGGACCACGCATGCCATCTGCGCCGAATTGTCGCGGCTGGCTTACTGGCATTATGACAAAGGCGGCCAGGTGCTTGAGCACTTCCAGGGGGTATTGGCGCAGGCACAGTTTGGAGCAGCAACGCTGTTCACGAATACAGACACCAGCACCCAGGGGTTTGCCGTCACCAAGGGTGAAACGGCCTACGTCGCCTTTCGCGGTACCCAGCCGGACGACCCTACCGACATCCTCATCGATGGTCTGTTCTGGCCAGTGAACTGGCAGGGTGATGGCCAGGTGCATGATGGTTTCTTGCGCGCCTACAACAGCATAGCGCCACAACTGCAAGACTGGCTGGGCAAGTGCACTGCCAAAACCGTTTATCTGACCGGCCATAGCCTGGGTGCTGCCATTGCCACCCTGGCTGCCGCCCTGCTGCCCGACAGCCGTCTGGTGACATTTGGTTCACCACGTGTTGGCAATGCCAGCTTTGCTGCCATGTTCAAAAGTCGCGTGGTCGATCGCTATGTCAATTGCGCCGACATTGTCGCCATCTTGCCGCCAGAATCAGAACATTATGAGCATGTGCATGGCATGCATTATCTTGACCGCCACGGTGCATTGATTGCCGCACCGAGCAGCCTCGACATCTTGCAGGATCAGACGATAGCCAAGGCAGAATACCTGTTTGAACATGCGTGGCGCAGCGAGAACGTGGGATTCCGTTCATTGGCCGATCACGCGCCGGTGAATTATGTGCATGCGGTGCTGGGCTTGTGAGGGGCCTTGTATCCGAGTATCAAAGTCTGACCCAAGATATATCACCGCAGAGGAAGCACAGAGGATAAGCGTGTAGGTACGATTAGCGGAGCGTAATCGTACGCATGCCTCGCCGAAAAAGGATAAGCGTAGGGTGTTGCAATGTAGCTCTCGTTATGGCTACATCACGGTCTAAGGTCAAATCGTAGTTCACTTGTCATTGCCACGCAGATGCGGGCGATTACGCGCTGCTAATCGCCCCTACTTCCCTGAAGTGAGCGAATACCTGTCTCACCTGTTCTCATCAAAAATGCTATCCTAAGCCATCGCAACACCCAACATCACCATGCCCGCCAGCCCGCAAAAACAATTCACCATGCTGCCCTGCCACCTGGCTGGCGTTGAGGCGGTGCAGGCGCAATCCAGGCATCGCTTTGGGCGGCACATGCATGAAGAGTTTGGCATAGGGGTCGTGGTGCAAGGTGCACAAAAATCCCTGAGCGGCGTGGGCATGGTCGAGGCCATGGCGGGCGATACGATTACCGTCAACCCCGGTGAAATCCATGATGGCACACCCATAGGCGAAAACGGACGCTGCTGGCAGATGCTGTATGTGGAACCCACACTGATTGCCAGCCTCATAGGCGACATCACGGAAGGCAAGACTGTACAGGCAGAATTCAGTTTGCCTGTCATACGTGAAAAACGTATCAGCCAGGCAGTGCAGGCCTTGTTTACGGCGATGACATCTCCACAGGGGGCGCATGCATCGGCAGAAGAGCAGATGCTCATGCTGTTTGCCCGCGTCATGCAACCAGCCACCCTGCTCAGCCACAACGTGCAGAGTGTGCAGGGTGTGCAGGGTGTGACGTCGGCCATACAGCATGCGCGCAGCCGCATTGATGATGACCCGACCGCCATTCTCAGTCTGCAAGACCTGGCGCAGCAAAGCGGCCTGAGTCGCTTCCAGCTCTTGCGTGCTTTTGCCAAGGCCACCGGCATGACGCCGCATGCCTATATCCTGCAACGGCGCCTGCACCATGCCCGACGCCTGATTGCAGCGGGCATGCCACTGGTGCAAGTCGCGATGGATAGCGGCTTTGCTGACCAGAGCCATCTGACGCGGTTGTTCGTGCGTAATTTTGGGGTGTCGCCCGGGGTGTATGGCTCCAGGAGCTAGCCTGCAATTTTATTCAAGACGACGCCATTTCAAACTGGCACGCTGTGGCTTTTCATCCATGGTGAGGCAGGCGATGTCAGACAGATTTTTGGGATATGTGTATTTGGCGCTGGCGATGATCGTCGTTGGCAGTACGGTAGTCGCCAGCAAAGTCATAGGTAGTGGCTTGCCGGTGTTTACCGCAACGGCGTTACGCTTTGCCATCGCCTTCCCTTGCTTTTTATTCTTGATGCGCGTCACCGGCGCGCCACTGCCCAGGCTGGGCAAGCGCGACTGGCTCTTGCTGGTCTTGCAGGCGGGCGCTGGCAGTGTGGGCTACACCACCCTGCTGATCGCTGGCATGCACCTTACATCGGCGGCCGATGCCGCTGTGATCATCGGCACCCTGCCCATCGTCTCTGCCGCGATCGCTATCGTCTTGCTGCGTGAAAGGCCGCAAGCCAGTTTATTGCTGGCTGTGCTGCTGGCGGGTGCAGGTGTGTTGTCGATCGCTGTGCGGGCGGATGGAGCAAATGCAGGTGCTCAGCATTCACTGCTGGGCAATGCCCTGATCTTTGCTGCGATTGTTTGTGAAGGCTTGTTCATCCTGCTGAATAAATGCCTGAAGACGGCAATCCCACCGCTTGCCCTGTCCACCATCATGACGGGCCTGGGTCTGGCCTTGTCCATCATCCCCGCCGTGTTTGAAATGCCGTGGCAGACGCCTGTCACCAGCAAGGCAGTATGGGCCGTGGTCTATTATGCGATGGTGCCGACCGTTGCCGGCTTTTTGCTGTGGTATGCAGGCGCGGCCAAAGTCAGCGGCAGCGAAGCCGCACTCTTTACGGCCCTTGCCCCGGTATCTGCCGTGGTGCTGGCAGTCGTAGTACTCGGCGAAGTGGTCAGCAGCAGCCAGCTCACAGGCATCGCTTGCGTGTTGCTGGCGATAGGTGGGATGGCTTTTCTGGGCAATGGTGCGCTTGTGTTTTTAAAAAAGACCAAAAATCTCACCACAGAGGCACGGAGAGACAGAGATAACACCGAGAATTTAAAATAAGCGCACCCTACTATAACGCTCTCAGACTATGCAATTTCTCTCATATTTTTCCTCTGTGCCTGCTCTGTGCCTCTGTGTCTCTGTGGTGAGTGGTTTTAAGATTTTCAACGCTGCAAGTTACGAACAACGCTTTCTACTGATGTTTGCATCCTCCCCCTACCCGCAAAACCGTGTACATTATGCATCTGTCCAAACCACCCAACACAGATACCAGGAACGCGCCATGCTCATCAAAAAAGTGCTCCCGTTTTGCATCGCCTTGTCCATAGGCGCATTGTCCTCCACTGCCAATGCGCAAAGCCTGTCACCGACTGAACAAAAAATTGTCGCCGCCGTGCAGGCCAGGTCAGAAGCAGCGCTGCAACTGCTGGAACGCAGTGTCAACATCAACAGCGGCACACTCAATCATGCAGGCGTGCGCGAAGTCGGCAAGTTATTCAGCAATGAACTCGAGGGCCTGGGTTTCAAGACCAACTGGTCTGAGATGCCAGCGGCCATGAACCGTGCCGGGCATTTGCTGGCCGAGCGTGAGGGCAAGCAAGGCAAGCGCGTGCTGATGATAGGTCATCTCGATACCGTGTTTGAAAAAGACAGCCCCGTACAGTTATGGGACAGGCAGGGCAACCGCGTGCGCGGCCAGGGCGTGAATGATATGAAGGGTGGCGATGTCATCATGATAGAAGCCCTGCGCGCCCTGCATGCCGTCGGTGCACTCGACAATACCCGCATACAGGTCATCTTCAGCGGTGATGAAGAAAGTGCTGGCCACCCCATCGCCACTTCGCGTGCTGACCTGGTCAATGCCGCCAAACGCAGTGACGTAGCCCTGGCCTTTGAGGGTACGGCACTCGATAAAAACGGCAATGCCACCGGCACCGTAGGCCGCCGCGCCTCTGGCGGGTTTGTGCTGGATGTGACAGCCAAGCAAGGCCATTCCGCCGCCGTGTTTGGTCACAATGGCTATGGCGCTATTTATGAAACAGCGCGCATCCTGAACAGCTTTCGCGAAAGCTTGATTGAACCCGACCTGACCTTCAACCCCGGCAATATCCTCGGTGGCACCGAGATCAGTTACGACAGCCAGAACAGCAAAGGTACTGCCTTCGGCAAGACCAATGTCATCGCCCCCAGCACCCACGTACACGGCGATTTGCGCTACCTCAGCGCAGAACAGGGCCAGCGCGCCAGAGAGCGCATGAAAGACATCGTCAGCAAAAACCTGGCTGGCACCAGTGCAACG
This sequence comes from Undibacterium sp. TC9W, assembly GCF_049339865.1. Classification (NCBI taxonomy): domain Bacteria; kingdom Pseudomonadati; phylum Pseudomonadota; class Betaproteobacteria; order Burkholderiales; family Oxalobacteraceae; genus Undibacterium; species Undibacterium sp. TC9W. Next base: position 162,009 of record NZ_JBMPPJ010000006.1, on the reverse strand, counting down.
ATACGCTTTAGCGAAAACTACCCACCCATGTCCCCCACCCCCGGTAACTACGCCCTGCTAGACCTGTACTCCAAAGCCAGCTTTGATGCAGGCCTGGGCGAAATCAAAGCCTTCCCGCCGGGCGAACGCGGTGCTGGTGACATCCAATTCGTCGCGCCCTACGTAGCCAGCCTCGATGGCCTCGGCGCCACCGGCAGAGGTGCGCACTCACCGGACGAAGACCTGGATATTTCTTCGATCCAGAGAGCGACGATCAGGACGGCGATTTATTTGTATAGGTTGACGCGGTAAAACCAACGGCCAGGCCATCGGTACGATCACCGCCTGTACGGATTACGTCAGTCTTGAACACGAGGTGGAAGAAATTGAAATGCAGACAATAGAATTTAAAAACCTAAGTATTGCCAAACCATTTAGTGAAGAATACGTGGATGAGGTTGAGGCAGAAATCGGAATCAATTTCCCACAAAAATATCTTGTCCTGATGAGGAAGAATAATGGAGGTGCCCCTGTTCAGCAATGCTTTACTGTTGGGATGAATGAGAAAGTAATCGAGAGATTTTTGTCCTTTGTAGAAAATTATAAAGTTGATCAATGCAGCATCTACGATATAGAAGTTGTATGGAGTCAGATAGAGGACAGATTAGAAGAAGGCATATGCCCGTTTGCGGCATTATATGGAGGGGATTTTCTCTGTTTTGATGGCCGCTTTCGAGATGAAGCAGCGATAGTGATATGGGACCATGAACAGGCTTCTCTGGGAAAATCGAGCATTACACCCGTAGCTGATAGCTTTGAAGTATTTTCAGAAATGTTAAAGGAATTATGAATCAAGAGCCGTAGGTACGATTAGCGCAAGCGTAATCGTACGCATGGTCAGCGGCAAGCCCCACATGCTGCTTGATAATCTCTGGTCATGCGATGAGATAGAATCTGGCATGCATTACGCTCACGTCGCAATTGGGCAGAGATTGGCAATGAGATTACGTGATGCCACCTGCAATTTCAGGCATCGCATGCGTACGATTACGCTTGCGCTAATTGTACCTACGCGGACTACACAAGCTGCTCGGCGTGCCTGGAACGGCAAAATTCTGGATTGCTGAGCATTTTGGTGTAAGACGCCGAAAACTTACGACAAATTCACTTGAGAAATATGATAACAGCATACATCAGCGGTCATTTGAAGATTTCAAACGAAGATTTCACCGAGCATTATGTCCCAAAACTAGCAGAGGCGTTGGAGCGGGGCGACTCATTTGTGGTTGGCGATGCACGTGGAGTAGATGAAATGGCCCAAGAGTATCTCGTCTTATATACAGACAAAATTAAGGTATATCACATGTTTGAAAAACCTAGAAACTGTGCGTTTGGGCTTGAGACGGTCGGCGGATTCAAATCAGACGAAGAGCGGGATGCTGCGATGACAGCGGCCAGTGATTATGATATTGCTTGGGTGAGGCCCGGAAGAGAAGATTCTGGCACAGCAAGGAACCTCAAGCGAAGACAGGGCCGTAGGTACGATTAGCGCAAGCGTAATCGTACGCATGGTCAGCGACAATCCCCCCATGCTGCCTGACAATCCGTGGTCTTGTGATGAAATAAAGCTTGGCATGCAACACGCTCACATCGCAATGGTACAGGAGAGCAAGTGGATTGCTTGAAGCGACATGCAATTTGAGGCATCGCATGCGTACGATTACGTCACACTAATCGTACCTACACGGACTGCATGCGAAAAAGCCTTGATAAGCTTACATGACAAAGCTTTCATGTAATTTCACGCCACCTTGCCGCCATTAATTCAAGAAAACCATACGCCCAACAACCAGCATCACTATCATCAGCATTCCCCAGACAATAAATTTATTTGAATTTTTGGTCGCAGACTTTTTATGCTGCTCAATAACGATAGGCCATATCAATAGATAGTCGATAAAGGACTTATTGTTTTCCTTATCGCCGCCTTTTAAGACCCGCGAGACGCGATAAAACACAAGGACAAACCCGGGCATGAGCAAAAAAAAATCCAAGCACCTTATAGGAGTAAGAGTAAGTCGATAGCCAGGATAAAAAGCTTTGCATAAGATTTTCTAAATCACTCAGCGCGACGGAATCGCAAGCTCAACACAAGCGGAACCGCCAGCGCATACACCACCATCACGCTGAGCCAGATTGCCCCTGGCCATTGTGTCCGCACAACAAAATACAGTGTAGAGAACATCAGCGGGCCAATGATGGATGCGAGGCTGACGGCGGATGCCAGCACGCCCTGGAATTGTCCCTGCATGCCCTCATCGACCATGCGGCTGGCCAGCGACTGCAATGCCGGTATGCCGACGCCGCCCAGCACAAACACCGGCATCACGGCAAATACCATCCAGCCCTGTTTGGCAAAAGCCATGACGACCAGGGCCAGGCAGGTGCCTGCAAAGCCGGTCAGTATGGTGCCGCGCTCGCCCAGCAGTTTGACGGCTGGGCCGGGCAAGAAAGCTTGCGCGAGTGCCTGGCACAGGCCATAGGTGCCCAGCGACAGGCCTATCCACAGACCGTTCCAGTGGAAGGCATCATTGCCCCACAGCGACCAGCAGGTGCCATACACCTCGCCTGTCATGCTGAGGATGAAGAAGAGCAGGATCACGGGCAGCAGGTTTTTCATGCGCCATGTCCAGCGCAAGGGGCGCAGCGGGTTGAGTGCTGCCAGATCCAGCTTCTCACGGCTGGGTTGGCGTGACTCTGGCAAGACAAAGAATGCCATCAGCAGGTTCGCCGCATTCAAGATCGCTGCTGCAATGAAAGGCAGGCGCAGGACATAGTCACCGAGTACGCCACCAAGGATGGGGCCGATGATGAAGCCTGCCCCAAACACGGCATTGAACAGGCCAAAGCGGCGCGCGCGCTGGTCTTCTGGCGAAATGTCGGTGATATAGGCCATGGCCACCGACATATTGGCGCTGGTCAGCCCGGCGATGGCGCGGCCCAGGAACAGCATCCAGAGTTGTGGCGCGAATGCCATCACGAGGTAGTTGATGGCTGCCCCGGCCAGCGAGATCAGCAACACCGGGCGGCGGCCCAGCCTGTCACTCAATGCACCGAGCACGGGTGCAAAGACAAACTGCATCACCGCATACAGCGCAGTCATGATGCCTATGTAGGGCGCGACATTGTCGCCATGAGTGACCTCTGCCAGCAGGCGCGGCAGGATGGGGAAGATCAGGCCTATGCCGACGGCATCAAGGCCTATGGTGGAAAAGATCACAGCCAGGGCGCGGTTATTGCCCGCCCGTGAGGCCTGTGCATGCTGGCTGCCTGTACTTGTTAATGTAGTCATAAAATGAGTCTTTCTTAATATGTACTCAATACAAATATGTACTGCGTACATTTAATATATGCTATGATGCAGCTCATGTCAAACCCTACCGATCTCCGCACTCGCAAACGCCTGGCCATGCGCCAGGGCATCTCTGATGCTGCCACCCTGCTCTTCCAGGAACGCGGCTTTGATCATGTGACCGTGGATGAAATTGCAGCGGCGGCTGACGTGGGGCGCATGACGGTGTTCAATCACTTCCCGCGCAAGGAAGACATGTTCTTTGACCGTGATGAAGAGGGGCGCGAAATGCTGCGCGAGGCTTTGCGCCAGCGCGACCCTGCTATTTCTCCCGTTGAAACCTTGCGCCTGCTTGCACATAAACTGGTGGCAGACGAAAGCCCTTATGTCAGGTTCGCCGCCGGTGCCAAAGGTTTTATCTCGCCAGGCAGCCAGGGCTTCATAGAAACCATAGAAGGCAGCGACACCCTGAAGGCACGCGCCAGGGCCATACGCGATGAGATAGCCCAGGTCGTGGCAGAGGCAATGGCCTTATCCGTCAAGCGCGAAGCTGGCGACACCGACGCCATACTGGCCGCCAACCTGTTGCTGGCGACATGGACGGTCGCACTTGTCCAGGCTCACCAAAGCTTCAGACAAAAGCAGGATGCGGCAGAAGCGAAAGCGGTTTTTCTGGCGATAGTAGATAAGGGCAGCGTGGGGATCACGGCGGCGTTGGCAGGGACGGTTTATGCTTGAGTGTAACTGCGTGAATGCCGTGAACCTGATGTTGCTGCGGCATCGTGATGTAGCCTGTCCCTATAGTCCTTGAAGCTACTCACTATCGTTGATGACAGCATTTGCGCAGATGGATCCCAGCCTGCGCTGGGATGACCCGAATGTGTATTGCGGGGCTTTAAACTCCAGGGCTTCGATACGGTTATAAGAGCCGCACTTTCATTCTAAAGCCGTATCCGGTAGGGTGCGTTGTAACGCACCGCATGGATGCACGCAATCAAATATCTAAAAAGCTAGAGCCATCCATTGCAGGGCAAGTTCAGATGAAGGTGAAGCCAGGAAAATTTCAGCCCTCCTCGCCCATTCATTTGCATCTTCGTCGCTTTGCGCTTTCAATAGTGAAATAGCATCCATCATATCAAGCAAACCGTCTGGATTTTTTCCTGCAAGAATTTGAGACCCCAGACTTCCACACATAGCATACAAAATGGAAAACATGGTTTCTCTCGTTGGACAACTGCGGTCACTGGCGAGGCCTGCAATGAGATTTATCCGCTCAATAACAAGTAGATGATGCAAAGCCCCATCAAACGGCGCATCCCTATCCGAATATGCCAATTCACGGATACCTTCATCACTCAATGAAGACATTTTCGTACTGGACAATTGATTTCTTTGCTCTATGAAAAACTGAACCTCTTGCCAACGTGAATTCATATAATCGTGAATCTGGATTTTTACCTCTTCACAGACAAGCTGACACTCCTGATTGAATTGGTCGAAAACTCTCGCCTGCACTTCATCACATTCTATCTGTTCAATTGCATCAGGCAGCAAGCCTGACTCATATTGAAGTTCGCCTTTGGTGACAAGCCTCGTGACTTCTGCAAACATGCCGGAAGCCTGATTCGCCTTGATCAGCTCAAGAAAGCGCGTAACGTCAATCCACCTGTTCTCAGAATAAAGAAAATAATGACTTACGCCCTCCGATTCTATTGCTGTCACAAACTCATGAAGTGCCACAACCAGCTGGCCAATTTCCTTCATCCTGCGGTAATCGCCAGTTCCCTGACAATTGATTAGCTTATGCAATTCATAGAGAAACTGTCCTGGCTCATTGATAGAAAAAATATCAAAATTTAAGCGCATACTTTTTCTCATTTTAGTCATTCTAAATTTCAAACACAGATTGTAGTTTCTCTCATATTTTTTGACGGGCTCAATAAAACAGATAGGTGTATTTGGAAAGCAGGTTCAAAAAAGATAACCAGTAAGCAAACATGACAAATAAATTCTTCCTGTTTCTTTGGCGAGCGACAGTATATGCGAGCATGGCGACACCAAAAATCGCACCTGCGATGAAAATAATGCGCAATACATCATTTGAAGAGAGAAAACTGCCGATACTGGGTACCATAAATTCCTATCTGAGAAATTCTTTGCCTGCCTCTTATGCCATATTGCAAAAGGAATGCCTTTTAAAATCTCGTCGGCAATTTGCCGAAATTTCAATTAGATACTTTAGTGCGACACAAGGTTAGGCATCGCACATTGATTCCTGAAATTGCTACTATGCGTCTGCCTTGGATGTCCAGATTCAATAGACAGGTATATAGCGATCGATAAAATACTTCTTGCGGATATCTCTCTTTGGTCACATCAGCATATCCTGGCGCAACCACGGCATCTCATTGACTATAGTCACAGAGATTTGTGCAGTCTCAGCATCAACTTCCAGCAGGCATAAGACTTTGGTATCCCAGTGATTGTCAATTGGATAGCCACTGGCGGTTAACTCTATCTCCTGCTTGCGTGGCGGCAAAAGGCTGACTTTGAGTGTCAGGGTTTTTCTTGGTCTTTGCAATCCGATAAGGACACCAGAAATGACGCGCTGCGCCTCGTCTTCTGGAATTTGCTCATTACTCAGCAAACTGATGAAATGCGCTTTGGCAAGTTCTTCCAGTTCCACCCAGCGCTGTTTTCTCTGCACATGTGGATTCACAACTTCCTCCCCTTCTCCAGCCGCCACTCCTTCTGACAATCTGCATAATTCGCAAACTCATAACTGACACCTACCTCGCCGCGGTTGATGGCGTGGGCCTGGGCGAAGACGATGATGTTGAGGATGTTGTCGGGCAATTCGCGTTCGGTTTTGCCGTTGGCCCACAGGTAGCCGTAGCTGACTGAGCCTTCTTTGAGGCCGACCATCCAGAATTGCGGGCGGCGGTTGTAGATGTCGGTTTTGACTTTGTCTTTTTTGAGGCTGGGTTTGCCGTATTGTTGTTCCAGCACTTGCGCGATGCGGTCGGCGGCGGCTTTGATTTGTTCACCGGTGCCGCTGACGGCGGTGATGGTGCGCGATGCACCTACCTTGCAAATGCCGCTGATGGGCGCGGTGACGGCGTAGTAGTCGCTGAAATCAGTTACTGGTATTGGCGGCTGGCCTTCGAACAGATGTTTGGCTTTGCTGGATTTGATAAAGCCAAACTTGCTGGTGAGCTCGGTTTCGCTGATGGCCATGGCGAGGCCGAAGGGGCCGGATTCAGTCGATGCAGGTGCTGCGTCTGGCATTGCTTCTGCGGCAGTGCTAGTTTCTATCGTGGATGCAAGCACACTGGCGGGTTGCTCTGCTACAGAGCTGGCGGCAGTGTTGGCATTAGCGTTGGCAGTCTTTTTGCAGGCGACCAGGCTGGCTGTCGTCATCAACAGGGCAATGATGCAGAGGTGGTGGAGTTTATTTTTATGCTGCATCAGGCTGGGGTGGATGTATGGATATGGTTTGCCAGGGTCGCTGCAATTTAATGATATTCGGGCATAAATTGCAATGGGTTTGATTTAATTCCTACTCACGAAAAAATAGGGACACGGTATGGCGTTTGCGGCTGAAGCCGCTTCTGCGGGATATTTGTGATATGCACTGTATGGCACATCAAAATTCACGGCGCAAATACGATGGATTCCTGCCTGCGGAGGAATGACGATTTTGAGGGTATGCAAATTAACGGGCGACGCGGTTTGCATGGCCCGACTCCCCCCTCACACCCTCTCCAGCGGTAATCTCGTCATCAAAAAATCCAGCAAGACTGCCACGCGTGGGGGTATGGCTTCCTGTTTATAGAATACCGCCCAGACCGGCTGCATCCAGGGCAGGCTGATGTCGGCCAGCACGGGTTTGAGCCTGCCGTGGGCGCGGTCGGCCATGGTCAGGAAGTCAGACAGACAGACGATGCCAGCGCCCTGCACGGCCAGGTGGCGCAGGGTTTCGCCATTGCTGGCACTGACTACAGGGTCTATGACATAGCCCTCATCTTTGACGCCATCCAACTTGGGCAGCGGCCAGGTATTGAGGCTGGCGGGGGCGGTAAAACCCAGCAATCTGTGCTGTGCCAGATCAGCCACGGTTTGTGGTTCGCCATGGCGTGCGAGGTAATGCGGCGCGGCGACCGGGCGGATGCGGCTGCTGCCCAGACGGCGTGCGTGCAGGCTGGAGTCAGTCAAATGGCCTATGCGTATGGCAAGGTCGGCGCGCTCTTCGATGAGATCGACAAAGGTTTCACCGCTGACCAGTTCCAGCTTGATGATAGGATAGGCATCGAGAAAATCGGCCACCAGCGGGGCCAGCAGATGATCTAACGTGGGGGTGGCGGCATTTACCCGCACCAGGCCGGATGGTTGCGACAGGCGCGCTGTCAGTTGTTCTTCAGTGTCATCAATATCGCAGAGTATCTTCTTGGCCCTTTGCAAGAGCCAGTGACCTTCTTCTGTTATCTCAAGCTTGCGGGTGGTGCGCGTCATCAGGGTCATGCCGAGCTGGGCTTCAAGGCGGGAGATGCTGCGGCTGATGCCGGATGGCGTTTGCCCCAGGCGCTCGGCTGCGGCTGAAAATGAGCCAGTATCGGCCACTGCGACCAGGGCTTTCATGGTTTCCAGGCTTAGCATTGTTGACTCCGAGTCATAAGTAAAGTGTAGCTTAAGCTATTTTTCTTTGTTCTGCATGGGCCCAGACTGCAGCCTGTTATTCATTTCCCCATGCATGGAGTCCATATGCCACTTGCTTTGTGGGCGCTGACACTCAGCGCCTTTGCCATCGGTACGACAGAATTTGTGATTGTCGGCCTTATCCCCACCATCGCCAGCAGCCTGGCGGTATCTGTTCCTTCTGCCGGTTTGCTGGTCAGCCTGTATGCGCTGGGCGTGGCTGTTGGCGCGCCCGTATTGACAGCACTGACTGGCCGGGTGCCGCGCAAGCAATTATTGCTGGGCCTGATGGCCTTGTTCACGATTGGTAACCTGGTGGCCTGGATGGCACCCAACTATACTTCGCTGATGGCGGCACGGGTCTTGACTGGCCTCGCGCATGGGGTGTTCTTTTCGATAGGTTCAACGATAGCCACTGGCCTGGTCCCCAAAGACAAAGCGGCCAGTGCAATTGCGCTGATGTTCAGCGGGCTGACGGTGGCGCTGGTGACGGGTGTGCCGCTGGGTACCTTCATCGGCCAGCATCTGGGCTGGCAAGCGACGTTTTTGGCAGTGTCGGCGCTGGGTGTGATTGCCTTTATTGGATGCGCGATTCTGATCCCTTCAACCATCGCCAGCAGCAAGCCTGCCTCTTTATTAACACAAATGGCGGTACTCAAAAAACCGCGCCTGTTACTGGTATATGCGATGACGGCACTGGGCTATGGCGGCAGCTTTATCGTCTTCACTTATCTGGCACCAATACTGCAAGACATCAGCGGTTTTAGTGCCAATGCGGTGGGCCTGGTGATGCTGGTGTATGGTGTCTCGGTGACTTTTGGCAATATCTGGGGTGGCAAACTGGCCGATAAAAAAGGCCCGGTCGCAGCATTGCAAATCGTGTTCGCCTTGCTTGCCCTTGTCTTGCTGGTGCTGACTTTTACCGCGCATAACAAATGGCTGGCATTGCTGACGGTATTGGCCTGGGGCGCGGTGGCCTTTGGTAATGTGCCGGGTTTGCAGGTGTATGTAGTGCAGCGTGCTGAACATGATGCACCACAGGCTATCGACGTTGCATCTGGCTTGAATATCGCTGCCTTCAATGTCGGCATCGCCTTTGGTGCCTGGGCGGGTGGCTTGATCGTCAGCCATATCGGTTTGATGCATACACCATGGATAGGTGCCCTGGTTGTCGTAGGTGCCTGGGCTTTGACGACGCTGGCATGCAGGCTGGACAAGGCGGATGGGTTGCCTGACAAAGCCGTGCGACTGGCTGCGGTCAGCATGCATTGATAGCTATCCAGGCTTAAAAAAAGGGACAGGCTTTACGACCTGTCCCCCCATTTTTTTGCATAAATAGCTGCACAAGGCGTCTATCTTCTTCTGTTATAAGAACTGCTGCTTCTTTCAGGATCAGGCAAACCCATTAATTTGACCTCGATATTCTTGGCGTCTTGTGGTGGCACTTTGTCGCTGAAGTTTTGCTTCAGATAGGACCACATATCTTTTTCCAGCACTTCACATTGCAAGACAGCGCGACTTTTGCGGGTATCCCTGTGGCTATATTCGAGATCATCGGCTTCTTGCGATGACTCTCTGTATTCTCTACGCTCCCTGTAAGTTCTATAGCTGGTGCTGACGTTGTCGTTGGCGCGGTCTTTGATGAACTGGTTTCTCGGTATGGTGCAGTTCTCCTTGAAGTTGGTCATCAGGGTGCGATCTACGCTGACATCGCATTGATTATATCTGTGATCCAGCACCCAGCAGCTTTTGCCGGTATCGCGGTCTTTTTGCATGGCCGTGATCTTGCGCAGTGTGGCGTCGTTTTTGACTTCGGTCGCGTTGCTGCCTATCTTGGCATTGCAGGGTTGGTCGGTAAATATCGTTTCACCGGAAGGCGTCACACATTTGCGCACCTCGGCCTGCGACAGGCTGGGCCAGGCAAAAACCAGGAAAGACAAACAGGCCAGAAATGTTTTTTTCATAATATAAAGTGACGGTGAGCAGATTTTATTGCCTTTTAATAGTTAAAATGGCAATGCGCGCGCGTAAAAAGCAATTGCAGATTATAGCCCAGGCTACAATTAGTTACATTTGAAATTGTGATGGTATTTGCTTATCTATTTTGTCAAGTCAGCACTGCCAAGCAGGGCAACAAGCTGATATTCAGTAAAAAGCGAGCCGCGCTATCCATCCGGGCTGGCATAAATCCAGCACGTTGACTGCCTGTTTTTTCTTTGTTAGCATGGCCCCATATCACTGGAAAAAGTGACGTAAGCGTTTACGTTAGCCAGCGCGCAAACAAATTTGTCCTGCATTTGCAAGCAGATTTGTCGCGCCTTGGATAATGTATATGCGATTTCTATTACGACTGCTGTCTCAGCTCCCCCGCAGATTCTCTGCCTCTCTCTGCATTTTCACGAATGCACCTCTCGCCACTGCTGTTGGCCTTTTCGTTTGTTTTTTTGTCGGCTTTGCTGACGGTGTACTCATGCCGTTTTTTGCCTTGTGGGCAGAAAAAGATGCGGGCATTTCTGCCAGCCACATAGGCTTGCTGCTGGCCTGCTATTCTGGTGGCGAGTTGCTGGCCACTCCCCTGGTGGGTGGGATTGCCGACCGCGTCGGGCGCCGCCCGGTCTTGCTGATCCCTACTGCGGGTGTGGGGACGGGCTTTGCAATACTCTACTTTACCCACGGTGTATGGGCATCTGCCCTGGTGCTGATCTTGATAGGCGCGTTTGAAAGTGTCTTGCACCCCACTATCTCTGCCGTCATCGCCGATGCCATACCGGCTGAGCAGCACCATTATTACTTTTCCATCGCACGCGTCATGTCGAGCGCAGGCCGTGTGGCTGGCCCGGCAGCGGGCTCTGTGCTGGCGCTGTTTTCACTGAGAGCCGTATTTCTGGGGTCTGCTCTGGCAACACTCATCAGCCTCGTAGCTTGGGCTGGAGTGTAGGTTGGGCCGGGCCTCGCTAGGCTACGCCTCATCAGCCCAACACTCGGCCTCTGCAAACGTATACGTCATTTAAACGCCGAGTGTTGGGCTGGTAAAACGTAGCCTAGCGAGGCCCGGCCCAACCTACGCATCGCCCCAATCCACGAAAATTAATCAACACAAACCAATACTCACAAAATCAAATCGTCATGACCACAAATACCACACACCACATCGAACGCCTGCACTGGGAAAAACGCCGCAGAACCCTGCGCGTCATCGACGTCACACGCTTGACAACCAATATGCAGCGCATCACTTTTCAATCAGATGATCTGCATGACTTTGCCAGCCTTGCACATGATGACCACGTCAGGATATTGCTACCGGTTGCCGGCGAAGCAGACAGCTTTGTTACACGCGAATATACACCGCGATATGTCGACACACATGCGCGCACGCTGGTGCTGGACTTTGCACTGCACCAGCACGGGCCCGCCAATGCGTGGGCGATGCAGGCAAAAACAGGCGATACGCTGATTGTCAGCGGGCCGGGTAAATCCATGGTCGTGGCAGACGACTTTGACTGGTATCTGCTCATCGGCGATGCCACTGCCCTGCCTGCAATCACACGACGCATTGAACAATTGCGCGCAGGCGTGCATGTCACCAGCATCATCATGCTTGCTGATGCGGCAGATAAACAGGTGTGCGTGACTGCAGCCAACTGGCAAGCGCAATGGTTGATACGCGATCAGGATTCAGCCAATGATGAGCAGACTTTGCTGGCAGCAGCCGCTGCTTATACTTTCCCGCCAGGCGATGGTTACATCTGGATAGCTGCCGAAAGACAGGCTGCGCGGGCATTGCGTACTTATATGCTAGAACAGCGCGGGCAGCCAGAAGCATGGATAAAGTCTTCAAGTTACTGGACACGCGAAGACTGATGTGTGTTGCAAAACGATGCTGGCACCATTTTTTTGCATCTGCATTTGTAAGTTTTCTGTAACAGGGAAATCAATTTGTTTCTTACAAACTTGTCACAATCATGTTGAGCGCTAAACAGCGTTTTCTTTTTTGGGGATGGATTAAATGACTGCGGGTTCAGTTGTGTATTTGGAGGACGTTTTTTGTCAGCGGATTAATGAGCATTGTTATTGATCCGTGACACTTACAGTCGCGCGCATAGTTTGTAGTTTTATTTGAAATTTCCGATGCCCGCTGTATCTTTGCGCAATCTCGGGATGGAATTTTTACTGGCATCAAACTAAACCTATTCCTATTTCTATTATTGTTGATTACTAAATCCCCTCCCCTTCAAGGGGAGGGTTAGGGTGGGGATGGGTTTCGGTTGATTAAGCTGCGATCAAAATTTATAAGACCCCCCATCCCCATCCCAACCATCCCACCGCGCCGCTTGCAAGCGGCTTGGAAATTTGCGGCGCAAAGCATGCTTTGCGAAACCCCGCAAATCTCCCCTTGAAGGGGAAGGAGAAGGAGAAAAACATGTGGATCTGCATGAAGTTGCGCAATTGTCCAAATTGCGAAAAAACTGGAAAAGTTTCCACTCCCAAGTGCAATCCTGCACATGCCCCAAATGGGATGCTTTCCAAAAACTGACCAATTATGTCAATCAACTGACAAAAAATGAAATGTACCGCGCCCAATTTTGGGGCGGAGCGAAGGGCTGAATGCTTACCTTTCAGTAAGAGATAGGTAACCATTTGGTGACTTGTTTAGTGCTGCCCGCTTGCTTGCATCTGACATGCTGATTATGTAGTGTTGCGCTTCGACGGACCAGGAAACCCGTTCCTGGCGTTGCTCTCTTTATGGAATTCATCGCACTACCGGCGCTTCACCTGTCTGCACATGCACAGACATGCAGTACGCAATACAACAGGATGTGGACTACCTGCCACATGCAAATACAAAACGTACCAACCAGGAGTTCTTACGTGAAAAAAATATCCAACCGCATGACGGCCATCTGCCTGGCCTCATCGCTACTTTGTTTACAACTGGCAGGCTGTGGTGGGTCCAGCAATGCTGATTCTGCACAGAACGGCACGGGCGCGACGCCTATGGCTGCGCCACCGCAAGCAGCACCCGCAGAAACCGCGCTGACACCTGTGACAGCGACTGCCAGTTCTGTTGAACGTGGCGACCTCTCTGCGCTGGCAGCGATAGACCATAACGACAATACGCGATGGGGCAGCGGCTTCACGGATGACCAGTACCTGACCCTGGACTTCGGCAAGTCAGAAACCATCACCCGCGTGCGCATACAATGGGAAAACGCCCATGCCACGCAATATCTGTTGCAGGTGTCTGACAATAATAGTGACTGGACGACGATCAAGACCGTCGATAACAGCCAGGGTGGCGTCGAAGACCTGACTGACCTGAACGGCAAAGGCCGCTACCTGCGCGTGAAGGGTGTCAAGCGTTCTACCCAGTATGGCTATTCCATCATAGAGATACAGGCTTTCTCAGGCACGCCGGTCACACAACCGGGCACAGATCCAAGCCAGCCTAGCCAACCCGGCAACCCTGGGCAGATTGACTTGAGCAAACCTGGTGTTGCAGTCAAACCTGTCACCGCGACTTCTTCTGCCGTAGAAAACCAGGCCATGTCAGCCGCCATGGCAATCGATGGCAAAGCCAATACGCGCTGGGGCAGCACCTCAGAAGACGGTGCCTGGATACAGTTTGACTTTGGCACCAAGACACCTGTCGGCTACATGAAGCTGGTATGGGAAAACGCCTATGGCAAGGAATACGCGCTGCGCGTATCAGACGATGGCCAGACCTGGACGCAACTGCGCTATGTCAGTGGTGGCAAAGGCGGTACGGAAGAATTCTTTAACCTCGGTGCGAATGCCCGCTACCTACGCCTGCAAGGCGTGGCCCGCGCTACCCAGTATGGTTACTCTTTGTTTGAAGTTGAATTCAAGTCACCAGGCAGCGACAACACCCTGCCAGATGCAGCGACTACCGCCTTGAAATTTCCAAGCAGCGGCAGTGGCTGGGCACCTTTGCCTGCCGCCGCAGAACCGCTGGAAAGCCTGCAATTTACCCTGCCTGATGGCACCCTGGTCACGCGCTTTGGTGCACGCGGCCTGGCACGCCATGGCCGTGAACGTGGTGAAGAGTGGAATGAAATTGGCTATGGCCCGAATGAAACTGTCGATGCTGTCACCGGCCTGCCAGTTGATAAAGGCCCGGGCAATTATCTGACCTTTGTGCCGCAATACTTCAAGAACCGCACCTGGGGTTTTGAGATCATCGACAATAGCCGTGTGGCTGGCGTGACCAAACCTGTGCTCACAGTCAATCAATACAATACTGTTGATTTTCTGCCGGGTGGCGTGGCTTTCTTCCGTGGTTTTGACCGCGTTGGTGTGACAGGTTATGGCTGGATGAATCCGGGTGAACTGGTCGATCGCAATGTCGCCATCTGCAAACCCGTACCCTACCCTGCCAATAACAAACTCAGCAGCCCTGATGGTGTGAATGGTGCCTGTACCTTGCGCGTGAAAGACTATCCAGGACATAGCGACCTGGATGCAAATGGCTTCCCGAATGATAAAAATATCCCGGCACGTCCGCTGGTGGCAGGTGACATCATTGAAGTCTCGCCATCGATGTTCTCCACGCCTGAAGGCATGGCTGCCAAGGGTGACAACGGCGGTGTACGTTATTACTCAGCCGAATGGATTTATGTGGTCGGCTCTGGTCTCAAACCTTGGTATGGCGTGCAACCGCGCCTGAACTCGGTGCCTTTGCCGGAAGATACTTTGTCGGGTGGCCAGGGTTCGGTCTCCTACAACTATTCTGACAATGGTCTGTTCATGTTCCAGCAGCCACACAATAATGCGGGTATGCAAAACATACAGCGCTTTGTTGAGGGCCGTCGTCTGGTGCATACCAACTTTACGACCGGTGACCACAATGAGAATGGCAATGACCGTTACCAGCAAGCCGTAGGTTTGCAGGGGCCGCGTTTCAACCAGTCTGCCTGTATTGCCTGCCACGTCAATAATGGCCGCAGCCCTGCGCCTACCGCCATCAACCAGCGTCTCGACAGCATGTCGGTGCGCGTGGCAGCAACCAATGCAGCAGGCCAGCAATTGCCGCATCCGCAATATGGCACGGTAGTACAGATGAATGCCTTCTCCAGCAGCGGTGTGCCGCAAAACTGGGGTACCAATGTTAACGTCGCCGGCTTTGAAACCCGCACGACCAAGCTGGCCGATGGCACCACGGTAGAATTGCGCAAACCTTCACTGGCATTTGAAGGTGCAGTACCAACCGTGTATTCGCTGCGCGCTGCACAGCCTATGATAGGCATGGGTTTGCTTGAAGCCATACCTGAAGCAGACATCCTGTCCCGCGTGCGCTCTGCACCTGATGCTGATGGAGTCGTTGGTATTGCCAACTATGTGTTTGAACCAGAGACCGGTGCAGTACGTGTAGGCCGCTTTGGCTGGAAGGCATCCAAGGCAACCTTGCGTCATCAGACAGCGGCTGCGCTGTTACAAGACATGGCTGTCACTTCACCAAGCTATCCTAACCGTAGCTGTACAACGGACCCGGCTGGCTGTGCTGCTGCACCTGCGCAAAAAGGTATCACCGAAGCTGACCTGCAATCCATCACCCGCTACCTGGGTCTGGTGGCCGTGCCTGCACAACGCAGCATTGCCAGTGGCTTCCCCAAAGGTGTCGCACCTATGGATGAGCATGTCGTCAATCCTCAGCAAGTCAGTGCCGGTGCCAAAGTGTTCCAGAACATGCGTTGTTCAGCATGTCACACGGTGGAGATGAAAACTGGTAACGGCCATTTGCTCGCTGAATTGCGCAACCAGACCATCAAGCCATACACAGATTTGCTGCTGCATGACATGGGCACAGGTCTGGCCGACAAGCTGGTAGAAGGACAGGCTCAGGGCAATATGTGGCGCACCTCGCCACTGTGGGGCATAGGCTATACCGACAAAGTCATGGGCAATAACAGCAAGGTCGGCTACCTGCACGATGGCCGCGCCCGCAACCTGACCGAAGCCATCCTCTGGCACGGCGGTGAAGCAGACAAGGCACGCCAGCGTTTTGAAGGCTTGTCTAAAGCAGACCGCGATGCAGTACTGGCTTTCCTGAAGTCGCTGTAAAGCTTTTGTAACTAGCTTTGCGTTTTAAAACGGCTGTTGAACAGATATATGTTCAACAGCCGTTTTTCTTTACAGGCGGGTACTCTGCGTGTGCGGCGAGTCTGATGTATAGTTTCTGCACACTTATTGAGGAAAATTCGTGAGGAAACCGTATGAATAGTCTGGCTGGAAAAACCGCAGTGATCACCGGTGCAGGACGCGGCCTGGGTGCCGCACTCGCCCTCTCACTGGCAGAGGCAGGCTGTAAAGTGATTTTATGTGGCCGCAAACTTGCACAGCTCGGTGATACCGCCAGCACCATACAAAGCCTGGGACATGAGATGCCGGTTTGTGTTGAAACCGATCTGGCCGATGTGCACAGCGTGCAGGCCACCATCGATGCGTTGAGCAAATCACACACCCACATCGATCTGCTGATCAACAACGGCACCATGTGGCTGGAAGCCAGGGACGAAGCCTATACAGCAGCCGAAGTACTCGGCGTCATCAACTCTGCCGTCACAGGCACTTTCCTGCTAACCCAGGGCCTGCTGCCGTTGCTGAGATTATCAAAAGGCGCAGACATCCTCACCATAGGCTCCATCAGCGGCTTGCCAAATGCGAGGATGCAAAGCGTATCCGTGCCCTTCTACGCCGCCAAACGCGCCCAGTCCGGCCTGGCAGACGGCTTCCGGCAAATGCTCGCAGGCACACCCATCCGCTCCATCAGCGTGCACCCGCCCTATCTTGATGACGTCTCACCACAGCAACCAGAATGGGACGCTGTGCAAGACCGCCAGAAAGGCGAACGTGCGACCAGCAAGGACGTGGTGGATGTGGTGCTGTTTGCACTGACGAGGCCACGGCATATTACTTTGTCGGTGATACTGGATGCGGATGAGGGCGGGGTGTTTGGGTGAGTTTGCTTGTATGCATTGGTGGGGTACGTTAAATACGGTACCGGCAAACGAAAATCATACGACCTGAATGCTCACCACAGGGACACAGAGTCACAGAGAAATGCAGGAGAGTGGAAATGCATGCTTCTATATGCCACCACGCTTGAGGTTTTTTCTTTTTTTTTGGGGGGCACGGCTGTGTACGATTATGCTGCGCTAACCGTATCTGCGCGGGCTAATGCAGATTAAGAATAAATCTCATCTTTGAATCCAATGCATTCTCATCGTCATCTTGTTGCAGGAAAACGTATAGTTCTGGTAAATACTTGAACTCAAATGAGTCTCCAACTTCCTGAACTAAGGATTCCAATCCGGCATAGCCAAGATCAACAAATATGGCGCCCAAAAACTGCTGATAATTATCCCCGATTACAAATATTTCGCTATCAGAATAATAATATTCGACGAATTTTTCTGAGTCCATATCAAAGCCGTAAATAACCTCTCTATTCATTTCAAGCATCGGCAAAAACCTAAGAGGTAGTAAATTATTTTCTTTTAATATGTCTTTAATTTGAAAGAATCTCACAGGAACATCATACTGACGCTTAAATCGATCGGACCCTCCTCCTTTCCACATTTCAGAAAAAATAGGAGGAAAGCCAAGCTTTTCAAAAGCGTTTAAGCATTCATCTTGTGTATCAAACATACATCGTCCTTTAAGAGATGTAGGTACGATTAGCGCAGCGTAATCGTACGCATGCTCAGCAGCAATTTTCTGTACTGCTTGAAAATCACGGCTGCTTTATGATTTTGAATCAAGGATACATCCCTCTCGTGCAGAGATGTATAGGCGGCGATCATGGAATTTACCTGAGGTCTATAGCTGTTTCCGGTATCTCATTCGTACGATTACGCTGCGCTAATCGTACCTACGCTGGCTAGTCATATTACGCAAGCAGCAACTGAGCTGCGTAAAATTCTTTAGGATACAGCCTTGTATTAGCATTGATTGGCATTCCACGCCACAAAGCCAATCGGCACAAGGCCGTGCCTAATGCATCAAACGTGGCTGACTGCGCTACTTTGCCATACCCCCAAGTCTCCAATTGGCCAAGGGCAATCCTGCTGCGTACACGCTTTGGAAATGCGGACTCCAGCTCCCCCCTTACACGCTCAAATGCCTCCGGGTCATTCTGCGCAATATGGTAAAGCAACTCGTGGTAGCCATAGATAAAATGTGATTTTTTAAATCCCTTTGTACCCTCAATTGCACTCAAGGAATCCAAGCCATACTTACCGACGGCAAGATTCGCAATTTGAAATGCAAATTCGCCCACAATATGTCCTCTGCTTTCATGATCAAAGCTTGAACACGAAACGATTTTTTCACTTAATCCGAAAAATTCTTTCTCTGCCCCAGCTAACAATAAGCCAACTAGTATGGGTACGAAAGTAGAATAGGATAAAAGAATGTAATCCCAAACATAATTATTCGATCTGGCATGGTCAATTTCTTGAATTGCTCTACTGCTTAATGCTGCTAAGTCAGTAATCTTACCGAGTAAATTATTGGCCATATCCAAATCTTTCTGCAGTACCCATCGGGCTTGTGAAAGCATAATCAGCCCCTCAATTTGGTGGCTAGGATTATCGGCCGCTCTATTGTATGCACCTCGACTTCGTAAGCCTTTGTCTATATCAAATATATGCTGTATTGACTCCAATTCCTGTTCTTCCACGCGATTTATCCAAATCAGCATTTGATCCAGATTCATTTCCAAATTAAGCTCCTTTTCTTATTATTCTCCATGGGATTACTGTTGCATTCTTCAGTTGGCTTATATTAATTATGGGGAATTGCAGAGATGTAGGTACGATTAGCGCAGCGTAATCGTACGCATGGTCAGCCGCAATTTTCTGTGCTGTTTGAAAATCCCGGCTGCTTTATGATTTTGACTCAAGGATACATCACTCTCGTGCGGAGATGTAAAGGCAGCGATCATCGGATTTTCTTGGTGTCTTTAGCTATTTTTGATATCTCATCCGTACGATTACGCTGCGCTAATCTTACCTACGTGGGTTTCGATTGGGTATCAGCAATCTTGTAAATTTATTGCCAATATAAAATCCCGTTATTTAATCGATTCCCCAAAAGTGTTTGTTTATCGAAGTCATAATCAAGAAATCCGTCAGCGTCCAGAAAATATACATTCTCCCTGTAAAAAGCAATGACAGTCGTCAAAAAATCTTCTGCGCTTGAATGCATCAACTCAAATTGAGGGTCGTCATGTAAAAAGCCACCAATTTTATTTTCTCTATTTTCGGGCTCACTTTCAATGCAAACAAAGTCACTGGAATAATTCGCGAGGAACGGAAAATTATGATGTCGAGATGGTCCAAGAATTGCCATGAATTTCTGAAACTCTTCTTCAAGTTCATCTATATGGATCAGACGATAGCCGGGAATAAAATCCATGACTTTTTGGTCAGCGACATCTCTCAAAGTACCATCGACTTGGCAATATAGTTCCAAAACTAGTTCGGGTATATCGGCTGGTGATTCGAAAATGGTTTTTAGTCTATATTCTGCTTCTAACCTAGGTAATCCACGCCCCAGGCTTTCACGATAGCCGGGGCGGGCCTGGTCGGAAAGCGCCAAAAAATCAACGATAAGCTTAGCAATTTTGGTCATCGGTTCAAGCCCTGTTTTGTGATGTCAACATTAAACTTATCAATCGCTTTGATATTATTTCTTCTGAAAATATTATAATCAGCACATAGGGGCAATAAGCAATCGCATAATCACCCGCAAGCCAGCAACGAGCGAGTATTAGACACGACTCCAATCTCACACCAATTTCGTCTTATTTCGGACAACCGTCGAGTGGCGCGCGTGCTGATGGATCGACCATTTGAATCAAGGTGGTAACCGCCTCTTTTTCACTCAGCCCTTGTGCAGATACCAAACCTAAGGCAGCTTTGGCCGATGGTTCAATTGTGGCGGATGAAAACCGGCCGCTGCATACCAGCCAAAAAATCACTTCACGCGCTTCTCCTATGGTGCCTACGCCATTCTTTGAGATGCTAGTCCCAAGCTCATAGAGCTGGCCTTCTGTCATGCCGACGTAACCCCCGGTCAATTGCAGAGCAGATTGCATGCGGCGTTGATCACCAGCCCCTTGCATTGCAGCAACCACAATAATGACGGCAAGGCCGGCAACGATGATTGCTAACCACTTTAATATTTTCATGCCAAGTCTCTTTCAAAAAATAAATGCAATTAAACCACATCTGGGGTGGATCCCAATTGTCTAATCACCCGTAATTTTGGAAATGTATGGATGTTGGACATGGGCCCTTTTCAATTTCATAAAGTCTCTGAGGGACACGATTGTGTACGATTTCACTCTGCTTGTGCCCAAGCGGAATTTTAATCGCGCATGGGTATAGGGCAATGTTTTCGATATGCCTGATCGTTGCGTTAATTTTAAACTCTCTTGATTTAGATCAATGAAAAAAAATGGGTTTTATGCGCAAGATGGGTCTATCAACATCAGCACGCTGCTTGATTTTTAAATTTGTTAGCGGGGAAATTTTGAACACAAGTAATCACACCAAAAGTACATTATCTCCAGTTGAGAAAATTCGATTTCTAAGTGAAATAATTAACCACATGCCCGGGTTAATTGCTTATTGGGACAATCAATTATATTGCCACTATGCCAGTAAAGGCTATCTTGAATGGTTTGGTAAGTCGCCACAGAGCATTATCGGCACGAACCTTAAAGGCCTTCTGGGTGAAAGTCTATATCTGCAAAATGAGCGCTATATTTTAGGAGCGCTTGCTGGTCAGGCACAGCAATTCGAGCGATCATTGATAAAAGCAGACGGCAGCACCAGACACACTTTGGCACATTACATACCTGATATCGTCAATGGAGCGGTGCGTGGTTTCTTTGTTCGCGTCAGCGATATCACTCTATTGAAGCTGGCAGAATTAAGGGCGCAGGAAACACAAATACGTCTACACGCCATATTAGAAAGCATTTTGGACGGCATCATCACGATTGATGAAAGTGGCCTTATCACTTCCGCTAACCCTGCCACCCAACACTTGTTCGGCTACACAGAAGACGCATTAATAGGAATGAATATTAAAAAGTTGATGCGAGAGGTAAATGTTGATGACCAAATGGATCATCTCTCACATTTTCATTTTGAAGGTGAAAATTCAGTCCTGAAAACTGGTCTGGAACTGGAGGGGATAACTAAGGATGATCGCCATTTTCCAGTCGAACTCAGAGTTTCTGAAGTGGTAGCACTTGAAAAAAAAGAGTACGTTGGTGTGATTCAGGACATTACTGACCAAAAGCGAATCGAAGATCAGCTAACCCAGCTTGCGATGATTGATGGCCTGACTGGATTGGCAAACAGAAGACATCTGGACGAGGTACTTTCCCAGGAATACGCACGGCATGTACGGTCTGGAGATGAGCTATCGCTCATCTTAATTGACGTTGATTTCTTTAAATTATTCAATGACACCTACGGCCATGTGGCCGGCGACGAATGTCTCAAACAACTAGCGAATGCAATCAAGAGAGTATTGGTGCGCACCACAGACCTGGCAGCACGTTACGGCGGTGAAGAGTTCGCGTGTGTGCTGCCAAGAACAAAACAACAAGGCGCTATTGCTATCGCTGAAAAGATACGCGAGGAGATTAATCGACTCGCCATTCCTCACAGCCATTCAAGCGTTGCCAACTATGTGACGGTCAGCCTGGGTGTTGTTACCGCATTCTGCAAAGCAGATAGGGCAGTATTGGATATTGTTCAAACAGCAGATGAACAACTCTACGCTGCGAAATCTAACGGGCGCAACAGGTATTTAGCCCATCGCATCGAATAGCTTATGATGGCGTCATCGTTCGCCCATATGCATTGGTGTACTTTGCCAGCAAGTTAGCAAGTGTTAAGCGCGCAGGGGCGATTAGCAATCGCGTAATCGTCCGCGAGTTTGGAAATGTATGAATATTGGAACTCGTCTTTCCATACTTCTTGAGGTCTTTCCGGGTGACCACCTGAGCAAGCACTAGCTAAGGTCGGTTGTTTATCAGAAAACGAGGTAATTGCTGTGTGAGCCATTACACCTAAGACGCATATGATTGCGCCATTAGATCAAGCCTGATCTACTGCAGACAATCGCAGTGATTGTAATCAATATTACTGCGATGACGCCTACAACATATACCCTCTTCTCGTTCAAGCTCATTTTCTTCCATGTTTCTTCGTCAGGTCCACCGGGATTAGCAATGATATTTCTCCTAATTTTTGCTTGCGGGTGGGATTGACTTGCAATCGCGTAAGCACCCGCAGATTTAGAAATGCATGAATACTAGCCCTGCCTGAAGTTACTTCCAGATTTGTGGTAATCGATGCCATCCATGTCTTTAGAGAAATTGCGCTGTCTTTCAAAAATATGTCTGCAAATCCGCAATTTTCAATCTCGTTGCCATTTTTTTCCGGTCTGCCTTCAATTCTGCCAGTGCTGATTTCAGCTCGCTTTCTGTTGGCCTCAAAGGCTTCAAGTTGGAGCCGAGGACAGGGACGATACGACGCTTGACATAGCGACTACCAGCAGTGAGGATTTGCCAGCCTGTCACCAGTAAGGCGATGATGGCGCAGGCGAGAAAGTTGATGGCTTCATCAAACGGCAGGATTTTCGTTAGCAATACGGGGACGATGGTAACGAGAAAAAACGAGCCCAGCAGTGCCAGGCTGATGCCCAAGTCTAAATGGGTCTGCCCCAGGCGTATTTCTAAAAGGGGCGACAAGAGATGAAAAGGTGTCCTGATCATGACGTCGCGCTCTTGTGGCGTCAGCAGTGTCGGGGTTTTCATGACTTTTTCTTCGAGGTCCAGTCTTTCCTTATAGACTTCCGGCAGGCTTGGGAAAGTCGTCTTCATCAAGTCAGCAAGCGACTGTTTTTTCTTGGACAGGGTCAGATACCCATCTGGATTGGCATCGAGCAGAGTATGACACTGCTCGCATTCGCGCTCATGGCTGACCAGCTCCCCATCACCGGAGGTAATGTAATACACGTGGCTGGCCAGGCCGACGCGGATGAGCTTGAATACCTGCGGCCCGCGGCAGATAGGGCAAAAATCGGCAGCATAGCCAATATTTTTGCGCACATGTTTTTTCCCCCAGATGATGAGCACGGTTTCCCCTTCTTTGTTTTATTTTGTCTTGTTTTATATCAGCATCATGCCTGCATAATGTGTGCTGGCATTATATCCATGATTTATTATCCGTTATTCAAAAATCTTTGTAAAAACACAAAATAAAATAAGGCCTTACATTTATATATTTCAGTCGTGTGACACTGCATCCATATAAGACCTGATAACAATCTAGCGATTGGACGTCGCGATGCCATCGAATTATTTCGGCATCAAGCTGGATGCTTGCGGTCTTTTCTTTTTTGGGGGACGCGGTTTTGTACGATTACGCTTCGCTAATCGTACCTACGCGGGGGTTGCGAATTTCCTTGCTATTTCTGTTCAACAAAGTCGAGTGATATTTCGCTCAGATAAGGCTGTGCCTGGATGACTGCTGGCAGGCTGGATTTGATTTTTTGTTCGCCAAGAATTGCCTTGGGCGCATTTTTATCAGTACGTAGCTGGAAGCGGAAATGTGGAGTGCAGTCGCTGGATGGTGTTGAAAAGGTGCCTTCATTGAAGCTGGTGACGTGGCCGCCATAATCCCAGCCAAAGCCGTACAGAGTCAGCGGCTTGCCGTTCTGTTTTTCTACCGCCGGGATGGAATCGAGTATCTTCAAGCCTTGGTAAGTCCATTGGCTTTTGTCGCTATTGATATTGACGGAAACAAGGCGGGTCATTGCGTCATCATCAAAGTACACTTCTACCCTGTAGGGCTTCATCTGGTTTTGCGGGTAAAGCACCAGTACTTTTTGAGTTGCCCCTTCAGGGCCATCCACTTCCTGCACTGTGGTGTTTCCTGGATAGCGTTTCTTCAGGCTTTGTGCGGTATCGCCTTTCTTTACCGGATTCTGGCAGGAGAGCGCCAGGTCAGCGGGGGCAGCAGGTTTATCCGCTGCATAGGCACAGGGTGAAATAGCAAGCACGGCAGCTGCGCATAAAAAAACGACTGGTTTCAACGAAGAATTCATGGCGCTCATTTCTCGAAATCTGGCATGCGAAAAATAAGTGGATGATATGCCTGTTTCGGGTTTATGTGAACCAGACTAAAGTTCAGGTCGCTGGCTTCATATTGCGGCAGAGCACAGGAGAGAACTCTCTGTGCTGAGACATGCTTGGGCAGTCTGCTTTACTCCTCTCACTTTATTGTTGCGCATGGTCTTGCGCTGGCGGGCTGAATGGTGCTTCAGCTCTGCTGCCACTGGCAGTGATGCATCGCAGATTGCCCTGACTGGAAAGGCGGGTGACTTCCATGTGATCGCAAAACTCAACATAAGCTAGTCAGATTTCCTGAAAAAGTGATGAAAAAACAGCTGCACATGTTGTATTTTGAATAATTGAAGTGCATTTATACTAACAATAGATGCTTTTATGATAATCTGCATTTCGTCAGCAATTTTTAGACACCTTTATAGCGTTCGTCGCGTTTGTCGCTTACCTCCTGTTCTTGATCAACGCCCTTAACTTAAAAAATTTCGTTGAACAATTTAGTTAAACAATCTTCGTCACCGCTACATTTATATCAGCTTGTGCGAATACCATCCTGGGATTACATCACATGAAAATTCAGCGTTTGATCGGTAATGGGTCGTCCTTGCTGGCGATTTTATTCTTTGCGCCACAAGTCGCGCATGCTTATTTTGAAGATCTCTGTGTCTCCACGAAAGACCGCAAGATCGTGGCCTGTGTGGAGCCGCGTGCGGCGTGTGCAAAGACGCCGTCTGAAGGAAAAGCTTGTCCGGCGCAACTTGCGCAGGCGGTGAAGCAAATTGCTGCGCCTGTTCCCGCCAGAAGTATGATCCATTCAGATGCCACCTACTTTTTGGCGCAGGCACTGGGCTATAGGGCCGATGTGGCGTATTGGATTGTTGCCTACAATGAAGTGGCAGACTACACGCAATATGCACCCATTGACCAGTGCGGCGTGCAAGCGTCTGCCAGCAACTCTGGCCAGTCTTATATCACGGCCAAATTTAATGGCTTCCAGCGCACCAATGCCACAACCGATGGCCCGCTGTATCACTATGTGCTGCCGTTTTCCCCGAACGGCGCAGGCACGGACGTGCATGGTGCCAGTGGTATCCAGGCCGTGTACCCGTTCCATTTCCCTGTACCCGGCTATCCGCTCGTGATTGACGATGTTTATGAGGGTTCGCTCTCCAATATGCGGCAATGGGCCATGCAAGCAGATGAAGAACCTGGCTTGCTGTGCGCGGCAGGCCTGACGGTACCAAATGGTGCATCGAATTTCAGTGGCCGTGCGTGCAGGACAGGGATCACTGCGCAGGGAAATGTGCCGGTGATTACACAGTCACAGAACGGTGTTCAGGTCAGCTTTAACTCAGGGCCTAAAATTCTCGATAATAGCAATGGTGATGTCAGTTACCGCGAACTGGGCCAATGGCTGAAGGATAAATCCCGTACAACCGGTGTCTTGTGGAAAGATCCGGCCATGCCGCCGGTTCCTGTGCAGCTTGCCCGCATCGGCTTGTATATCCACAGCATGCAGGACACGGCTTCGCATTCGACTTACTGCGGTGACGATGCGCCTTCTCCTCCTGGCGGCACCGATGCCGGTAGCTATATGAAACTGGATGGCAATAATCTGCAAATGATCTTTGGTGCGACCTGCGCCACTGCGCCGCACATCGCCGGGCATACAGAAGAAACCGCTACCGGCGATTCTCCCTTGCCCCTGCGTAATTACTCAGCACTCAATATGACCTTGAACGAGTTGATTATTTTTGGTAATACGGTGGCCAAAGCAAGGGGATGGATCGTCAACCCTGAACTGCTGCCACCTGATGTCGTTGGCGGTAAAAACGCACTGGGGCAAAGTGCCGCCGATCTGCAAGCCAGGCTGGTTGGCACCATCACTCAGGGTCAGCAATGGACACGCGGCGAAGTTTACAAGTCCGGTCTGGTGACATTGCCACTGCAGCAGCTTTCCACTTTGAACCGCTTGCATGTCATGAACGCGGCGCTGATGTCGTACTCTGACTACGTGCAAAATCAATACACGGCACCTGCCCGCTTCACGCCATTCGAGTTGATGCCTGGCAACGCGAAAAACCCGCAAGATACCAGCGCCTGTTTTAAATAGGATAGGGCTTGCAACAAATTGCCACAACAAGGCTATCGCTGTAGGGAACCCTCTCTTGCCGGAGAGGGTTCCAAGTTTGGCAAACAAGAGCTAGTCTGAAAACACTGACTATGCCTCCAAGCCAAAGAACGTGTTTTGCTTCAGTCACCATCATTCCACCCCGGATAGGAGTCATCATGAGCAACGCAGCATCAACACCAGACGCCAGCCTGTTTAGCCTGCAATTGCCGCAACTCAGTCTGCCTGATTCAGACAATGCCGAAGAAGAGTATGCGTATTCGCTGGGCATCCAAGCCTACATCTATGGCTTTCCCTGGATTTACAATGCGCAATTGCGCTGGTTGTGGGCCAGCGAAGCAGGCAAGCATTTTTCAGAAAAGCATGGGCTGCCTGACCTGTATGCGCCTATCAATACTTTTCATCACGCAGCCGTACTGGCTACTCCGGCGGCACAAACGGGTGGCGCGCCCAATACCGATACGCTGTACTCCACTGCCTGGCTCGACATCGCCGAAGACCCCATCGTTCTCTCGGTTCCAGCTGTCACCGAACGGTATTTCGTGATCGAAATGGTGTGCATGGACGCCGACAACTTTGCCTATGTGGGTACGCACGCCACAGGTACAGAAGCAGGCAACTACCTGATCGCACCACACCACTGGAACGGCACGGTGCCAGATGGCGTGGCGGATATCTTGCCACGCTCGCGCACTGATACCGTATTCCTGTTGGGGCGCACCGGAGTCAACAACAGCAGCACGACCGAGGTTCAAGCGGCCAACGAGGTCCAGCAGCAATACCTCTTGACGCCGCTGGCAGACTGGCCCAATGCGCCCACGCCGTATAAAAAACCGGTGATGATACCCTGGGGTGTCGACTACAACCATACCGCAGGAGCATGGCGCACCATGAACGACGCCATGACACAAAACCCGCCCGGTTTGCCACCGGGGATCAACCAGGAGCAATTACTAAACCTCTTTGCCACGATTAACATCGGCCCGAACCAGCATGTAGAGCAACAATCCGAAGCTACCCGCATCGGCCTTCAGCGGGCGGCGAGAGACGGGCTGGACTTGCTTAAAAAGTTCAGCAAATCCCGTGGAAAATCGGTGAATAACTGGACGTATCCACCGCAAGACGTAGGCCGCGCCGGGCAGCACAGCGACTTTATTACTAGGGCAGCGGTGCAATCACTGTCAGGCATCTGCGCCAATGACCCGGACGAAGCGGTGTATATCAACACCAGCATCGACAGCAAGGGCAATGAATTGAATGGTTCCAACTGCTATCGCATGACTTTTTCGGCAGGTAATTTCCCACCCTTCAACGCTGACATGCACGGCTTCTGGTCGGTCACCTTGTATAACTCGACTTACAACCTGTGCCCTGGCTCAAGCAATTATTCCATCAACGGCTATTATCCAGAATTTTCGACAACCGATGCCGAGGGTGGCATGACCATCGTGATCCAAAGCGACAAGCCCGACAGCTTACCTGCAGGTAGTTATTGGTTGCAGTCGCCCAGTGCCGAAAGTTTTTTTTTGATTTTACGGGTCTATGTACCCGGCCCCACTGTCAGCTTCACGCAAACCTATAGCCCGCCAGCGATTGATCTTGCAAGCTGATTGAATCCTTATGGAAAAATGACTCTGCCACTGGACAGACCCCGTTGATGAGCGCAAAGACGCAGAAAGACAAAGACGGGGTCACCACTGACCTCCAGTAGTCAAGTAATCAAGCAACACAATTAGACCGCCACGATCATTCCCCTTGGCTGCTACATGAATAATTTTTCAGTCCCCCTATTTTCCCGCATCCAGATACCCAAAGACCGCACGCCGTACCCGTCTGAGTAAATTCGCTGCACTCGTCTCGATATGTGAACCGGCGCGCGCCCCAGCTGCATCGACCATGCCCTTGATGATGCCCATTAAATCGGCCATGACTTCTGCATCGTTTGCACCTTCTGGCATATCGGCCTGAGAGAGTATGTCGTGCACGGTTTTGCGCAGGCGTGTGGATTGGCGTTTGAGGTCTGCGGCGACGGGCAGGCGCAGTTCTTCTGCGTCGAGTATTTTTGCCAGCGCCGGTCTTTTTAGTTGGTGGATGATGGCGACATCGATCAAATCTTCCAGCGCCTTGCGGCCACCCTGTTCCAGATCTATTTTTTCGGCGTCTTCAACCAGCGCCATGGTTTGTTCCAGTATCAACGCCCTGCTGATGGCGTCTTTTGAGGGGAAGTACTGGTAGAGCGAGCCTATGCTGACACCAGCCTTTCTTGCCACGGCATTGGTGGAGCAGGCACTGAGGCCTTCAGTTTCAAGAATGTGAGCAGCAGCTTGCAAGATGGCTTCTACAGTGGCGACAGAGCGGGCTTGTGTGGGGCTTTTACGAGGGGCCAGCGGGGTGGCGGCCTTCTTGATGGACTTGGTCATGAATGCGAGTTTCCAATATGAGCGATAGCTCATATTATATACCTACCTTAACGAACGCGAATTAATCATGAAAACCTTAAACAAAACGGAATTCAAAAATGGATACGACCCGCAATTGCTCGACAAAACCGTGATTGCAGTGCGCGAAGCGGCTGACCTGCTGCTCCAGCGTTTCAAGCCAGATGCACGTCCTGCTGACTTGCCACAACTGCTGACGATGATAGAAGACAATGACACTGCCGTCACCGCGCAATTGCGTGAGTCTTTACTGGCCCTGCGCCCGGGCGCGCAATGGCTGGACGATGAAAAATCCAGCGGTGCCTTGCCTGCTGGCGAATGGTGGGTGGCTGACCCGGCAGAAGGCAATGTCAACCATATCCACGGCGCGACTGAATGGGCAGTGACGGCAACGCTGGTACGTGACAATGTACCGGTGCTGACGGTGGTTGCTGAGCCGCTGGCGGCAAAGCTGTATACGGCAGTGCGCGGTGGTGGTGCTTATCTGAACGGCCAGCCTTTACATGTATCACAAAAACCCAGCCTGGCGGCGGCCCTGGTCAGCACCGGCCAGGCAACATCGGGTGAAGGCAAGCTGGCTTACAGCAAGATAGGCCAGTCTGTCACGGCCATGCTGGAACATGCGCTGCTGGTACGCATGGCTGTGCCTGCCACCATGCAACTGGTACAGGTCGCCAGCGGCCAACTCGATGCATTCTGGCAGCACGGCAATGTCTTGGCCGGCGTCGTCAGCGGTGCCTTACTGGTGACTGAAGCTGGCGGCAAGTTAACAGACTGGACAGGCCAGCCCTGGACTTTATCCAGCCCCAATTTTATTGCCAGCGCGCCTGCCATGAATGGCCAGTTGATAGCCGTTTTAAAAAACATATAAACAAAATATCAATAGGACTTAGGCAAAACCGCCCCAAAGCTTGCAGCTTACCGTAGGTTCCAATTCGTCATACCCGCGTAGGCGGTTATCCATGCCTGATCGGCCTTACCTGTCTTACTGCCTACGCGGTTGATCAACGATGGATTCCCGCTAAAAGCCTGCGGGAATGACGGTTTGGGGTGCGCTACATTGGTTGCGCTCATCGAGCTCATTGCCATCCATGCAAGGTTGAGGCAAAAACCGTCAAGGCCAATTTTACGTATGTCCTAATCAATAAGAGAAAAGAGAATGATCATGAAAGAATACGCAGTCGTCGGTGCCAGCAGCGGCACAGGTTTGGCCATCACCCGCTTGCTGGCCAGCCAGGGTCACACAGTACGTGCCATAGCACGCAAGCCACCCGCAGCAACAGAATTGATCAAACCCGTCGTTGCCGATGTGGGAAAACCGGAAGCCATAGCCGCAGCACTGGCAGGTGAGCTGGAGGCAGTATTTTTTACGGTGGATATTCACAAGGTATTTGCATCAAAACAGCTGATACGCTCGGTGATGTTTGATGGTTTCGTGAATGCGCTGAATGGTGTACAGCGTCACGCAAAACCACCACGCATTATCCTGCTCTCGGTCATGGGGCCGGGCAAATCATCACTGACCTGGCATTTGCTGAACCTGGCCAAGCGCGGCATGCAAAAGAATATCGTGGACAGGGAACAGGCACTTGTCGATAGCGGCCTGCCGTATGTGATCTTGCGTGCGCCACGCCTGGTTGATGTACTGGAAAATGGCATTGAAACGACCAGGCCAGCAACTGCCGCCATGCTGTCTGCCCAGGCCAATCATCGCCTCGACATGAAGCGCACGATAGCAAGACCTGACCTTGCAGCCGCCATGATTGCTGCTGCAACATCTGCACCAGAAAACAGTGTATGGGATGTATATGGTAATGATGCCGGGCCGGTGCCTGTATGGCTGGAATGGCGTTAAATAAAGGACTACTTATTATTTTTCCCGGTGCAACCTACAATGCGAATCTGACGGCCGCCATGACTGCGGCAGCTACAGGCATATCAAATTCAGGCAATGGCCCTGCGCGTGAGATTTTCAATGGTAAGCAGACAGCTCATGCATATATCCTTTTTTCTGTGGAACTTTCTCGGCTAAAAATGGCCTGAAGCAGACCGTCCGTAAAGTAGTCACTACGGGCATCACTTGAGAATTTCCATTAACAGATTGCCTATGAATCAGCTACTGCCAGCCATTGTTCTGTCTTTTTCGCAAATCGCTTTTATAGAAGCAGCGCAAGCAGTGCACTCTGACCCCGGCCCCAGGGCAGCAACACCAGCGCCACAGATAGAAGCACCGCGTGACAGGGTGTTTCATGGCGTCATGACACTGGATGTGGATGCCTCCGATACGGTGCACAAGATCATCCGTGTGCGGCAAAGCATACCAGTGCAAAAAAGTGGTCACATGGTCTTGCTGTATCCTGAATGGGAAACCACCAGCCATGCGGCCACGCAAACGGTCGCTGACCTGGCAGGCCTGAGCATCATGGCAGGTGATACAAAGCTGGAATGGCAGCGCGATGCGGTGAACCCCTGCGCCTTTCACATCAATGTGCCAAAAACTGCGCGTGAACTGAGACTGGATTTCCAGATACTGCCCGCCAGCCGTGGTTTGTCGCCAGACATTTTGAAGTTGCAATGGTCAAAACTGGCGCTGTATCCGGCGGGATGGTATCTGCGCAATATTGCCACTACCGCCGCCCTCACTCTGCCCAAAGATTTTCAATTCGCTACTTCGCTGGACAGCAATACAGTCACTGGTAATCAGATCAGCTTCAAACAAACCAGTGCTGAAAAACTCATGGATGCGCCTGTGTATGCAGGGCGGCATTTCAAACGGGTAGAACTCACGCCTGCGGGCGCGGCTGTGCCGGTACGTTTAAATATGCTGGGCGACTCTGAGGCTGCGATTGCCATCACGCCAGAATTTCTGGCCAGGTATCAGTCTATGGTGGCGGCTGTTCCTAAACTCTTTAAGGGCCAGCCTTATCCACATTTTGATTTTCTGGTGACATTGTCAGATGTGGTGTTTTCTGGTGGTGGTGCTGAGCATTCAGAATCGACAGAGATCAATTTGCCAGCTGATTTTTTTGCGAATGCCGATGCGCAGTTACGCATTGCCAGCCTGCATCCGCATGAATATGCGCATGCCTGGAATGGCCGCTACCGCCAGCCTGCCGATTTATGGACGCCCAACCTGAACATGCCCATGCGCGGCAGCCTGCTGTGGATGTATGAGGGGCAGACAGAATTCTGGGGGCGCATACTGACATCGCACCTGGGCTTCATGACGCGCCAGCAAAGCCTGGATGCACTGGCGATGGATGCCGCCTTTGTCAGCGCCCGCGTGGGCAGGCAATGGAAGTCACTGCAAGACAGCACGATAGATCCCATCTACATGGCGGGCGGCAAGGCCGCAGTGCGCTGGCGTGACTGGCAACGTCGTGAAGACTATTATGTCGAAGGTGTGATGCTATGGCTGGATGTAGAAATGCTGATGCGCGAACGCTCCTCCGGCAAAACAGGATTGGCTGATTTTGCTGGCAAGTTCTTTGGCGGCGGCAAAGCGAGCAGTGCGATCAGCACCTATACATTTGCAGATATCTGCAAACGCTTGAACCAGCTGGTACCTTATGACTGGGCCGCTTATTTCACCAAACGCCTGCAAGCCCACGATGCCAGTCATGCACTCGATGGACTGACACGCAGCGGCTACCGCCTGATTTACACCGATGAACCCACAGACTATTTCACGAAGATGGAAGTGGATGCAGGTGCGACGGATTTTTCTCATTCGCTGGGCATGGCGGTCAATGGCAAGGGCGTGGTCAACAGCGTGACATGGGAAGGCCCGGCCTTTCGCGCTGGCATCAGCCTGGGTGCACGATTGCTGAATGTGGGTAAGGAAGCGTATTCGGATACAGTATTGAAGCAGGCGATCAAGGCGGCTGCCGTATCAAAGGAGGCGATAGAGCTGACTTTCATGGTGGATGGTAAAACCCGTACCGTTGCGATCAACTACACAGGCTCGCTACGCTACCCGCGTCTGGAGCGTATTCCTGGTACGGTTGACCGGCTCGAGGGATTGTTGAGTTTGCCTGTTTATGTTGGCGGGTGATTGCGGTTGGGCCGGGCTTGCAGGTTGGGCCGGGCCTCGCTGGGCTACGGTGTACCAGCCCAACACTGGGCGTTTAATAAACGTATGCGTTATTTCGAGGCCGAGTGTTGGGCTGATAAAGCGTAGCCCAACCTACGAGCTGGGCACGCATGGCAAAAAAACGCCTGTCAGTATATGACCAGCCTGATCCTGAGGAATGGATCATGAAATGGGATCAGGAATTGGCGCGTTGATTTTTTCTGGCCGTAGCTTGAGCTTGGCCCTGCCTGCAAACTTCAAGACCACTCAACACAGAGGCACAGAGACACAGAGTGGGCACAGAGAAAATCTTTGAAATGGCATAGCATTCGAGTACATCAATTCTCTCTTTAAAATCTCAGTGTTCCCTCTGTATATCTGTGGTGCAGCAGGGAATTCGGGCGGTGTACCGCCCGCGTGCGAAACGAAGACTTCTTGCAAGAAGTCTTTCCTTCCTCTGCGGTGAGATTTTTGGTTTTTTTAAAATCTACAATTAACTCGTGAGTTGACCCAAGCTACGAAACCGCGCGCTTCCCCGCATAAGCCCCCCGTATCGCTTCCGCCAGCGCCATGCTCGCTGCACTGCCCCCATGCGCGGGCATGCGCAGGCTGATGGCAAATTCATCCAGCACGGGCAAGCCAGCCTCTTCGTCGAATATATCCAGCCCGGGCGGCACGGTCGATGGCAGCAAGGCTGTCACGGCCAGGTCTGCCTGCACGGTGGCGCTGATGGCTTCCATGCTGGGGTAGTCGACGACATTGCGCCAGTCTATGCTGGCTCTGGCGAGTTCACGCACTACCGTGGGTTTTAAGGCGCAGGTTTCTGATACCAGGCAGATCGGCAATGGCCGTTTTTGCCAGGCACTGCCATCGCGCTTGCCTGCCCAGACTGGTCTTTCCAGTGCCAGCAACTCTCCTTGAGCAGAGCCAGCTGGTGATTCAATGATGGCCAGATCCAGCAGGCCACTGTCAAAATTTTTCATCAACTCAGTGGATGAACCTGCGAGCAGGGATATCTCTACCTGCGGATAGGCTTTGACAAAGGCAGGCAGGATATTCGGCAGGTGCATGACCATCAGATCATGTGGTACACCAAGGCGCACTGTGCCTGCGACTTCGGCCAGCGTCATGGAGGCGAGGATGGCGTCATTCATTTCTACCAGGCTGCGCGCTTTTTGCAGCAATACTTGTCCTTCCGCTGTCAGTGAGACACCAGACCTGGCCCTGTCCAGCAAGCGCTTGCCGACCATGTCTTCCAGCCGCTTGATTTGCTGACTCACTGCGCCCTGCGTCATGTGCAGCCTTTGCGCGGCAAAGCTCATGCTACGAGTCTCTGCTACGTGCAGGAAGGTCCTGAGCAAGCCTATGTCGAGGTTTTTCATGGGCGGCGATCAATCATTAGACTTTGTAATACCTTGCATTATCAATATTCGATTTATTAATGGGTCTCAGCTCACTATAGTAGCCGAATGCACTCTTTTGAAGGAAAACCCGCCATGAAATTGATACCCCGCGTTGCCTTTACTTTCATCCTGACCCTCACTATAGCAAGCACCATGACCATGACCAATCCTGCCGCCGCAGCTGTCCCCTCCCCTGTCGATTTTCAATCCCATTACTTCAACAGCGCTGAAGACAAGCAGGCCATAGCGCGCCTGCTGAACAGCTACACGACATCCGTCAGCACGGGTGACGGCAAGGCCTTTGCCACGCTCTTGCTTGATGAGCAAGTGCCTTTCATGGCGGTGCGTGGCGTCGCAGATATCGCCAATACTGGCGACACCATCGATACCCGCCGTTATGCGGATTTTCGCCAGGGTGTATTTGGCAGCGGTCGCAAGCTGGAGCAGGATTTTTATAATGTCGATATCAAGCAGGATGGCGCACTGGCGCAAGTGTCGCTGGATTTTGTGACCAAAGAAGCAGGCACGCAAAAAGGTGGCTTTGGCTGGAAGCTGCTGCACCTGCTGAAGATCAACGGCCACTGGAAAATCGCCAGCGAGTTTTATACCGTGCGGGCATTGCCGTTTGAATGAATAGTGCCCTAGTACTCACCAGGTGCCCAATTTCCGAGATATGCATAGAAATCACACTGGCTGTGCCACTCACTCATCACAAGAACTTTGATTGGGTACTCAGGCAAGATGGGGGATTTGTAAGTATTGTGTAACAACAAAACCAATTTGTTTCCAAATATCCCGATAAAGAACCGTCATTTGCTGGACGATCCATTTTTTGTATGCGTGTACAAGCCGTTGGAAGGCATTTCAATCTTCCAGTTGCTTGTGCTCTGCGTCAAATTTTTGTTGTGCTGCACGGATCTGCACGCAATGCTTCACAGACCAGATGCGCAGTTC
Organism: Undibacterium sp. TC9W; assembly: GCF_049339865.1. NCBI lineage: Bacteria > Pseudomonadati > Pseudomonadota > Betaproteobacteria > Burkholderiales > Oxalobacteraceae > Undibacterium > Undibacterium sp. TC9W. The sequence goes on along the minus strand of NZ_JBMPPJ010000006.1, from coordinate 126,811 downwards.
ATTGACGATGGCAGCGAGCGATATGCCTAACGGGGTAATCTCATATTCCACTGTCACTGGCACAGTGGCATATGCGGTTCTCTCTATCAAACCGAAGCGCACGAGCTTCTTTAAAGTTTGTGCCAATACTTTTTGGCTGATGCCTCGCATGTCTCTTTTCAGCTCATTAAATCGTATGGGTGATTTGACGACGCGTGCCATGACGAGCACTGACCACTTGTCAGACAACTGGTCCAGAACTTCGATGATGGGGCAATCGGCCAGGAAGGCGTCGCTCAATATTTGTTGCCGCATGGTTACCTCGTGGTGACTTGATTACAACTTGGTGGCTCCTTGAAACAAGGTTTGCAATTATGTACCGTTGCGCCTCATCAAGTAAATAGGTGAAAGACGCATTGCTTGCATCAAGTTTCATTTGATGTCTGCGCTTAGTAAAGAACAGTGATGCCGTTTGAAAAATTGCCGTACTTAGAGTGAACCGGTCGATTTCAGTTCCGCAGTTTTTTACGCTCTTTTTTATAGGCTCGCAAATCTGCTTTTGATCTATTGGTCCACTTACTTTCTGAATTCAATAAATCAGTGAAATCATTTATCTGATTTTCTGATCGATATGCTTAGACATTAAAAAATTAAGGAATGCAAAGATCGTAACGCGTTTTTTCTGGCTTGTTCTTCATCGGTGCGTAGAACAAGAAATTATCTGCTGAAGTTTTACCTCATCCGTCTCAATGGCTTTAAAAAGAGGAGTTCATAAGTGAAAAAAATATTATCAAGTCGAATGACGATTATCTGTCTGACTTCGCCGCTGCTGGCGTTCTATCTGGCTGGCTGTGGCTCCAGCAGCAGTTCAAACCAGGGAGACAAAGGGGGACAAGCAGCACCTCCCCCCATCGCAGCGGGAGCGGCAAGTTCATTAGGTGGGGCCGATCTGCAATCTCTGACAGATGCATCGCGCCTGATGCACCAGGCGACGTTTGGCCCCACCCTGAAAGGTCTGGCAGAAATCCAGCAATCAGGTGCAAGGCAATGGATTATCAGTCAGTTTGGAAAGACCCCTACGCAATACACGGTCGGCAATGAATTCATCGATAAAGTATCCGGCGGTTGTGCAGGCGGTAGCAACTTCGATGAACACTTCACCGCAGATCACTGCGGACGCGACAATATGACCAGCGACCCACTGGTATGGGAATTCTATCGTCAGGCCATCAATGCAGATGATCAATTGCGTGGCCGGGTAGCGTTAGCGCTATCCGAAATTCTGGTTGGCATGGGTGAAGATTCAGACCATACCTATGGCATGCGCATTCATCAGCAGATTTTCCGCGACCAGGCTTTTGGCAATTACTTTGATATCTTGCGATCATTTTCGCTCAGCCCGGTCACTGGCGACTTCATCAATTCCGTCAACAATGATGGCGTCGATCCAAATCAAAACTATGGTCGTGAATTTTTGCAGCTATTCTCAGTCGGCCCCTGCCTGCTGAATCATGATGGCAGCCTGCAGCAAAACAAGTGCAAGCCTACCTACACGGAAGAAATCGCACTGAACTATGCCTATGCGTTTTCTGGCCTGACCTACCCTGCAGGTGGTTACTCGCGCTATACCAACCGCAACCCTAATTCCTGGAACAATTCATACTATGCCGGGCCCATGGTGCTCATCGATGCCAAGCACGACGATCCAGCCGCCATTACCAGGGGCGATAAGCGACTGTTGCTCTCCGATGTGACGATACCTGCATCACGCAACGCGAAACAGGCCTTTGATGCAGCCATGCAGGCAGTGCAGGTTCATCCTAACGTCAGCCCTTTTATCAGCAAACTCCTGATACAACGCCTGGTGACCAGCAACCCAAAGCCAGCCTATGTAAGCCGGGTGGCAGATGCATTTGATAGCGGCAAATTTGGTGATATAGGTGCTGGCAAGCGAGGTGACATGAAAGCAGTCATCGCCGCCATCTTGCTGGACCCGGAAGCCCGTGACAGTGCCAGCGCGGCTGACCCGGCGTTTGGCAAACTCAAAGAGCCTATCGTCTATATGACCTCCCTTTTCCGCGCTCTCGAAGGCTCGGTCACAGATGGCCGTCAGATGGGGCGGCATAGCGTGGGTGAAGACTTGGGGCAACTGGTTTTTGATTCACCAACTGTCTTCAATTTCTTTAAACCTGATGCGCCACTGCCCGGCCTCAACCTAAATAAACTAGTCGGGCCAGAGTTTGAAATCAATGGAGCGAACGAACTTTTTGCGCGCGCCAATTTTGATAATTATCTGATCTTCGATCAGTACAATGAAGGCACAGGTATCTTGCCAGACTGCGACACCGGTCTTAAGCGCTCAAACGGCAAATGCCCTCTCGCGGCAGATGGCCAGCAGCGCTATAACTCGCCATGGGACCTGGGCACCAGACTGGAATATAAATCCCTGGTCGCACAGGCAGCAGACGCAAACAGCCTGGTACGCTGGATGAACGCCGCCTTTGCTGCTGGCGGACTGCCTGAGTCGGATATCAAAACCATCGTTGATGCCATCAGCAAATGGACGCCAGCCAGCGATACGGCCAACAACGGCAAACTGGTGAAAACCTACAAGAGCGATTATTTAACCGAGCGTGTGAAACTGGCTCTGTACCTGATCCGCAAGTCTGGATACTATCAAATTCAACGCTAAGGAGCATCCCTATGAATCGTAGAAATTTTTTAAAAACTGGCGTTGCTTCGACGATAAGCAGTATGGCTACCGGCGTTTCGGTATTTTCATACACCGATGCAAATGCACAGAGCGACGACTATAAGGCGCTCATCTATGTCTATATGGTAGGCGGTAATGATGGTTTCAATTGCTTTGTGCCCATGGATGAGGCTATCTATAAAATATATAACAAGTCCAGGGGTGGTGCTGACGGTGTGGCATTACGCCGCAATGCTGGCGACCCTGGTATCAGCGGTGATAATGGCTTGTTGATTCCGCTAGACGGGCCAGAACATCTGGGCATGCATCCATCGATGAAACCATTGCAATCGTTTTGGAATGACAAAAGTATGGCCATCATCACCAATGTGGGGCCTTTGGTCAGACCCATCACCAAGACTGAATATGCCGGCCTGGTCAGGGATGGTGACAGCAGCCAGATCCCGAATCAACTGTTTGACCATGGCGGACAACAAAACTGCTGGCATAATGCCATGGGCGACCCCAAGGTACAAAGTGGCTGGGGCGGCCGTGCCTTGCAAAATGCAGGCAAAGGCAAATCTTACTCATTTGCAGGTGACAAACGCTGGGGCCAGGCACCAAGAGTTGCGCAATTGCGCCTGTCTGGTACTGCGCTCAGTTATGACGACAATGCCATCAAACAATCTGGTGTAACGACAACATCGCGGCTGGACCTCATCAAGATGCTGGTTGGCTCGGCGACGGGCAGCACTTCAGAGTTCGTCAAGGCCTGGGGCGAGCAGGAAAAATCTACCATCGATGTCAATGAAACCATCAGCCCTTTATTTTCCGGCACGCCCGCAGCTGAAATTGCGACAGGTTTCGCAGCTGCCAGGGACGTAGCCTTTGTACGGCATCTGCGACGTGCCGCCACCATTATCAGTGCCCGTTCAAAACTGGGTGGCGTGCGCGACATCATCTGTGTCGGAACAGGCGATTTTGATACCCATTCCAACCAGTTGCAAAGACACCCCATCTTGTTGCGGGACATGTCCGAAGCGCTGACGGGCTTCACCAACACCATGCGGCTGATGGGCTTGTCCGACAAGGTAACCGTCATGACGGCATCTGACTTTGGGCGTTCGTTAAAACCAAACAGCAGCAATGGTACTGACCATGCCTGGGGCAATTGCCAGCTTGTGCTGGGCGGTGCAGTGCGCGGACAAAAATCATACGGCATCTGGCCCGACTATGCACTTGACGGTGCTGACGACAAAGGTAGTGGACCAAATGCAAAAGGCCAGTTCATCCCCACGACATCGGTCAATCAATATGCCGCCACAGTACTGGACTGGTTTTTACCCAACAGCCAGATGAGCAGCGTCTTGCCTGATCTTGCCAATTTTACGGTAAAAAATCTAGGGTTCATGAAACCAGGTGTTTGAGTTATAGCTAACCAGTGTATGTGCAGCTAACTCCGTGATCAACTGGTTTTTTTACAAAAATGATGGATGCATGTGCGCCCGGTATTTTGATACTAAACCCGGGCGCATCGGCATACTTAGACCAATGGAGCGAAAGTAGCAAGCCACGGCCAAATCACTGGCTGCCGGTACAGCGCAGCATTCGCGGTACTTCAATTTATTAAACACATACTTGTCAATATAGACCTTTACTCCAACATCACCAATGATGGCAATCAGGTCAATCACAAAATTCGGGAGGCGGTAGCGGTTGTGAGTAAAAATATTGAAACACCCGGAAATCCACATTCAAAACGCAAGTCCCCTGCAAGCGCAGGTGCTACCGCGCTCTGGCACGTATTGCTGAAAGAAGGTCGCGGCCAGGCGGCACTGGATGCCGCACGTCTGTTGGCTAGTGGAGAAACTGTGGTGAACGAAGAATTCGCAGAACTGGAACGTAGCCGCCCCTTACTCATTTTATTGCGCCTGCAACGCTGGGATGAACTCTTACGCGAACCTGTTGCTTATGGAAGGCGGGGAGTCGCGGCGGCCCTGTATTTTTATGCCCGAGGCATCGCTTTCGCGCATCTGGGTGAACTGGCGCTTGCGAGAGAGGCGATGAAGCGACTGGAACCCATTGCCAGCACCATCGCAGGCTCGCATGCAAAAGATGAAACGCTGGACAAGACCATGCGCAGCCTGGCATTGGTCACACGCGAGCAATTGCGTGCAGAAGTGGCGCTGGCTGAGGGTAAGACTGAGACAGCAATCCGACACCAGAAATCAGCATCTGCATTTGCACAATATCTGGAAGAGGCCCAAGCACCTGTCATGGCAGATAACAGCATACTTGCACTCGCAAACCTGCAAATGCGCGCGCGGCAATGGCCAGAGGCAGAACAAACTTACCGAAATTATCTGTTCTTTAATCCTGCATGCGGATGGGCATTGCAAGGCCTGATCCATGTGGTGAAAGCTCAAGGCCGTGAAGAGGAGATCAAAAAGTTGACTGTAGATCTCAAACGCAGTTGGCCTGGTGCAGACACTTCGCTGTTGAACTAAGAGGCTGTTGCAAAATTAAGATGGCTAGGCGCCCCCGGCTAGGCGCCCCCGGCTAGGCGCCCCCGGCTAGGCGCCCCCGGCTAGGCGCCCCCGGCTAGGCGCCCCCGGCTAGGTGCCCCCGGCGAGACGTCGCCAACACTGGCAGGCCTTTAGTACGACAGGGAGGCGCAACAACGACAGGTTAATTTTGCAACAGCCTCCAAGTAATTACGTGCAGTGCCTCCCATGCGTGCAAGGCATCTATACGATGCGGTGGTTGGGCGATGTCATCGTGAATCTGCATTAACATCAGGGCAACTCGTCATCTCTTCGATTCAAGCCAGGACAACCGTCGCACATTGGTAGCGTGGCAGGCAGGGCTTTGTCGGGTGAGTTTAATCATGGAAGCCGCGCTAGTAGTCAAGACATAAAGCAGACACATGACTGTTCATCGCCAGAAACCTACCAGCCATGCATAAAAACGCAGAAACAAAATACAGTGCAACCAAACACACAAATGGATACAAATTGTTGCAACTTTAAAAACATCAAGCGGCTAAGATGGCCCACCCAATCTGAACTTGACTAGCATGACTTTGCCTCACACTGCTGTATCTGCTGTATCTGCAGTCTCAATAAACATGCATACGACAATATGTACGACAATGCGAACGCGCACGCTGGCAGGCCTTGGCCTGATCTTGCTGGCTACCGCGTGCAGCAAAAATACCGACAATGCGCCCGCAACGACAACAACCCAGCCCGTTGCCGCAAGTCAGGTACAAGTTGCGCCTGTTACTGCTGTTACTGCGCCCGCAGCGGCCTCTGCTCCCACAGCAAGCAGCTCAGACAAACTGCAAGACTACATCGCCTGCTATAACCAGCTCGACAGAAATGCCCATCGCAGCATTGCGCGTTACGCGAGCTGGGTCAAGAACATGGAAACTGGCCCCAGCGGAAAAGAAAGCGTGGTGTATGGCCTGTATAAAATCGATGTCGATGAGATAGCCAAATGCCAGGCCAGCTTTGCCCAGGCAGGCAAGGCAGCACCGGGCAAACTTGATGTGGCTGCTACGGCTTACATCAACAGCCTGGCAGAGCTGGGCACACTGGTGGCCGATGCCGACCAGTATTACAGCCGCGACAATTACAAGGATGATGCATTTGCCAAGGGCAAAAAAATGCACGCGCCGCTGGCTGCCGCGATGAAGCTGTTTGAAGAAAAGAGCAATGTTTTTTCTGATGAAATCGAAGCAGAGAACGACAAGGTACTCGATGCAGAAATGCAGCAACTCGAAAAAACCGAGGGCCGCCAGCTACCCTATCTGCAAATGGCGCTGATGAGCAAAGCCAAGCACCTGATACGCCTGATAGGTGAAGAGAAATTCGATGCCGCCACCGCGGCCAAGGCACTGGCCGAGTATGAAAGCGTGACTGACGAAGCGATTGCCTATGTCAAAAAGAATAGTGAAAGCGCGGCCAGTGGCTGGTCCAGCCTGGAGAGAGCCAGCGAAGATTATCGCAAGGCCGCCAAAGAACGCGTGCGCCGCATCCGTGACAAAGTGCCCTACAGTGAAGGCGACAAGATGATGCTCAAGCCAGGTTCAGCCTGGATGGTAGAGGGCAGCCAGGAGAAAGTCACCAAGGCCTACAATGAATTGATAGAAGCGAGCAACCGCATGCATCGCTAAGGTATTAATTATACAAAATTGAGCATACACAGTTAAACATCCACAGTTAAGCATGCACAATTAAGCATTCACGATTTTTTTACTCATGCGGGATTTTTTCAAGCGCGCATCGCTACTCTGCAGTCACGGAGTGCATTTGAAGAAGCCCCCATGAACCCCACCCGGTAGTACTCCAGGTCCCCATCTGGAGATGCTCTTTACAATGCCCTGCTGTCCGAGGGCATTTTTTTACGGTTTTACAGGCTTGCACTGCGCGGCCAGTTTATCCACTGAGGCTTTGTCGCCAAACAGTAATTTCACCCCGCATTGCGAACCGAACATCCTGGTCTGGTCATGACCTACACCTTCCACATCGAGGTAATGATGGTTGCTGGCTGGCAGGGCTTTGGCGACCGGGGTTTGCTTGCCCAGGTATTGTTCATAAGCCCAGTAGGCATGGGCACGGTCATAGCGCGTTGGCCCTTCTGCCTCGGCACCGCAGGACTTGTCGAGCACACGGTGGTTCGGATCAGTATCGAGGCTACCAACCAGATAAGTGACCTGTCTTTGCAGGTGACGGCTGTATAAATCCAGGCCATTCATGCCCTTTGCATAGGGCACCATATTCTGCATGCCATAGCGGTAGTCATTATAGGCAGGGCACACTGATTTGTCGTAGAGAGCAAAGCCAGTAGATGCTGGTCGCTCAGGCGTGAAATACAGATAGGAGGAAGGATTCGCCACCACATATTGCACATCCAGCCCCCGCGCACGCAAGGCTTCATCCACATGATTGAGGACGGCATAACGGTGTATCAATTGCCCACCACCAGAATGCCCGGCGAACGTGATTTTCTTTAGCTGAGGCAGACGCGACTTGTCTGCCAGCAGCTGGGCGATATCATCGATGACCTGCAATGAGCTCAAACCCGCCTGCGTACCTGTGCCCGGCAAGGCAGGATCACCGCCGGTCCAGCCCTGCACTGACCAGACCGGCATGCCATCAAAGCCGGTATCAGGTTTGCCTGGAAAATTGGGCGCAATCACCAGCACTTCGTCCAGCGAGCGACCAGACGCCTGCAACAAGGCCATCGCCGCCGCATAATAATCATCGCCATTACGCTGTATGCCATGCTGGACGATGATCACTTCACGTATCGTATCGAGTTTTCCATCGAGCTTGCCATCGAGTCTGTGATTCGCATACACCGGAAAATCATACCCGGCCTGCTGACCAGGTACAGGAAGATGCAAACGCTGCCAGGCAGGTGTGGCACTGGCAGGCTGCACAAGACAGCAAACAGCCAGCGTCGAGGATGCCAGCTTGCAAAAGAAATTAGATGCTTTCATGCCTGCCTCTGCTTTATTTGTATGGTGGGAATGATAGCATTGTCATACCATTCAAATTGACCGCAGCCCGCCCATTTTGGAAATGAAATGTAATGAAAAGTAGCATCGTATGTATCGCCACAGCCTTGCTGCTGGCCTCAGGTCGCAGCTTCGCACAAGACACCGCCAGCGATACCCGCCGGCTTATCTCGCTGGCCCTGGTCAATTTTCAATACACGACGGCGGATGAAATCGAGGCTTTTTGCACCCGCCTTGATCCCGCCTACAGCCCACGTTTCGCGGTAAAAAGACTGGAGTGGGACAAAAATATCAAGACCATGCACGCGATGATGTCGCTTACAGTCAGCCGCGCAGGAACTACCGACAAGGCAACTGGTGACAAGGCCACATCAGGTTTACGCGCACAGTTTGAAAAAGGTATGGAAATGTCTAAAAAGCGGGCCGACAGCGCCAAGCCTGAGTATGAAATCCCCGCACAGTGGAAAGAAATGAAATTGGGGAAAAATATAAAAGAAGACGTGCAACGCGCCATGTCTGGCCTGGATGAGAATGAACAAAAGCGGCGCTGTGATTTTGTACTCACACAAAAAGGGATGCCAGCGATACCACCGAAAGAATTACCGTGATTTGGATTGATGCGCTGTAGAGTACGCCGTGCGCACCAATGCTTCGACTACCCTCATCACCCCGGTGCGCACGGCGCCCCCTACCAAAGTCTGATCAAAGTCTGATGAATCGCTTTTCGGCATCTCAAAAAACTCATCCCGCGTTACCGACGAAAACCATCGAACCGTCATGCCGGACTTGATCCCACTGCTGTCCGGAATAATTATCTTGACTCATTCGGAGAGTCAAGTACGAACAGCGTCCCGGCGATTCTTCTACGTCGAAGACTTAATTCTGCAATTGAATAATTTTTGTCAGCGATCATGCTTGAAGCTCCTTCCCCTTCAAGGGGAAGGTTGGGATGGGGATGGGTTTCTGTAGCAAAATCATGTACAGCCAATCGACTGAAACCCATCCCCACCCTAAGCCGTCCACTGCGCCGCTTGCAAGCGGCTTAGATTCTGTCGGCACAAAGCATGCTTTGTGAAACCCCGACGACATCCCCTTGAAAGGGAGGGAATTTACTCGTTATTGTTTGTCAAGGACATTATTCCGGACAGCAGTGGGACTTGATCCGGCATCCAGCAGCTTTCATAGCACGCTTGCGGCCTGTGTGAAAAGTTCTGGCAAGTGCTAGCATATACCTCATGGAAGCGAGCACACCGCCATGAGCAAGAAAAACACCGACTGGATACGCCAGGCGCCAGGGTCTGACCGGCTGGAACGTATCGAAGCTTATTTTTCAGGCAACGCCTATGCCATGCACAAGCATGATACCTACGCCATAGGCAGCACGCTGGCGGGTGTGCAAAGCTTTGCCTATCGTGGCAGCAAGTGTAACAGCCTGCCTGGCGGCACCATTGTGCTGCATCCTGATGAAGCACATGATGGCCAGGCAGGCACTGGCGATGGCTTTCATTACCGCATGATCTATGTCGAGCCTGCACTGATACAGCAAATCCTGGGCGGCCAGGCTTTACCGTTTATCAGGAATGGTATTTCCACCGATCCACGCCTGTTTGCCGCCACCCTGCCCCTGCTGCAAGCCATGGACAAACCCATGGATGCACTGGAAGAACAAGACGCCCTGTTCGACCTGGCCCATGCCATGCACACCTGCTCAGACAAACTCGCTGGCGCAGCGGCCAGCAAATTACATTTCGATTACCAGGCCGCTGAACGGGCGCGCGAATATATCCACAGCGCCATGACGGACAACATCACCCTCGATGAACTGGCCGACCACAGTGGCCGTGACCGCTGGAGCCTGTCACGCGATTTTCGCCTGCTGTTTGGCACCAGCCCCTACCGCTACCTGACCATGCGCCGCCTTGATCTCGTCAAAAGCCTGCTGATGCAAGGCTACACGCTAGTAAATGCCGCACTGGCTGCCGGGTTCAGCGACCAGAGCCACATGAGCAAACACTTCAGCAAGGCCTTTGGCCTGACACCTCTGCGCTGGCTGAACATGCATGGCAAGGCTTCCCGGCCTGAATAGCTGACGCACAAACGTACAAGAATTGGGGCAGCAGCTTGCGTATGCTGGGGCTTTTCAAACAAAAGCCAAGGATGCCAGCCATGAATACCGCAGCAGTCAGCGACAGCAAAACTTATCACAGCATTAATTTCGCCAACAAGTTCAGTCTTTTCAGCGAACAATGGTCACAAAAAGTCATCGCCGAGATGAATGACTACCAATTCAAAGTCGCCAGACTGCAAGGCGATTTCATCTGGCATGACCATGCCGATACCGATGAAAGTTTCATCGTCCTTGAAGGACAACTGCGCATCGATTTCCGTGATGGCTACGTACTGATATCCGCAGGTGAAATGTTTGTCGTGCCCAAAGGCGTGGAGCATAAACCTAGCGCAGAACATGAAGTCAAACTCTTGCTCGTGGAACCGCGTGGTGTGGTCAATACCGGTGACGAAGGTGGCGAACGCACAAGTCCGCTGGATGTGTGGATTTGATTTTTTTTGTTTCGATTGTCGGCTTTGACTCTGGTTTTTGATGCTGGGCTTTATCGCACATCTTAAAAAAGATATGCAGCTCAGGAAAAACAGCAATCTCAAAGTCGTCATGCCGGACTTGATCCGGCATCCAGCGGCTTTCGTCAAACACTTGCCCTCTGGTTATTCTGCACACAGCTTTTGCGCAAACCACGAGAATTTACAGGTCCGGGTTAAAAGACACTGGATGCCGGATCAAGTCCGGCACGACGGTTTGGAGCTAATAAGTAAAATCAGGAACATAGTCTTTTTAGTAGCCGTAACGGAAGGAATATTGCGTTCACCCTTTACAATGTTGAGTCTTGAGCTAAGTCGAGCACTATTTCTTGCAACCAAATTTATTGACTTCATTATTCACTTCAGTAACACGGTAAGTAAGACCACCGTTGATAGTTTGCGCACTTTTTCCCAGATCAGCCAGCTGTTCTTTATACTTCGCGCACTCAGGTGTGTCCTTGATCAGCGCGCTCACCCTGGCGGTGTACTTCCCGGCGTCTGTTATTTCTTCCCCCATTTTTTCAAGAATATTCGGGGCAATAAAAATTGCGATAATTCCAAAACCAGTCAAAAGTACAGTTGAGGCGATCAATGTCTCACCTGAACGAGTTTTTCTTTTTTTCATGGTAATCCTGTGAGTTCAAAAATTGAATTTTCAGTGAGCACCATTATTGCAAATAAAATAATTAATTTCAATTAATATCATAAATGCAAGTGTGAACAGCAAAGCAATTCATGCTTCACAAAAGTCAAACATGCCGTCGCAAACACTCGGCTGGCATTGAATTAGCTTTTGCCCGCTCTTTACCAAAACCCGTAAAAATCACTCGCACGACAGATTTTCACTTATGTAGTATATTACATACTACAAATCATTCACTAGCACGTAACGCCCCCTGCTCAATCTAATCATGCCCATCCCCACCAGCACAGCCCCTCTGAACCGCTCACTCGCCCGTGAAGAGGTGTATCGCAGCCTCAAGCAATGGATCATAGAATTGCAGCTCGCACCCGGCGAGATCTTGCGCGACCAGGAACTGGCCTTGCAGCTTGGGGTATCGCGTACGCCTGTGCGTGAAGCCTTGCGGCAACTGGAGGATGAAGGTCTGGTCATTACCAGCTTTCATAAGTGGACCAAGGTCGCACCTTCAAGGCTGGAAGAAATTATCGAGCTGTACCCGGTCGTCGCCGCACTCGAAGCAACGGCGCTGGAGCTGGCAGCACCCCGACTGACTGAAACTGATTTACAGGAACTTGAGGCTGTCAATACGGCACTCGCGCAGGCTATTGCAGCACATGCGCATCAACGTGCGACTGAACTTGATGCGCAATTCCACGCCATCATCGTGCGGGCCAGCCAGAATACAGAGATAGAAAAACTGCTGGCGAATCTGCGCCCACGCATTAAACGCATAGAGCTTGCGCATTTTGGTGACCAGCGCATGGCACCACAATCGATACAAGAACACAAAACCATCATCGCGGCGCTGCGTGCTGGTGATACCCAGGCAGCAGTGCAGGCCATCAAACAAAACTGGACTCTGCCACCGGATTTATTGCAAGTGATCGCAACTACTGTTTCTGCATAAGCCTTTAAGTCCCCCTTTGTAAGCCCGCTTATCAATTTTGGAGTAAACCATGTCATCTGCCCTGCTCATCATCGATTTTCAGAATGCGGTTTTTATAGACCCACCTGCCCATAGGGCAGACGAAATACTGGCGCGTATCAACGAATTGATTGCGAGGGCGCGCAAGGCCAACATGCCGGTGGTGTATGTGCAGCATAATGAAGCAGGTACTGCATGGGAAAAAGACAGCGACAGCTGGCAATTCCCCACCGCCATTGCACCACAGGCAAACGACTATGTTTGCGCGAAGCAGCACAGCAGCGCTTTCCAGCAAACCGGCTTTGAAGCAGGGCTTGCTGAACGTGGCATAAATGAAGTGTTTGTCTGCGGCTACGCCAGCGAGTTTTGTCTAGACAGTGCAATACGGCAGGCAGCGGCGCTGGGTATCAAGACCAACGTCATTGCCGATGCCCATACCACGCGCAACCGCCCTCACCTGGATGCAGCAAGCATCAGCAATCACCACAACTGGGTATGGAGCGAGATGGGGCAGATCAGCGTGATACCGGCTGCGCAACTGCCATTCTGATCAGCGTTTGGAGAGAATAGCCATGACTGACATCAGTACCAGACTGGTAAAACCTGCCAGCGATATCCCGGATGGATTTGCCTCGTTGTCGCAGGGCGTATTCCATGCATCGACTATCGTCTTCCCGGATGTTGCATCATTCCTGCACCGGCAGGCGCAGGCACATACGGGTTATAGCTACGGACAAAATGGCACGCCCACCCACTATGCGCTGGCAAATAAATTGTCTGAGCTGGAAGGTGGTGGTCATACCGTGCTGGTGCCCACTGGCCTTGCCGCGGCGGTGCTGGTTAACAGCATGCTGCTGGTTGCCGGTGACCATGTTCTACTGCCGGACAGCATCTATGGCCCGACGCTGGAAACCACCAAAACCCTGTTTGCCAAATGGGGGGTGCGCCACAGCATTTACCCCAATGATATTGGCGCCGGCATCGCTGCTTTTTTTGAACACAATACCAAACTGGTATGGACAGAAAGTCCTGCTTCCAACAGCATGGAAATGCAGGACATACCCACCATCGTTGCTGCTGCCCATGCGCACCAGATCAAGGTAGTGATGGACAATACCTGGGCTACGGCACTAGGGTTCAGGGCGCTGGATGCTGGTGTCGATTTCAGCATACAGGCACTGACCAAATACGTGGGTGGGCATTCTGATTTGTTGATGGGTGCAGTCAGCACACGCGATGAAGCAGCCTACCATGCCCTGCGCGACACGGCAGAACTGCTGGGCTATTACGTCGCCCCCGATGAATGCTTCCTGGCACTGCGCGGCTTGCCGACGCTGGCCTTGCGGCTGGAAAGGCAATATGCATCTGCCCTGCGCATCGCCGCATTCTTGCAAAGCCATGCCGCGATAGCCCAGCTCAATTACCCACCACTGCCGGGGGATACTTATCACCACTTATGGAAACGCGATTTCAAACTCGGCAATGGCTTGCTGTCTTTCAGCCTGAAGCAAGACAATCTGCCAGCGATAGAAAAGTTTGTCGCTGCACTACAGTTATTCACGCTAGGCAATAGCTGGGGTGGCGTACACAGCCTGATTGCAGTTGCCCCACAGCGCGCGCCAAAAACCGGCTGGCTGCTGCGCCTGCATGTGGGTGTGGAACATGTTGATGACTTGCTGGCAGATCTTGAACGGGCGCTGGCTACTTTGGACTAATAATGGCCTGTGTTAGACTGGCAGCATACAATAGTGGACTGTACCAGCCCAGGCAGGCCAAAACAGATATTCCCCCTATATGACCGAAAGTACAGATTCCATACACCAGATACCCGTCGCGACTTATACATGCAAACAGCGTTTAGATTTGCAAACACAGGTACAAGCGGACTTTTTTGCGGCTCTTGAAGCAGAACTGCGCAGCCTGGTGTATGACCGCCTGCTTGTTTGCCGCAAGCGGATTTTTACAGACACCATACAATTATTTCGCGCAAGGCTGGCGAAATATGTCAGCGCCATTGGGCTCTGTCTCTCGGTGGTATTGATTTCCCTGGATGGTTCGACGATGCACGGCATCAGGGTTGATCTGCTACTCTTCTTCCTTTTTTCTGTCGCCTTTTTCTGCACCTGGGATACCGACAGGTTCCTGAAAACACAGGAAAAAATCATCCTGCCCTACTGGCGCCGGATTGCCAATCTTAGTGCAGCCAAAATACTCAAGTCCCCAAAAAAAGTCTTGCCATTCACTGCAGAATATCAGTTTCGTGATGATGTCGTCTCTTGTTACCGCATCAACACCAACGTCACCCGGCTGGCCTGGAGCAAAACACTGGAAGGCTGGTACTTCAGCGGACAACATGTCACCATGCTGTTCAAGAAGAAAACTTCAATCCATCCCTACCTGCTCATCATGCACGAAGCCCCGCAAGAGTTGGCCTTGTATCTGGATGCACTGAGCTTACATTGCATTGACAGTCTCCAGGCTACATAGATTTGTGGGGCGCACCACGCGCACCGATTTACTATCAATGAATAGGGCGCATGACGCATCTACCCAATTGCGAACGTCGCCACCTACATAGCAAATGCAGAACATATGCAATACACCGTAAGCTGGCGGTATGCAGCACGCTATCTTCTCTAATAAAGCATCATATAGCCTCTTGCAAAAATCTGGAGTATCCGCAAATACGCGATATTGATATTTCAAATATAGAAAGTCCATCATGAACCAGTACAACAAAAAGTTCTTCATGCCACACAAGGCGGCAATCGGGCCGCCCGGGGTAATGAGGAACTATCATGAAAGATCTCTCTCGTGCTTTGCGCAGGCACCATGCTGCGCGTCTGAAAAAGAAACGTCAGTATTATTTTTATAGCTGGGAAGAAAAGCTCAGTGTCTTGCGCCTGGGTATGGTCTTGCATACACCAACAACCTGCAGTTGCCATATGTGCGGCAATCCGCGCAAGTATTTCAAAGAACGTACCGTGCAGGAAAGACGCTGGATGCAGGTCGTTGAATAAGCGAATGTTAGCGGTATAAGTTCAGCATAACTGCAGGCAGTCATCGGACAGAAACTCAGGATATAGTCTGGGTTTCTGTCATTTCCTTGCGCTACATGTGTACGATTACGCGACGCCATTCGAACCTACGAATTGATTTGCTTCAAAATTCTGCGTGCCTCATCATGCGTATCAGACATGACATTGTCTGATTCAAGGGACATATTCAAATATTTAACTGCTTGGGCTCTACTTTGCTTTGTTCCTTTATGAATGAAAATTTTTGCCAAAGCAATTGCAGCGTCACCATCGCCGTTATGTAGAGCTTTTAAAAACCAATAAGAAGCACGCTTTAAATTGCCCAGATTACGATACAAGACACCGATATTCATAAAAGCGCAGATGTCCTTATTTTTTGCAGCCTTTTTATACCAGAGTAATGCCATATCCTTATTTTGAGGCACGCCGACACCTTCGTCCAGAAAATAGCCAATAGTGTTATAGGCATAAATTTCGCCCTGATTGGCCGCTAAATGTAGCAATTCAAAAGCTTTTTCGTTTTCTCCGCGGTCCCATGCATCGTTGGCCTGGTCAAATAAACTTTGAGATGAATTCTCGTCCGCCTTAATCATCGCATTTTCTTTCAATTCAATTTAGATGACACGTAGAGACATAAAAATATCAATAGTCATCATAAAGTCATGAGTACGATTACGCTTTGTTAATTGTACCTACACGGGTTAAATTTATTGCTGCAAGATCCAACCAGACATAGCTTCTAAGGCTGTAGGTGACAAAGTTTCGTCGATTTTTCCGTATTCAGCCGATGAACCGGTGGTCGCGGTTTGGAACAGATGGTTTAGTTTAGGCAGTTCTTTGATCACGACGTTTTTGTTTGCTTTCATATTGGCACGAATGCCATCGAGATTCATTTTAGCGGGAACTTGCAGATCCAATTCGCCATTCAAAACCAGTGTTGCTTGCTTCACTTTCGCCAGGGTCGGTGCGGGGTCGTATTTGATAAATGCTCTAAACCAGGGCCTTTCCAATCTGCTTAATTGTTTTGCTCCTGCGCCCTTGTCCAGATCGCCGTTTTTTTCCGCTTGGTCGAAATATGCTTTCAGTCGCTCGCTGATCGTCTTGTCGTCTGCACCTGAATTCATAATGGAATAGGCTTCACGAAATACTTTCTGAGCTTTCTCGACTTCGGCTTGGCTCTCACCATTGGCAAGTAAAGTTAGTCGACTCTGTTCCAGTAGTACAGCATCGGTGCGTACGCCAGGACCTGCCATCAAAACAATAAATTTCAGTTTGGGATTGTTTGCTGCCAGCATGGGCGCGATCAGACCACCCTCGGAATGGCCTATCACTCCCAGTTTGTCCTGGTTGATTTCAGAGTGGGTGCGCAGATAATCGACTGCTGCCTGGGCATCGTCGGCAAAGTCAAAGGTCGTAGCACTCTTGTAATCGCCTGTCGATGCTGCGATGCCGCGTTTATCGTAGCGCAGCACCGCGATCCCTTGTGTGCTTAAATGATCTGCCAACACCAGAAAAAATTTATGGTCTTTAATTGTCTCATCTCTATCATTGGGACCTGATCCATGCACCAAAACGACTGCGGGAAATGGACCTTTTCCTTGCGGTAGTGTCAGTGTGCCCGCCAAACTTATCTTGACTTTTGCATTTTGAAAACTCACATCTTTACTCGAATAGTTGCGCGGGCTTTTTGCTATTGCTTCTTCCTGCGGGCGCCTTTGTGTTTGTGCAGCTAAGGCTTCGGCGTCTAAACGCGTAAGCTTAAGTTTGAGTGACTGCCCTTGTGTCCATGTACCGAGCCATGCTTTCTGCGTCTCGTCCCATTTTGCTTCGTAGTTGGCGTTGTACTTCGCAATGCTAAAACGCATGAAATTTTCTCCAGCTTCTACTTTGTCGGCTTTAATGGTTTCCTTGTCGTCGTCAGGACTGATGATATTGACTTCGTGTTGGCCTGATGGTGTCTTAGTGAAGAAAATATTCAGACGAATCATGCCTTCTATTGAACCTGTCCAATCTCCCACGGGGTCTTCCGCGAATGCAGGCAGACTGGCTGACAAGGCGAACAGCGTGCCGCAAGTGATGAGAAGCTTTTTCATCTGGTATTCTT
This sequence comes from Undibacterium sp. TC9W, assembly GCF_049339865.1. Lineage (NCBI taxonomy): Bacteria > Pseudomonadati > Pseudomonadota > Betaproteobacteria > Burkholderiales > Oxalobacteraceae > Undibacterium > Undibacterium sp. TC9W. The sequence continues at coordinate 109,272 of NZ_JBMPPJ010000006.1, read as the reverse complement.
TCTAAGAGGTTGTTGCAAGCGCGGGGGCAGGTTTGACATACATACATTTTCAGCCCGGCGGGCAGTTTCGCTTTTCTAATCGTACCTACAAACAATGCCTTAGGACGCCGACAAAATCTCCAGCAGCCGCGCAAAGCCTGCCGGGATTTCATGCATCTGATCGGGTGAATAAAGCACATTCAAGACCTGATCCTCCGCATCAAGATCAACGACGTCAATCGCCAGCCAGTCTTTGGACCAGAAATCGATCGCGCCGATTTTGGAGGATGATGAAAATTCCAGTCTTTTCAAATCACCAAAATCCCCTTCCAGATATTCAGTCCAGGTCAGGACATAGGAAGCGGGGATCAGAGGTTCTACAAGTTCCTTGAAATAAGCAAGGTGTTCGTTCATATACTGGTGGACTGTAACAGTGGAAATCGGGAACACGCATATTATCCTGAACCTGTCGCCGGTGTCACAAATACGGAGTGATATTGCGCATGGTGCGCTCTACATAGTCTTCTTTCTCACCGACCGGGGCAACATAGTGAATAGCGCTTTCTGCGGCTTCTGTTCCTGCCAGGCGGGCAATGACCCAGGCAGCCAGGTATTGTGAGGCCAGGCAGCCACCGGCAGTGGCGACATTGTCTTTGGCGACGAAGGGTTGGTTCAAGACTTCAACACCTGCTGCCTGCACCCAGGGTTTGGTGGTAAGGTCAGTGCAGGCTGGCACGCTGCCCAGCAAACCCAGTTTGGCCAGCACCAACGTGCCTGAACATTGTGCGCCCAGGATTTGCCGGGCTGGATCAAGTTGCAATTGCGCCATCAGGGTGGCATCTTCCACCACTTCACGGGTGCGCATGCCACTGCCGATGATGACGGCATCTGCTGCATTTGCTTCCTGCAGGGATATTTGCGACTCCAGCAAGACGCCATTCATGGAACGCACCTGCGCTGCGGGGCTGGCGATGGACACGCGCCAGCCTGGCGTCTTGATGCGGTTCAAAATACCCAGAGCGATCAGGGAATCAAGTTCATTAAAACCTTCAAATGTCAGGATGGCGATATGCATAATCTCTCTTTGGGTTTGCAATGACGATGAGGCATAATAAGCTGGCAAAACAATACAATCAAATAATTGTCATGGATACGCTTTAGTATGCCGCTGAGCCGCTATAAACAACTCGTCGATACCCTGTCTAGTGAGATACGTTCTGGCCGCCTGGCACCAGGCACACGTCTGCCCACGCACCGCAAACTTGCTGCAACACATGGCCTGGCGCTGGTCACGGCCAGCCGCGTGTATGCAGAACTCGAAACCATGGGTCTGGTCAGTGGTGAAACCGGGCGTGGTACCTTTGTGCGGGAAACTACGCTGTCACCCGGCATGGGTATAGACCAGCATGCGACCGCGACGGGGATGACTGACCTGAATTTTAATTATCCATCCCTGCTGGGCCAGGCAGAATTATTGCGCGCCGCCTTGCGCCAGCTGGCATCTTCAGGTGATATAGATGCACTGCTGCGTTACCAGCCGCATGGTGGCAGACAACATGAGCGTGCCGCCATGGCCCGTCATCTTGCGAGTCGTGGCCTTGATGTCGGGGCTGAGCAGGTAGCCATCGTCAGCGGTGCACAACATGGGCTGGCAGTGACCGCCATGGCCTTGCTGCAACCCGGTGACGTGGTCGCTGTGGATGCGCTGACTTATCCTGGTTTCAAAGTTGTTGCACAAGCACAGCATCTCGAATTGCTACCGATTGCAATGGGCAAAGACGGCCCCGACCTGAACGCGCTGGAAAAACTATGCAGGCAACGCAAAGTGCGGGCGGTATATACCATGCCCACCATGCATAACCCCCTGGGACTGGTCATGGGTCTGGCATGGCGGCAAGAGCTGGTGCGCATCGCCCGCAAACATGGCTTGCTGATCATGGAAGATGCTGCCTATGCATTTCTGGCGACCAGGCCACCTGCACCACTGGCGGCACTGGCACCTGAGCTGACGGTGTATATATCAGGATTTTCCAAGAATATTTCTACCGGGCTCAGGGTGGGTTATGTTGCCGCACCCACGCAACACCTGCACGCGATTGAACGCGCAATACGGGCCACGACCTGGAACACACCTGCACTGATGACCAGCCTTGTGTGCAACTGGCTGGGCGATGGCACGGTAGCCCGCCTTGAAAAAGAAAAGCGTGCCGATGCAAAATCCCGGCAGGCACTGGCTGGAAAAATACTGAATGGATTTGATTACATCAGCCATCCGGCATCGTATTTTATCTGGCTGCCGCTGCCAGCAGAGCTGCGCGCAGATCAGATAGCCATGGCACTGGAACGTGAGCAAATTGCCGTCTCAACGGCGGAACCCTTTGCGACCACAGAACAGGTACCGCATGCCTTGCGTCTGGCACTGGGCTCGGTGGAGATGGATGTACTCAAAGTGGCGCTGGAGAAGTTCAGGCAGGTGTTGGCGCGGTATGTGTATTGATCAGGAATGATCATAAATGATCAGGGGATGCTGGCCTGCTGACCAAGCCGCTGCCGCATGAGCTCAACGAAGGTATCCAGCGCAGGTTGTGGCCCGGCACCCAGATTGGCATTTGTCCCCATGTCATCAATCTCGCGCAAGACCGTGCCGCCACCCATGGAGGTCTGGCCCAATACATAGTAACGGATATGCTGGCTGGACTTGTTACGCACGATGCCCGAGAAATGCGGTGCCAGCACCCAGGTGCCTGCGCTTTGCTTGACCTCTTCCAGCGACTTGCCCGTCAGGTCAACCGGCGTGGCCTGGGGATAAGCCAGCACCAGCAGAGTATGGCTGGCATCAAGTTCACACTGATGCCAGCGGTATTGCGTGGCCTCTTCCTGCAAGCTGGGTATTTCCTGCGCTTTGCAACCAAGGTGGTAAAACAGGTAGTGGGAATTTTCGTCGGCTTTTTCGACAATATCAAACAATTGCGCGGCTTGGCGAAAGACATAATGCGGCAATATCTGGTAGGCGATGTTATAAGACAATTGCTCCAGCGAAATGCGTGCGGGTGGCTTGCTTTTGAAAAAGTCGAATAGTCCCATGGTGTCGCCCCGGATTTTTTGTATGTTTTCTCTTTGCCTCGCAAGAGACAGGATTGCAGATGAAACCATATGGGCGGGAGTTTTGTCAATTAGTCAGGTCGAACATGTGGGCAACAGAGGCAATTTCCTTGTTGGGGACGCCGTGCGCGCCGGGTTTATTGATGACAAAGGCCGGTGCGCATGGAGCACCCTGCTGAACCGCCTTATTTTCTCCGTTTATACGGGGACGTAGAAAAGCTGCGAACCGTAGGGCGCATTGCAATGCGCCCTACATCACGGCATGAATTACGCTTGTAGCATGCAGGGCTAACCAAGCCTAAGCTGCATCCAAAGGAAGCAACTTGCTCAAATCCGTGCTCTCTACCAATGCATCATCCAGCCCTTCGTTCCAGTCGCCGAGGGTTTCGTCGGCAAGAAAACCTGCGACTTCCATCAACCGGTGCTCGTCATAGTCTTCAGCGAAACTGTCCTGCACTTCACCCATCACCGCCGCAAACCTTTTATCCTTGCGCAAGGCGTTCAGGAAAATTTCTGTGACCTGCGCATATTGCGCTTTGTCCTCACCTGCGTAGATACGGGCGAATTCGCGTAATTGCCAGGCAGATTCAGGATCAGGCAAGATCGCCAGTGCAACGCTGACAAAATCCTCAAGCAGGATTTGCCGCTTGAAGCCATGACGGTAAATGGCACGCAAGACATTCTCACCGCTATGCTGGCCATCGGCGCAAACACGCGCTGCCAGCAAAAACAGTGTCTGTTCTGTATAGCCATATTTTTCAAAAAGCTTGTCAATGAGCCTGTAATGATAAGTCTCATGACCCATATCCCAGTTGAACAGGAGCCTGGCGAATTGCGGTATATAGTTTTGATCGGCCAGCACCAGTTCTGCAATGGCATAACTGCCCCTGGGGTGGTATTCGTCCTGCCAGGTGTTGCTCTCATGATTGACATTGCTCACATATTGCGAGATCAATGATCTCAGGGCAGCAAACTTTACCGCTTCATGGAAGAAGGCACGTTCATGGACGATGGTGTCGCCATGCCTGAAAATGATCTTGTAATCATTTGATTGTTCTCCATTGCCAAGGTCAAGAAATTTTTCCATGTCAGATGTAGCAGCAATCAATTGCTCGCAGGCTGCTTGCAGTCCTGCCTCATTCATCTGTATATCTATGGTGAGGACCAGCCAGTCGCCAAAATTTTTTCTGTCACCTGCGTGTCGCCAGCGCTGCATCTGTCATTCCTATTAAGAAGTAAGCTGAGGATTATGGCATTTTTTTAATCGACAAGCCGATTGGTGATATCCTCACGCAAAAATGTAATATAAAGCCAGACAAAAATTAGATTAATACAGGCATCAACTTTATGATCAAAAGTCCTGCCAGCGGTGTCGCAGTGGTTTGGTTTTCGCATTAAAACAAGGCTTACAGTGATTTTAATTTCTAAAAATCCCGGATTATCAAGGCGAGAAAGTAGTAACTAATGGGAATAATTGCTTTCGCCGGCTTATTGATTTGCCTTGCCGGTGCAGTTTTACTATATCTAATCTGCGGATGGGTAGTAGATCGCAAATTCAGCGCACAAAGCGCCCGTCGTCGTTCTGTCATTCATAAACTCAGTGTATTCGTGCTTATCCTTACGGCTTGGTTAGCTTTCAACTACTCTGATATCGTTAAACAACATCAGATAGACGCATTTACCCAAGATTGTGGCTGGAAAGTATATAAACAAGCGGTCGATGTTGAAGGCGTTTATCTGGAAGATGACAATACAGGCCGGTACGGTGATATCAATAAACTTTTTCTGGGTATTTACCCACAGATTGAATATCAGGACAAGGGAAAAAAATTTCATGTAAAAAAACTAGGCAGTGCGGAAGAATCAACGTTAGACAAGCGTACTTTCAGATACGGTTTTCGCAGGGAGCATCAAGAACTGCCGCATCAACTTACGCGATATGCCATAACCTACCTGGACTTTGATACACAAGAAAAGTTAGCAGAAGATATTTCTTACGAAATCAACGACACAAGCAATCCGGATTTCCAGTCTTTGATGTTCTTTTTTGTCAGTTATCACCAGCATTCTTGCGGATGGGCTGGATCATTGGAACGTGAAAGGCGTTATAAGTCTGTATTGCGTCCCAAACCTGTAGAAAAAATCTGAATTAGCAGAACATACGTCAAGGCTACGATGGAGAGCATGCTTATCCCCAGTAGTGTGCGCCATGCGCACCGCTCCGTGAAGTTTGAATAAGTTAGCAGGCGGTGCGCACGGCGCACCCTGCAAATCAAATCATTGCCTCCAAAGCCCGCGCCAATATCTCCACATCATCCTCTGTATTCAAATAAGAAAACGATGCCCGCGCGATGCTGTGCAAGACACGCGCCTGCATGTCGAGCGGGGTATAGGGTACGCCGTTTGCACCTATGTAAATGCGTTGCCGGGCGAGTTTGTTTTTCAGGCTCATCGCATCATGCCCCTGCAAGTTGAACGAGACTATGCCGGATCGTGCGCCGTCCCCCTGGTCATGCAGGCAGATGGCCGGGATGGTCGCCAGACGTTGGCGGCAAGTTGCTGCCAACGCGGCGCTGACAGCGCCCAGCTGGGCGACGCCCGTGTTCAGTGCCAGCCTGACTGATTCTGCCAGACCCAATTGCAGGGCGACTGCGGCTTCGCTGGTTTCAAAGCGGCGGGCGTCATTGCGCAGATGGGTTTCATTTGCCGCGATGGGGGCAGATGAGACATCGACCCAGGCGGGTTCCAGCTTGTCGAGAAATGATTTGCGCACATACAGCAAGGCGGTACCGCGTGGCCCGCGCAAGTGTTTGCGGCCTGCGCTTTTTAATACATCGCATTGCAGGGCTTTGACATCAACCGGTATTTGCCCCAGGGCTTGCCCGGCGTCGATGATATAAGGCACGCCAGCCGCGGCGGCGACACGGCCAACAGCAACGGCGTCATTGATAAGGCCACCATTGGCGGGTAGCCAGGTAAGTGAAATCAGGCGTACATGTTTGTCGATCATTTGTGCCAGGGCATTTGCATCGACACTACCATCTGCTTGGCTGGGGATAGTCTCTACCGTCGCACCCGCGCGCTGTGCGGCACGCTGGTAATTAGCAAGGTTGCCGCCCCACTCCTGTCTCCCTGTCAGTATTCTGTCGCCCGGTCTTAATTGTGGCATGGCGGCAAATACGCTGCCAAAGGCACTGGAGCCAGAGCTCATGAGGGCGATTTCATCGCTGCTGGCATTGATCAGTGCGGCGGCATCTTCACGCAAGCTTTGCAGCCTGTCAGCCACCAGCAGGGCAGCCTCCATGGGGCCGACCTGCGCTTCGAGATCAAGGTGGGCGTGTATGGCTTGCAGGGCAGCCCGTGGCAATAGCGAGGCACCAGCATGATTCAGGTGCGTGCCTTGATCCAGGCCGGGTGTCTGCATACGCAATTGCGCCAGTTGTTCAACACTGATCACGCTGTTAATCACGGGCTTGATCATGCTTCCACCAAAGTGACTATCGCATCGACTTCTACCGCTGCACCCGTTGGCAGGCTGGAGACGCCTATTGCCGTGCGGGCATGGCGGCCTCGCTCTCCGAGGACAGCAACGAAGAGATCAGAAGCCCCATTGGCAACGGCGCTATGGCCATCAAAGTCATGGCTGGCGGCGACGAATACACCCAGGCGCTGCACCTGTGCTATGCGCTCTATGTCACCACCGGTGACTGCATCAATGACGGCCAGCAGGCGCAACGCTGCCATTTGTGCTTCTTTGTGTGCTGCCTCTACCGAGCCGCCGGCACCCAGCACGCCGTCTTTGGCTGTACCTGGATTGCCTATCTGCCCGGCGATGATGAGCAGATTGCCTTGCAGGGTGTAGCTCAAATAATTGGCCGCCGGTGCTTTGACGGGCGGTAAAGTGTGGCCGAGTTCTTGCAGTTTTTTTGCGATCGTAGTCATGATGGTATTTCCTAAACGAGAGTGGGATTAATTGCTAACAAAAGCTTGCCTTGCGTACCGCGTTCTGCCAATGCTGCATGGGCTTGTGCGACTTCTGCCAGCGCATATTCGGCATGGATGCGCAACTTGACCGTGCCATTGGAAAGATAATCAAACACCTTGCTGGCATGTGCCTGCAAGACCACCGGAGTCGTCAGGTAATGCGGTAAGACCGGTCGTGTCAGGGTGATGCTCTTACGCATGAGTTGCAGGACATCGACAGGATCAGGCTGGCCGCTGGCGGCACCAAATAAAACGACGTGGCCGCAAGGGGCGACGACATCCAGGCTATGGGTGAAAGTACTTTTACCGACGGAATCAAACACTACATCGACACCACGCCCCTGGGTTCTATCGCGGATGTGGGCAAGCCAGTCTTTGCCATCTTCATACGTCACCGGCTGGGCACCGACGCTGCGCAACCAGTCAGCCTTGCTGGCGGACGATGCCGTACCAAATACCGTCAGGCAGCGTGCCACCAGCAATTGCACCAGCCAGCCGCCAACACCGCCAGCGGCAGCATGTACCAATACCGACCCGGAGGCTGGCAGGCGAGCGACATTGTCGGTCAGCATGATGGCAGTCAGGCCGTGTTCTATGGCGGCGCAGGCATCACGCAGGCTGACAGCAGCGGGTATGCGTATCAGGTGCGCGGTAGGCACGGCCACCTGGCTGGCATAAGTGCCTTGCACGCCTGTGGTATAGGCTACCCTGTCGCCCGCGTGCCAGCCGCTGCCCGCCGGTGCAGTAGCGACTATGCCTGTGCCCTCTATACCCATGGGCCAGGGCTGTTTAACGCCGGGATAGCGGCCTTCACGCTGGTAGATATCGACAAAATTGATACCTGCCCAGGCGGCATTGACGATGACCTCATCAGTGGATGTGGGTGCTGGCACATCCTGCAATTGCAATTGCCCTGGCCCGCCAAACTGTTTCACGATGATAGCCTGCATACTCTTTTCCCCGTCAAATGTCGATGTCGCCATTATTGTCGTAACATAGACAGGTAAAAAAACGATACTTTCGCAATATGAAAGTGAGGAAAATTCAATATGCAAGGAAAACTGCCACCCCTGTTCACGCTGCAAGCCTTTGAGGCAGCTTCGCGCCTGGGCAGTTTTAGCAAGGCAGCCGATGAACTGAGCCTGACGCCGGGTGCCATCAGCCGCCAGATACGCCAGCTCGAAGACTGGAGCAGCCTGACCCTGTTCAAGCGTCACGGCCCCAAAGTCAGCCTGACCGATGACGGCGCAGCCCTGCTGACTCGCCTGGCTGGCCCCTTGTCTGCCCTGCACCAGGCGATTTACCCACCGGCAGATGCAGCAACTAAGACCCTGCATATCTCCACCCTGGCATCCATCGCCAAAGAATGGCTGCTGCCACGCCTGGCCAGCTTCAGTGCGGCCCACCCGCATATACGCCTGATCATTGATACCGACTACGCACTGGCGCGCCCTGCCCCGCGCGTGGCCATGGTGGCGATACGCCACGGCGCCAGGCAAAGTACAGACCAGATTTGCGAGACGCTGTTCACAGACCGCTTATTGGCAGTGACATCGCCAGAACTCAAGAGCAGGCTGGGTACAGATGCACGCCTGTGGCCCGCATCGATGCTGCTGCAACACCTGTCACTGGACCCTGTCCACTGGCTGGCTGCCGCTGGCCTGCCTGAGGACTTCAGCCTGCAAGGCCAGGCCTATAACGATGCCGATGTCCTGCTGGAAGCTGCCCAGCACAGCCAGGGCATCGCCCTGGGCCGCCTGTCGATAGCATGGCGCCGCCTGCAGGCTGGCACCCTGGTACTGGCTAACACTACCATCTGCCCTACCTCTCGCGACAATCTGCTGGTCTTGCGCGAAGACAGTGCGGCACTGCCCGAGGTGCTGGCCTTTACCACCTGGTTGCGTGAGCAAGCCAGGCTGTGGCAGATGGAAATGGACAAATTCGACAGCATGCATCATGTCGGACAGGGATGATAAGTATCCGAGTGTGCCCACAAAGCTATCACTGTGATGGAACTGATTGCTTTAATTGACAGATGAATGCGTGAAACAAGCAGCCAGCGCTCAACGCGACGCCCGGTGACGCTGACGAAAATCCAAATGAAGCTTACAATGGAGGAAACTTCATCTCTGCAATATGGTCTCATATTGGTACAAGCGAGATTTTACAAACGCAATCTCAGGGCCTGTTGCAGTAATCCTGATTCGATCAATTCGAGAGTAGCGTCATGAAACCAGTGAACAAAACCATAGACTTGGCCAGCCTGAGCGCTTTAGCAGGCATAACAGCATTGGCCGGCTTGCTGTTTTTTAATATCCATGAAACAAGGCAGGCTGCTGTCGCTGGCCTGCAGGCCAGCAATGACGCTAAAATGGCCGCAGGCAATGCCAGGCCAGCCTCGCGCCTGGTCGGTAAAGCAGAATGGTCACAATTAAGCGCAGCCCAGCAAAAAACCCTGTCGCCCTTGCTAAGCCAATGGGGTAAGCTTGACGACAAGAACAAGGCAAAGTGGATCACCATTGCCGACCGCTACCCGGGCATGAAACCTGAAGAACAAAAACGCATACAAAAACGCATGGAACTGTGGGCGCAACTGAGCCCAGAACAAAAACAGATCGCCCGCCTGAACTACGCACAGGCCAAGAAAATCGAGACTGCCCAAAAAACCAGGCAATGGGAGCTGTACCAGCAATTGCCAGCAGAGAAAAAACAACTGCTGGCCAGCGGTGTACCTCTCCAGCTCGCCCCCGTGCCAGCCCCCAAAACCCTGGCCGATACGATTACGGCAGCCAGTACAGAAAACGTCGCGGCATCAGCCACCGAGCAAAGCTCAGCCTCTGCCAGCCAGTCTGCTGACCTGGAGGTAACAGCTTCTCCCGCCAGCCATGGTGATTTGCCGGTAGCGAAGTAAGCTCAAAAGCAAACACGCTAAAAATGCCCCGGCTTGAGTCCATCTCATTCCGGGGTATTTTTATAAGTGCCTGCTTCATAAGGCACTTGACGGCACCCATCTCAGCCTTACCGTACCGACTTCACATCAGCATCAAAGATATCTATCAGCAGGCAATATGAAATTTTCAAGCAAACCAAGAAAACTATACATAGCCTTGCTCTTGTGCGCATTCGCAAGCATTAACGCCAACGCCGACAACCAGACGGCCCCGGCTTTTTGCGAACAGTTAAAAGCATTTTCAACAGATTTGAAAATCGATCAGAGCCGCAGCATTACTTTCTTTGTCCGCCATGTCGATATTCTCTCTTATCAAAGAGTATGCAAGCAGGACAGAGCAGGCGACAGAGCAGACGACAAAGGTAGAGCATTTTGTAACTGGTTGAGCAAAAACAGTTCGGGCGAGTTCATGGCTGCCAATGTCACCAGAGCATTGTCATGCGTAACGGGGAGCACTAACTTTTTTGGCAGAGCAACAGAAATTGAAGAACTCAAAGGAAAATTGACTGCCTTTGAGCCTTTTCAAGACATGCCTGACATCATCATCGACTTCAAATACTCATTTGATGTACGTGCAAAAGACGAAGAGAATTATTTCACGATTACGACACGCAGAGTGAAGCTGGAAGAGGATTGAGGGTATTTTTCCCGCATCATGGCAACTGGTGTTTTGCCATGCCTGTAAATCAGGAACATGCTACTTGCATCCTCAACAGATTAATGCAATGCTAAGGCATCACACCGCCAGCAGGATGCCATCATGTTTTTTTCCACTTCAGCCAAACCAGACGAAGACAGTGATCATCTATTGGGCATGAATATGACGCCCTTGATCGGCGTTATTCTGGTGCTGATGATGGTAATGATCATTGGCCTACCAAGGCAGCGGGATATGTTGCTATGGAAACTGTCAAGCCTGGCAAATGTTAGCTGCGATGGCATGATGGAAATATCTGTGACACAAATTGCGATAAATTTTGATGACAGCATATTGTTGGACGGGCACGTAGTATCTCTTGAGGAAATGCAAACCCGCTTGTCGCAGATAAACAAGACTGAAACGTTGCCACCAGCGGTATATTTGAAACCAAGCTTCATGACCAGCCACGCGAGCCTGGTATCGGTTACCAATAGAATACGGCGCAGCGGAATAGACAGCATACGTCTGGTGATGAGTGAGTTCAGGACGACATCGTAGAACCACAGAGTGCATTGTAAAATGCTCTGCACTCTACAGTCATATCCCAGTCAATAAGCATGTACCCGCATCGGCCCCAGTTTGACGACGTTTTCTTTGTTCTTTTCTATGAATGCGATCATCTGCGCCCTTTTTTCTGGGTTCGCCTTTCCAAATTTAAAGCTGTAATAGGCAGCGGTAAAAGACAGGGCTATCACGCCTGTGCAGGCAGCGACAAACCACCATGCATCGCGTTCGATTGGGCTGCCGGACAATATAATCAACATAGATAAAATCGACACAATAATCACAGCACCTATCAACAACCTCAAATATGCAAAGGCGATAGATTTGAAGTTGATGGGAATACGCAGGGCATGCGTATTGTCGATCACAATATAGCTGCCCTGATAAACCAGAGGTATCAAAGAAAAATGATGGAAACGTGTCGCTATATGCAAGTGACGATCAACAGACTCAACCTGCCCAAAGAATTTGGTACCATAAAACATCCTCTACACTCCAGTGAAATTTACGCACAGTATCAACCCGGCGTAGCCGTGCCAGCCATAATTGCGATGCCGATCTTACTAGCTTTAACAAGTGCACGCAAATGAAGTAAAAGTCTATCGCATTAATGCCGTGACCGTAGGGCGCATTGTAATGCGCCGCATGAGAGCATTGCACGCCGGGGGAAATATCTGTGCCGTGTAGCGCGCCTGCAGGCAACTCACTGTGAGACTAGGCTTCAAAAATTCCCACAAACTTTGCCGCATCCCATTTCTTGCGATCAGAAACCTGACCGTCGCCGAGTTCCATCAACCTCGCTACACCGTGACTATTCAAAACGATATCGATGGAAAAAAACGGGCTGTCTATTCGCCGTGCAATATCCAACACGATATCGGGCACCACATCATCACGCGCATAGACATGGCCACCCAATACAAAGTAGCGTTCTTCTGTTTCAGGCAATAGTTCTTCAAACTCACGTACGCAGATGCCGCCTTCAATCTGACCGCGGTAGCGTTCTATCAGACTGACGATTTCGCGCACCTCGTCTGCATTGCGTGCTACCGATCCTCTGCTCGTAGTCAGGGACTTCACATAGTCCTTGACGAAATACGCTTGCCAGCCTGTGCTTGCCAGTGCCGCGTCAAAGTCGTCATCGCGCGTCAGGAAGATGGTGCCCGGTGTCACGTCGCGGCAAGCCTCATACCATGCTGGCAGATAATGACATTGCCTGTATTGATGGGCAGTAGTGAGCAAAGCAGCATTTTTTGCTGCAATTGCCTGTTCCAGTTGGGCGTAGCGCTCTGGTGTCAGCATCCAGCCCCTGTATAGTATATTCCCGGAAAACTGGATTGCTGGTCTGGGCCTGAAGTCACCGGACTCAAAGTCTTCTGCCGAAAACAGGAAACAAGTCAGGCCTGCCGCTTTGGCCGCATGGAATTCTTCTGCATAGGCTTCATCAGGCTGGTTCTTGTCAAAGGGATCGCATGGATAGAGGAGTTGCATGTTTTATTTTTATGCTTGTATAGATGATTGCTTGCGCAATTTCAGCCTGTCACTGCAGATGATTGAATCAAAGAAGAGATATCAGACTGGCTGTGACCGTAGGGCGCATAGTAATGCGCCGCATGAGGGCATTGCAAACGAGGGAGAGATATCGGTGCCGTACACGCCGCGTGCATGCGAGCATTGCAATACGCCTTACGTATCAGCGTAATTCAGCGATTGAAAACGTGCGATTACGCTTTGCTAATCGCACCTACGCGATGCATCCCAACTGCATCAATTGCCCTTATAAATCCCTGCTTCCAGCGTGTAGTCGCCGCTGCGTACATAGTAGGTGGATTTATTTTCCAGTTGTTTGGTGACGGGATTATTGTAGCGGTAATCGACCCAGCCTTTGCCCTTGGCTTTTGCGCCTTCGACGATTTCCTTGCGGAAGAGTTTGCCGTCTGCATCTGGCAAGACGATCATGTTCTTGCCGATCAGCTTGGGATTGACGGGATGGGCCAAGGTGGTGCCATCGAGACTGCGTACAACGAGATACATTTCTCCTTTGACAAATTCAGGGTTTTTGTTATTGACCTCTTTGATGAGCGCGTCAATACTGTTTTTCTTCACATAGGCCAGACCTTTTTCAACCATGTCGATGGCATCAGACGGGTTGTCGGCGTAGGCATTCGGGAAAATCATGGAACTTAACAAAGCCAGAAAAATCAGCGCGAAACGTTTCATGGTGTCTCCCTGTATGGTATTGGTCTTGGCTCAGTATAGGCAAGTCGCATGGGTGAGACAAGCTATATTGCAGAAAAGCCGCATGGACAATGCCACAAATGCGGGGAAAATTCAGACACTCTGATTTAGCATGTCTTTTAAGCACAGCCAGGGGAAGATCCCGCTGGCTTGTCATATTTTCATGCAAACTCAGGACGCTCTCACTATGCAACTACTCTACCAAACCCATTCCCCCTATGCCCGCAAGGCATTGGTATTCGCCCACGAAGCTGGTCTGGCCGGGCAGATAGAAGTCATCCACCACGAAACCAGTCCGACCAACCGTAATGAAGCCGTGTATGCGCAAAATCCTTTGGGCAAGGTGCCAGTGTTGGTGCGCCCCGGCTTGCCGCCGCTGTTTGATTCTGACGTGATTTGTGAATACCTTGATACCCTGCACACTGGCAGGCCCTTGATCCCGCGCGAGGGAGAGGCGCGCTGGCATGCCTTGCGGGTGCAGGCGGTAGCCAAGGGCATGGCAGATTCTGGCATCGCAGTGCGCTGGGAAACCTCGCGTCGCCCGGAAGCACTGCGCTACCCTCCTCTACGAGATGGTCAGACGCAAAAGCTGCTGGCTAGCTACGACTGGCTGGAACAAGGCCTGGATACGGATGTGGATGGCCAAGTCCATATCGGCCACATTGCCGTGGCAACGTCCTTGAGCTGGCTGGAATTTCGCGGCTTGCCCGGTTTCAGGGATGGTCGCCCCCGGCTGGTGGCATGGTATGAAGCATTCATCAACCGCCCTTCCATGCTGGCGACACCCCTGTCGGGTGAAACCCACGACTGAGCTGTATTTATTCAGCCTCGTCGAGCGGTACAGGTATAGACAAACCGCGCTTGACCAAACCCAGGCTGACATTGGTCGTAAAGCGCCTGACGTTGACATTCTCTTGCATGAGGCGCGACATCAGTGCATCAAAGGCTTCCATATGGGGTGCGGTGACGATGAGGACAAAATCAACTTCGCCGGTGACGTAAAAGGCTTGCTGTATATGTTCGTGCTCATTGAGCCAGGTGCGCAGTTGCGCCAGCAGTTCTGGCCGTTCGCGCTCAACTTCAAGCGAGACGATGAAGAAATTCGGGCGGCCAATTTTAAGCGGATCAACGATTGCAGCATCCCGCAGAATGACGCCCTGCTCACGCATGCGGCGCAAGCGTCTTTGTATGGCAGACGGTGACAGCGGCACCTGTTCAGCCAGGCGCTCAGCCGCCAGGCTGGAATCTTGTTGTACGAGATTGAGTAACTGGCGGTCGAATCTGTCGAGTTGCATGGTGGATATTGGTCTGCTGGAAGTGGCATGACAATCTGCTGTTGTGCAGGATTGTAGCACCCGGTGATCAGGCTTACTTCTTCGTCCTGGGCTTGGCGGGAAAGGCAAGTCCAAATACCTGGCGCGCCAGTGGGTGCGCATCTTCTGGCAACCAGCCTTCGTAATAGGCGGCAACGGCTTCGAGTATGTCGCGGCGGGCGAGTACGGCATTGATCTGCTCGATGACCTGTTCACCAAAGGGGCCTTTGGAGCAGGCAGCATAGCCGGACAGGAAAGCCGGTTGCTCTTGCAGGGGATAGAATTTCAGATCGACAAAGTCAGCGCTGTCGCGGTTGTTGAGGAAATTGGCTTCATACGGATAGCCGAGGATGAGGTTAACGCGGCCCAGGGCATTCATCTGAAACAGGCTTTTTGCTGCATTTGGGGCGCTGTTCAAAAAGATATTCTTCTTGCCCTTGTAGATTGCCAGCAAATCGTCTATCGCTGCCCCGTAACTACGGCCACTTTGCACACCGACAGTCAGCACTTCGTCTTCCAGCAGCTTGCTGAAATTAAGTTTATCACCGGCGAGCAGATAAGGCCGCAGTTGGGCAATCTGCGCACGCGGTATCATGGCACCGGGCGGTATCTGGGCGAAAAATGGCGTGGAAAACACCATGGTTTTTTCACGCTCGGCATTTTTGAACAGGCCAAGCGCGCAGGCATTGCCTTCATCCCTGAGCATGAGTTCCAGACGCTTGAGTGGCACGTTGATGAACTTGTGCTGGTAGCCCGGCAGATTGGGAACGAGATGGCGTTGCAGGGCCAGATCAACAATGCCCTCACCCTTGCCCGGTCCCTCAGGTATATACAAAGGAGGCAGCGGGAAAACATACCAGTTGATCTCGCTGGCAGCCTGACCTGCAGCCTGATTTGCAGCCGGCATCATGCCACTGGCAAGCAGGCTGGCGATCAGGGCGGTACCCTTGATCCACTTTCCTGCACGCGCTGATAGATATGGAACAAGCTGCATCCACCCTCTCCCTGATCACCGTTACACAACAACATCGTACCAGTATGTCACATTTTGTCAGTTTGCCAAAGATAGTGGAGGGGTGCTTTTGTAGGGTACGTCATGCGCACCGTTTTTGATCAACATGCTTCAAAGACGGTGCGCACCGCGCACCCTACTGCGATACCCGGGTTACGCAAAATCCCCATCTGTCGATACCGACAAGACCCGCCATTGCTGCAACTCTTGCTGGTGTTTTTCGAGGCTGGCAGCAACAACCTGTATCGCGTCTGAACCTGCGGCATAACGCAAAGGTGGTTCTGCCAAGTTGCTGATGGTCACCATAGCTGCGCCCAGTTTGACCGGGTCACCGGCTTGCTGGTGGTTGTAGCTGTCGTAGGTATTGCGACTGTTAACGCCACTGCTGGCGTAGTCGGCGATGGCTTTTTCGCCATAGCGCACCGAAGTCTGATCCAGGAAATCCGTACGGAAGAAGCCGGGTTCAACGATGGTGATGTGTATGCCAAAGCGTGCCACTTCCAGCGCCAGTGATTCAGAAAAACCTTCTATGGCAAACTTGCTGGCGCAATAGACAGATGCGCTTTCAAAACCGGCGATACCGCCTATTGATGACAGGTTAAAGATATGCCCGCGTCTTTGCTCGCGCATCACCGGCAAGGCAGCACGTGCCATGTTCATGCTGCCATACACATTGGTGTCGAATTGCTGGCGTATCTCTGCCGTGCTGATTTCTTCAAACAGACCCAGCTGACCATAGCCCGCATTATTGACCAGCACATCCAGGCTGCCAAACTGTGCGCAGGCTGCCTTGACGGCGGCTTGTGCCTGGGCTTCATCATTGACATCGAGTGTCAATGCCAGCACCTTGTCGCCATAGCTGGCGAACTGGCTTTGCAGTTTGCTGATATCGCGGCCAGTGACGACAACCCTGTCGCCGGCATCGAGTGCGGCTTTGGCGATGGCTGCGCCTATGCCACGGGTGGCACCAGTAATTAACCAGGTTTTTTGTTTCATGATCTGCCTTTCAAGGATGACCGCTCATTGCGGAATGTCGCCATGATAGGCAGACAGCGTCATAAGCTAAATGCCGGAAACTTTCTGATTCTTGCCTAATCCTATTTCTGGCTTCATTCGGCGAGCAAAGCGCCCGGGATTATTGCTATGATGAATGCCTGTTCCTCTCTGGCCCATCTATAAGCAAGACATAAGCAAGACACAAGCAAAATACAAGCAAACCATGCAAAACAAGGACGACATCAATCAGCAACTGGCCACCATAGTCGCCACCATGGCGCAGCAAGAAGGCTTTACTGCATCAGCACTCGACTATGTGCATTTCATGCGTAGCGAGCACGCCTACAGCCGCACGCCGGTGATGTATGAACCCTGCATCTGCATCATCGTGCAGGGGCGCAAGCGTGCCTATCTGGGTGAGGCCATGTACACCTATGATGCGCGGCAATACCTGGTGGTATCTGCTCCCATGCCTTTTGAAGCGGATACTGAAGCCAGTGCCGAGCAACCCATGCTGGGCATACACCTGGGCATACAGCAGACGCTGGCTGCAGAGCTTGCACTGGCGGTGCAGGAAGCACAGCAGTTGCAAGCCGATGTGGCTGCCAGCTCAGCGACTACCCCCACCTTCATGTTTGCCACCCAGGTGGATGATACCCTGGCAGCCGCCGTGCTGCGCCTGTTGCAGACACTGGCATCACCGCTGGAAGCAAAGATACTGGCGCCTGCCATCGTAAGGGAAATCTACTTCCGCATCCTCATGGGTGAACAGGGTGCAGCAATGCGGGCGGCACTGAGCCAGGGCAGTCATTTTCAAAAAATCACCCGTGCCTTGCGCAAGATACACGATGGCTTCAGTGACAAGCTTGATGTCGATAGCCTGGCGCGTGAATCGGGCATGAGCCTGCCTGCCTTTCACCTGCACTTCAAACAGGTGACGAGTACCACGCCGATCCAGTACATCAAGGCCATGCGCCTGCACAAGGCGCGCCTGCTGATGATACGTTCAGGCATGAATGCGTATACCGCATCGAATACCGTCGGTTATGAAAGCAGCTCGCAGTTCAGCCGCGAATTCAAGCGCCTGTTTGGCCGCAGCCCTCTAGAAGAAGTCAGGCAAATGCGCAGTGTCTTGCGCATGCACGAGGGGGCTGGTTTTTCTTAATCAAAATAGAAGGTAAAATAACACCGCCCCCTAGCCTGTCTACCTTCAGTAAGGAGTGTCCCCATGGCGATCACCATAGTCAGCAATACTGGCTACGAAGCGTTTCTCACCATCAACAAAGGTGACCTGGTCATCGCGCGCTGGGCACGTGTAGGTAGCAGCCACAAGCTGGAAATACCGACCCATATCATAGGCACTATCGTTGCCAAGGCCACCTTCCAGAACCGGGAATATGTGTCAGACAGGATGCAGTTGAACGACACCGCCGCGTATATCGCCCAGATAGAGCAGGACCTGGAAAACAAGTCCTATGTGTTGCGCCTGTTGGAAAGCGGCAGCAGCGAACCACCCTTCATGCAGTTGTACAAGACCTGCACACCAGCCGTCAGTTTCATCATCCAGATGCATGGCCTGTTCGAGCAGGAAGTCACACAGTCGCTCAGCTTTATGCCATTCAGATTACGAAGCGGACCAGCCTATATGCTGCAAGCCGTTATCAATGGCATCACCCTGCCGCCTGTGCAATTCAGTGACGAGAATGCGACGATTACGGTAGAGACGGTGCAAAATGATCCCGCCGCAGGTTTTTACAGGCTGGACGTGGCACAATCAAAAACTTGAAAACCTGGGGCAAGCAATGAGTACATCCAACGCCTGGTTTTATTGGGCTGCCCTGTCGGCGATGTTTGCAGCGATGACGGCCATTTTTGCCAAGATAGGCATACAGGGCGTAGATTCTGACCTTGCCACCCTGATCCGTACCGCCATCATCATCGTCGTGCTGTCGCTGTTTGTGGTGTATGCCGGTAAATGGGCCAACCCGCTGGCCTTGTCTGGCAAGACCTGGCTGTTTCTGACGCTGTCTGGCCTGGCCACGGGCGCATCCTGGGTATGTTATTTCCGCGCCTTGAAGCTGGGTGATGCATCCAAGGTCGCGCCTGTAGATAAATTCAGCCTGGTGCTGGTGGCGGTGTTTGCGTTTGCGTTCCTCGATGAACGGCCATCCTTGCGGGAATGGGCAGGTATAGGCATGGTGGCGGGCGGGGTTTTGTTGTTGGCGTTCAAGCGGTGAATTTTTAAAATTCGTACAGAAATTGTGATTATGTAGGGTGGGCCGGGCCTCGTTAGGCTAAGGGGTACCAGCCCAACACTTAGCATTTGCAAACTATACGTCATTTGAAAGCCCAGTGTTGGGCTGATGAAGCGTAGCCCAACCTACGTAATATTTTGTAGGGTTCGCCGTGCGCACCGGTTTTCTTGAACCGTGCGCTAATGGTGCGCACGGCGCACCCTACAAACCTGGACAAGCTATCAAGCAGCCCTTACTTCAAACTCGCCTTCAATTCACTGCCTGCCTGCAACATCGCTGAGCGCACTGCCGGTACTTTGGCGAGTACATTCAACAAACCAAAATCGTGGATCATGCCCTTGTAGCGCACGGTCGTGACTTTGACACCAGCGGCATCGAGTTTGCGGCCATAGGCTTCGCCTTCGTCACGCAAGACATCGAATTCTGCGGTCTGTATCAGGGTTGGCGGCAAGCCCTGTAATTGCGCATTGCTCGCGCGCAGTGGCGATGCATAAATCTCCTGGCGTTTGGCAGCGTCGGTCGTGTAATTGTCCCAGAACCATTTCATCATATTGCGGGTCAGGAAATGGCCTTCGGAAAACTGTTTGTAAGACGCATTATCAAAGTCAGCATCCGTTACCGGCCATAACAGGATTTGTGAGCGCAGTTTGGGGCCGCCCTTGTCCTTGGCCATGAGACTGACCACTGCCGCCATATTGCCGCCTACGCTATTGCCTGCAACAGCCAGGCGGCTGCCATCGACCTGGATTTCCTTGCCGTGTTCAGCAACCCACTTGGTAGCGGCATAAGCCTGCTGGATGGCGACGCCGTATCCCGCTTCTGGTGAGGGTGTGTAATTGACGAAGATGGCAACGGCGCCAGATTCTGCCACCAGGTCGCGCACCAGTCTTTCATGGGTAGGATAATCGCCGAGTACCCAGCCACCACCGTGGAAGTACATAAAGCCGGGCAAGGTTTTTTTGATACCAGCCGGACGCACGATCGTCAGTTTGATGTCGCCACCATCGACCCTGATGATTTTTTCGGAGACGTCGGCAGCGGGCAATGTCAGCTTGACGCCAGCCTGTGCACCGACCAGTACGCCACGGGCATCAGCCACAGGCAATTGTTCCAGCGGCTTGCCACCTCCCGCTTCCAGCGCCTGCAAGAAGGCCTGGGTAGTCGGCTCAACACCGGGGCTGCCTGCCGCAAAGGCATTGCTGATGGAGAGGCTGATGGCGGTTGCAGCGAGCAGGGATTTCAGGTGTGTCATGGTCATTTCCTTTTCATGTTATGGCAGTGTGATTACTGCGTGGTGACTACGTTGGGATGCTACAAACTGGTTTTCTTTCTTCTTGCCAAAATCTTTTGCTAGCCTTTTCTAGCCATTAATTTAAATAATTAACTATTAAATAGCGCACTATATATTTACCGAAAGACCGAAGGCTTAACAAACTTCCTGGCAGACAAAATCGCCCGTGCTTAAAGTGTCAGTAGCCATCTCTTCAACATCAGCCATGTCCGTAATATCCTGTAGGAACGGCTTTAGCCGCGAACATTCAGCCGTATTGATTGTTCATATTGATCAAGCATTCGCGGCGAAAGCCGCTCCTACGCCATCAACGCAAATCAGCACAAACACAACAAGCTATTAAATAGCGCACTATATATTTTACATTCCAAAAAATTTGGACAGCAATCAAACATTCTTCATCAATGCTGCCCTCAGGCTCAATATCTCTTGCTTGAGGTCACGCGCCTCATCGGCTGAACATTCTGTTGCGCACAAGACCGAGGTCGGCAAACTGGCTGCCTGCTTGCGCAAATCACTGCCTGCTTTGGTCAGTGAAATGATCACCTGGCGTTCGTCTGCGGCTGACCTGACGCGGGTGATCAGTTCCTGTGCTTCCATACGTTTGAGCAAGGGCGTCAGCGTAGCTGAATCCAGTATCAGGCGCTCGCCTATGTCATTGACGATTTGCTCATCCTGTTCCCACAAGACCATCAGCACCAGATACTGCGAATAGGTAATCCCCATTTGCTTGAGCAGTTTGCGGTACAGCTTGTTCATGGCCAGCGAAGTCGAATACAGGGCAAAACAAAGCTGGTCACCCAGTTGCGGCGTTGCTGCTTGTGCTGATGGAGCTGTTTTTGCTGCTGATTTGGCGTTTGCGGTTTTCATGCCTTGCATTTTAAATAGCGCACTATTTATTTGCAAGCTATTTTTGAAAAATATTTTTCGATGAAAACCGCAGGAATGCATGCAGACAGACCTGAGAAATTCTTCTTTCCTCTACGCTAACCCCGCTGTCTCCACGGTACTACAGGGAATTCCTGCGGCCAGCGCTGGGGGACGTGACACTCGCCTGCGCAACAAAGACTGCTTGCATGAATCATGGCTCAGGTACGCACCAGGCGCAAGTCCGGGCGTTTGTGTGGCACATGTTCGGCCACCACTGCACTGACCACCTGCAATTGCGACTTCGCCTTGTGCCCTGCGCCAGGTTTGAATCCATTACTCAGCCGCGTGAGATGGCTGGCATGCTGCTCCATTAATTTGGCGGCTGTCGTGGTGGTGCTGAGCAGGATAGCGTCCTTGCGGCTGGCATAGTCGAGATCACTGACGGCATGCCTGATCTGCCTGAGGTCTGCTTCCTGTTTTTTGCCTGCACCATCGATTCCTGCCATGAGCTTATTCGCATGCTGCAGGGCGAACAGCAACTTTTCTGCATCGGCATTGTTCTGACTGGTCAGCCTGCCAGCGCGGTCAAGGCTTTCCCATGATTCATTGAGCAGGTTCTTGATTTCATGAACGGCACAGGCAGCGCCTTGTGCAAGGCCGCGTACTTCAGATGCGACGGTGGCAAAGTACAGTTCAGCACCCTCAGCCCCCTCTGCAGTCTCAACAGCCTTGCCTTCTACCGTACTCCTGAGCGCTGCGGTATCAAGCTGGAAAACAAGTTCATCTATCACCTGGATGTTGGTGTCCAGCTTGTCCCAGGCATGCCGCAATTCTGTCATGGCGGCCATTGCCCCGCTGCCCGCCTGCGCTTTTTTAATGGCAAGTTCGCTGGCTTCGTCAGCAAGCAGCATGGCCTGGCGCGCCTGCTCTGAATTCTGGCGTATGATTGTGCTCAGGTCCCTGGCGGCCAGGCTAATCTGCGTGTGCGAGGCGGACTGTTGATCCATGCGCGAGGACAGTTGCGCATTGCTACTCTGTATTTGCACAGATGTCCTGGCAATGCTGCCAGTATGGCGATGCATGTCCTTGCCGATTTTTTCCAGCCCTCTTTGCAGTTGCTGCAGTGAGGCCAGCAAACTGGTATCGTCATGCACATCTGGTGTGATGCTGACAGCATAATCACCATCTGCTATTTGTCTGGCTATGCGCGCTGCATAAGCAGGCTCACCGCCGAGCTGGTGGTAGATCACATGGATGAGGAAATAAGCCAGTGCTGCAGCCAACAGCAGGCCCAGGACTGTGGCGGCCCACATCAGATTGCTTATCCTGACATAGTCAGCCTCGGCGCTGCCGTATTCTATATTGAGTGCATCAAGTTGCAGGGTGCGCAAGCTGTCCATGGCGCTGATGACGGGGCCATTGAGTTTGTCTGCAGCCTGGTTGATTTCCCGAAGGCTGGCCATGTCTGCGGCCTGCATGGCCTTGATCGCGGGCAGGGTCACGGCATGCTCAAAGCTGAGCCGTGCTGCACTGAGTTCGTCAGCTTTTTTCCTGGCATCCGTTGACATGGGGAGTGTCGCAACATTCAGCCATAACTGCTCTATGGTACGACGGTCGTGCTCTATGGTATCGGCAGCTGTCCTGAGTTTTGCGGCATCCGGCTCGGCCAGCGCTGCCAGTATGGCATGCCGGTTTGCCAATAACAATTTATCCATATTGGCGAGTTTATACAGGCCCAGGCTGCGTTCTTCATGGCTGCTTTTCAAGCTGTCATGCGAGGCTTTCATCGCATACAGACCTGTCAGCCCCAACAACAGCAAGAGTGTACTCATGATACCCATCACCAGCATGAGTCTGGTTTTCAACGTCGTCTTCATTGCCCTGCCCCGGTCGCGAAACTATATAAATAAAATAGCAAAATCAAGTATCAAATGTCCTGCACGCTGAACTCTTGTCATGTTTTTATTTTTTTTGACAAGATGTCCGCCGGAATTTATTTACTGCATCACACCGAAAGGTATAAGAGAATTGCCTGATGGAAAACCGTATTTAGCAATGTTTGACCGTGTGCAATATGAATTCACATTCGTGCAGAATTAGCGTCGTCAGTATCTGCATAAACTGTCCGCCACGGCTTGTTCTTTCAACAAATTGGCCAGGTGAACGACCAGGTCAAGTACAAAACATGCAAGGATATACTCAAAATTGCTGTCAAAAAGATCTCCTTATGTGTGGTATCGAACTGTTAAGACTTGCATGAAAGCGCATGCTCAGCTCTCTACTCACCCTGAAGGACAAGACAATGATTGATACTACTTCCAGTACTTATATTCCCGGCGGCTCTACAAATGGTCACAAGGGCCCGGGTCCTGAACTGATGGGTGCCAACACCCTGACCGGTGACAACGTCGTCAACCAGGCGGATGAAAATCTGGGTGACATCAAAGAAATCATGCTGGACATGCGCACTGGCCGTGTTGCCTACGCGGTCGTGGCTTTTGGTGGCATTCTGACCATAGGTGAAAAACTGTTTGCGGTACCATGGTCAGCACTGACACTGGACACTACCAACAAACGCTTTGTCCTGAACATAGAAAAGAGCCGTTTTGAAAATGCACCAGGCTTTGACTCTGATCACTGGCCAGATATGGCAAACCAGGCCTGGGCAGATTCCATACACAGCTACTACGGCATGACTGTCTGACTGCATGACGAAGCGCTGCAGGCGCAGATCGCAGGGGTCAGGATGACGACCCTGGTCTATGAACAGCAGCATTTCGTTTTTGTGGATGATGAATAGTATAAACCGGCACTGCAAGCGAAAGCTTGACAGTGCCATCTGCGTTAATGAATTACAAATTCTCATTGCAAGACTCATGGATCGTTTCCCACGAGGTCTCTCCTTGCTTATCTCTTCCCTATAGTTCAAACCGGCGCTTAAAATTTATTTTCTTTGTGCGCTATCGAACTGATCACATCCATTGCCACGCACATACTGAAGGCTCCAATGCTTTTGAAGGAAAAGATAATGATTGATATTAATTCCAACATTTACGATACAGGCCAGGGCAACAATGCGCATAAGGGGCCTGGCCCTGGTTTGATGGGCGCACGTACTCTGACAGGTGACAATGTCGTCAACCACGCTGATGAAAATCTGGGTGAAGTCAAAGAAATCATGCTTGATACGCATACCGGAAAGATAGCTTATGTGGTAGTCGCTCACGGAGGCTTGCTGGGCATAGGCGAGAAACTGTTTGCCATACCCTGGTCTGCGCTGACGCTGGACACAGTCCATAAACGCTTCATCTTGAATATAGAGAAAAGCCATTTTGACAATGCGCCGGGCTTTGATCCCGACCAATGGCCAGACATGGCAGACGAAATTTGGGTCGATTCAGTGCACGCCCATTACAGCACGAAAACATGAAGTGATGATGAGCTAATGAGCTAACAAACAAGAGAACAGGAGAACACCATGGATTACACAGAAATGCAATTTGCCTTCAAGGTATATGAAAAAGCCCTCAACAAGCGCAGCCGTCATCTGATACGCACGCCGGAATCGGTACGCGAAGCAGAAGAAGCAAAATACACGCTGCAAATGGCAGTCAATGACGTGCTGGCAGAGACGCGTGAAGTTGCCAGCATGATCAGGAGCAGCAGGTATTAAATAATTTGTTGAAATAACTTGCTGTCTTTAAAAGAAATAACAGTCTTTTTGTAAAGACTGTTATTTTTTTACATTGATTCTTCGTATTGTTTTATAGGCTTATTTTATAAGCCTATTTTTTTGCTGCCTTGAGCAAAGCCTCACAACCGCTAGGCTGATCCGGTCCGGCGCTTACCAGCGGCAGCAGTGCGGCAAATGGCGTCAGCAAGGCCAGTCCTATGGCACCACCGGCACGCAAGGCCATCACGCCCTTATCGACCGACACTTGTGGATGCAAAAATGAGCCGCGTACATATAATGGGGCACGCAGGGAGAATACACGCAAGCCTTTGCTATTGGGTTTGATGGTCAGGTTCAGGTCTTCTTTCTGCAAATTGACACTGCCGCTGATATCAATCAAGGCTTCGTCCGTATCGATGAGGAAGCTGCGCGCATTCATTTGCCCATCGGTCACGGCAAAATCAGCGAGCATGCAATTCAGTTTGACCTGCTTGTCACCGGACAAACGGGTCAGGATGATATTGCCTATATTCAAACCCATTTCTTCCAGCAAGAGTTTGCTGACCGAGCCATGGTCTATCATGCTGCTGAGTTCACCATTTGAAGAGCCGAGCAAAACCGCTACAGAATTGCCGGTGGCAGTCAGATTGCCGTCAGCATTGATCTCGCCTACAGTCAGCTTCGATGCGGCCAGCGTGGGGATGAATTTTTGTAGCTGTATGTGTCTGGCAGTCAGCCGCATTTTTGCCCGTATGGCATGCGACTTGGTCTCCTCACTGTCCTCTTCATTTACTTTGTTTTTGGCACCGCCACTTCCATCAAGGGTAATAAATGCCTGCAATTGCCCCCCTGCCAGTTCAAAACTCAGTGGCTGCATGGTGATGACACCATCCTTTAGTATCAACCTGGTTTGCAGTTTGTGTATCGGCAGCTCTTTTTGGCGTATCAGTTTATTGGCGCTCAGATTCACATCTGCATCGATACTGCGCCAGCGTTCGGTACGAAAATTTTCTACCGGCAAGAGCTTGTCACTGGGTTGTACCGCAGCCGCGCCGCGCTTGGCCTTGCTGGCATTGGAGTCGGCACCGACCAGCGGTGCGAGGTCGGCAGATTGCAGTACTTGGGAACTCATATTGCCTTGCAACAGGGGGCGCTGTTTATCGGCTTTCCTGGTCTGGTAGTCGAGGCTGCCAGCCAGGTCACTGGTGCCTACCTTGCCTGTGAATTTTTCATATTTCCATTGACTATCGATTTTACCCAGGGTCGCGCTGAGATGACCCGCCGTGCTGTATGCCGGCGTTTCAGGCAAAACCAAGCCTGTTAACGGATACAGGCGCGCCATGCTGTTACCGGTGATCTGCAATTGCATATCGACTGCGGCCAGCTCGCTGGGTTTGGTGACACTGCCTTCAACACTGACCCTGGTCTGGCCCATTTGCACTTGCGCCATGATGGGGAAAGGCTGGGTCTGGTGCTGCAGACTCAGGATAGCACCGGCCTTGCCGCTGCCAGTGACGGCTTCACCATATAGTTTACCCTGTAGCTTCCAGCTGATACCGTAATTGGCTTCAGTGGCCAGGCTTTCTATATCGACATTGATATCGGCATGGCGGATGGCATCGACATAATGCAGCTTGCCCTTGGCAAGTACCACCCTGCGCAATTCCAGCCGCCATGGAGACGCGCTGGTACTTTTTTTGAAGGTCCAGTTATTGCTACCGTCAGCAAAGCGCTGCAATGACAGGCTGCTGTCCTGAAAACGCAGCAAGGGTACCTCAAGACGTTTGTCGAGCAGGGCCAGCGGGTTCAGCGAAAACGACACCTCATTGATCTGCGCCATGTCTTCTGAAGGTGTCACGGCTACGGTTTTTAAGGTATTTTTTTCTGTGCCTTTTGCCGTGGCCTTTGTTGCCGTATCAGAAGCATCCGGGCTATCCGGCGGCTGACCTATATGGATATCTTGCGCCTGAAGATGTGGCCAGGGTATTTTGCCGCGCCATCCTGTCGCAGTCTCTGGCCCGCTGAGTTGTTTTTCCCAGCTGAGTGCCAGGTTGCCACGTATGCTGAAAGGCCGACCCATTGCTTCACTGGCGCGCTCATTGAGCCAGGGCTTGGCGCGGTTCCAGTCCATATTGAGCAGGATCACCACGGCAACGGCAAACACGACGATGATGCCAGACAGTAGCCAGAGGCTGATACGCAATATTTTATTGTTGGGTTTCATAAATGATCTTTTTTTTTGCCAGCCTCCAGACTACTGCAAATTGGTATCGCTCTATGTACGCCAGCGTACTGAAATCATCGTGTCACAGGCTTATAAAGTAGGCAAGGCGAAAGAATTTGCTGATATTCGCTGTCTTTCACATCCTTAATAAACTTAATTCAAGGGTAATTCAAACTTAATTTAACCGGAAAAACATCATGCATGAAATCAATAGCAATCTACGCAATGGCATGGACACCGCAGCCATCCGCGCAGCAGCCAGGAATCTTGATAACGGTGCAGTGACTGATGGCTACCAGGGCAATCGCGAAGAAGTCATCGCCATGCTCAATGGTGCACTGGCTACCGAACTGGTCTGTGTGCTGCGCTACAAGCGCCATTACTACACGGTGTCTGGCATACACAATGGTCCCGTCAAGGCAGAGTTCCTGGAGCATGCGGCAGAAGAACAGGCACATGCAGATTTGCTGGCAGAACGCATCGTCCAGTTGAATGGCAAACCCGACTTCAACCCGGCTTCACTGACTGAGCGCAGCCATGCCGAATATGACGATGCCGAAGACCTGGCATCAATGATCAAAGCCAACCTCATCGCCGAACGGGTCGCCATAGAATCCTATCGCCAGATGCTGGCAAAAATCGGTGACAGCGATCCGACTACAAGGCAGATGCTGGTCGGCATCATGGCGAAAGAAGAAGAACATGCAGATGACATGAGAGATCTGCTGGAGTAAACAGCAACAGAAATATGGCAGCACCCTGGCAACAAAGTGAACAAACCGTCTCAGAAATTGCAGTCCATGCAGTCCAACTTAAGACACTAAACCCTTAATTCCCTCTTAGATAAAGGAAACTATCATGCTCGAATCTGACTTCAAATCTGTCAACAAAGACATCAAAGTATTGCTCAAAGACGCACAAGGCCTGTTTACTGCAGCGGCTGCACTGACCGGCGAAAAAGCCGATGAAATGCGTGCACGCGGCATGAAGATGATCGATACCGCCATGCAGATGACACAAGATGCACAGCAATCAGTGATTGCCGCTGGCAAGCAGGTGGCTAAAACTACCGATAACTATGTCAAGGAACATCCATGGGGCACGCTGGGCACCGCCGCCACTGTAGGCCTGCTGGTAGGCTTGCTGTGCAGCCGCAAATCATGAAATCCTGAACGGGCGAGCTCTGGAGAGATTCCAGAGCTTTTAATCCTGTATTCAAAAGCAGCCAGGTATCACGGCTGCTTTTTTCTTGTCTGCGCTGCCAGCGTAATCTGCTCTACACAAAATACCCGCAATTGCTGCAAGACCTGGACTACCGCCTGGTTACTGGCGAGTACACCGCCATAAGCATCTTCACTTGTCGTGGCAATGCTGATACTGAATTCACGCCAGGCAATGACCTGTTGACTCTGGCGATCTGACAAATGGGCGCGCAGCTTGAACTGGACGTGGCTGGGTTTGTTGCTGAAGTCTTGTTGCAGGCTCAGCAGCTCCAGGTCCAGACGGTAAGTTGTCAGCGTCGCATTCGGGGCCTGCAGAACAGCCTTGAACATGCCGGTCGATTCCAGCGCTGTTGCCACCAGGGGCATGAGCATTGCAGCGGGCGGCTTTTGCCACTGGCTTTGCTGGAACTCTTCTACCTGATACGGCTGGCGCGTGTAGAGCATGCGGCTGGTGTCAAAGCCAGCTGCCGCACGGATATTGCCAACTAGGACACTGGCCGTGACACTGGCGGGTGCGACTGAACTGCCGGGTGCACTTGCCTCAAGCCGATAGAATGCCACAGGTGGCACATTGGCAGGCTGCAGGGCCGAACAGGCAGTCAGGGCGAGCGCCAGGACAGGTACAAGGCTGCTTGCGGATAAGTGTTTCATGGTGTCGCTCCCTTGGTTTAATCTAGTTTTATTTAGTTTCATTTAGTTTCGCCAGGCCCTGCCGGTGGTGCCTGCCGCCCTCTGATCAGGCTGCTGGGATTATGTTCTGTCTGCTCTATGAGACGGGTCATGGAGGCAGACAGTGTAGCCAGCTCCGCCATCAATCTTTGCAGGTCTGGCAGGGTATCGCTGCTCAACTGGCGTACACCGCCACCGAGTTCATCTGCGGCTTTTCTGGTGCTGTCACTGGCCTGGCCAGCCTTGTCGGCCATGCTGGCGACGGCATCGGCACTCTTGCCTACGCGCTGGAACAGGCCATCGATCTTGGCACTGGCCTGGGCGGTGTTGGCAGTAGTGACAGCAGCATTGCTGATGGCGATGCGCATGGCATTTTTTTGCGAAGCCAGGGCATCCATGACGGCTGAGGTGTCATGCAGGATTTTGCCAAAGGCGGCACGGTTTTCATCATTCAGGACAGCATTGACATTGGCAGCAGTACGGTCAAGATTGGCCAGTACTGCACTCAGGACATTTTCCAGCCTGGCACTCAGGGATGGTTTGGTTGGTATCTGCGGGTAAGTCTGGCCTTCCCTGGCCTGCAACAGCGGCGCTGTGGGTGAGCCGCCGCTTAATTCTACATAGGCAATACCTGTCAGGCCCTGGGTTTTGAGCACAGCCAGGGTATCGGTCTTGATAGGAGTACCAGCGATGATGGAAAAAACCAGTTGCACCTGTTGTGGATTGCCGGGGTCAAGATTGATATTACGCACCTTGCCGACATTTACGCCCTGGTATTTGACTGGCGCATCCAGGTTCAGGCCGGCCACCGATTCGCTGACGATGGATTGATACAAAACGGTTTGCTCACGCTTGCCCAGACCGACCGACAGCCACAGCACGGCAGCGATCAGCAACGCGCCCAGGGCCAGGACGAAGGCACCGACGGCGGTATAATTTACTTTGGTTTCCATGGGTTTTCCTGTGTTTGCTGATGCTTATTTTCTTGTTGATTCAGTTGCTTATTTTCATGTTGAATTCTTTGCTGATTTCCTTCATTCCTGACATCGTCTTTATGGGCAGCTTGCGGTTCAGTTTGCGGTTCAGTTTGTATTTCCGCTTGCTGCTGTGCCGCCCGGCCGCGTGCGCCATCAAAATAGTCGCGTATGACGGGGTGCTGCAGTTGCGATAATTCTTGCATGCTGCCTACCGCCAGTACCTTACCCTCCCCCAGTACGGCGACTCTGTGTGTGACTTGCCATAGCAAATCCAGGTCGTGGGTAATCATGACGATGGTGGGTTGGTACAGTTCATGCAAATGACGCAGCAAGCTATCAAGCCCACCGGCACTGGCCGGGTCCAGCCCGGCGGTAGGTTCATCGAGGAACAAGAGTTCAGGGTCCAGCGCCAGCGCCCTGGCCAATGCCGCCCGCTTCAGCATGCCGCCGCTTAATTCAGCCGGATAAAGGCCGGCAGCTTCCGGCTTCAGACCACTGAGTGCCAGCTTCAGGGCAGCGATATCGTCGATGCTTTTGTCGTCGAGCTCACTATGTTCACGCAAGGGCAACCCAATGTTTTCTGCAACGGTGAGGGTGCCGAACAAACCACCTTTTTGAAACATCACGCCGCAGCGCTGCCGTAAAGAGCTGGCCTGTTCATCGGTAACACCGGCAAGATCTAGGCCCAGCACTTTGACCGTGCCTGAATCAGGTTTATGCAGCAAAATCATTTCACGCAGCAAAGTTGATTTACCTGATCCGCTACCGCCAACGATAGCGAAAATCTCGCCACGGCGTATCTGCAGGTCCAGGCCCTGATGCACGATCTTGTCGCCAAAGCGTGTGCATACTTGCTGCATGTCTATGGCGTATTCATACTCTTGCGCCGGGTTGGTGGGCTGGTCTGCGCTCATTAAAGTCCCAGCAAATTAAAGATGACCGAGAACACCGCATCCAGTACGATGACAATAAAAATCGCCTGCACCACACTACGGGTAGTCTGGCGGCCTACGCTATCGGCATTGCCCTTGGTACGGAACCCCTGGTAACAGCCGATGATGACAATGACCATCGCAAACACCAGTGATTTACCCAAGCCTATGAGCAGGGTCTTGAGCGGGATTTCGGTGGCAAAGCGGTCGATAAATTCATGCATGCCCACATCAAGCTGGCTGGCAGCCATCAGCATGCCACCGATGATGCCGATAAGATCAGCAAACAGGGTCAGCAAAGGCAGGGCCAGCATCAGGGCCATCAACTTGGGCAGTACCAACAATTCCATGGGTTTGATGCCCAGGGTTTGCATAGCATCGATTTCTTCTGTCACGACCATGGTGCCTATTTGTGCCGCATAGGCAGAACCTGAACGCCCGGCGATGATAATGGCAGTGATCAACGGGGCAAATTCACGCAGCATGGCGTAACCCAGTAATTCAACGACAAAGATATTGGCACCATAATGCTTGAGCTGGTCAGCCCCCTGGTAGGCAATGACGATGCCGAGCAAAAATGAGGTCACACCAACGATGGGGAGTGCCTCAAAACCTGCCAGCTGGATATTGTGCAGGATGGCGCGGCCGCGCCAGCGCCTCGGGTGCAACAGCACGCCCAGCAGGCTGACAGCAGTTTCTCCAATGAAGCCGAGCAAGGCCAGATTGTCCTTGAATACATCTACCGTGGCCCTGCCGATTTTCTCCAGCGTGCCCGGAGCTTTAACAACGGGGCTGGTATCCTGCGGCAGTGATCCCAGCCCATCCAGCATTTGCTGGTATTGCGCTGGCCAGCCTTGCATGCTGATCTGCACACCGCTGTCACGCAATTTTTTCAGGCGCGCTTGCAAGACCCAGGCAGTAATGCTGTCTATCTTTTGTATTTGTTCGCCGTGCAGCTCGACGTTATCTGGATGCCGCATGAGCAGGCCATCAAGCTGGCGCATGACATTGCCGAGCTGGCAGACTGTCCAGGTACCAGAAAATTGCAACACCCCTGGCACGGTTTGCAGGATGCGGGCAGGATCATTGGCAGCCTCGCGGCTGATGACTTTGTTTGCCACCTCAGTGACAGGCTGTATGGGACTGGTAGGAGTAGCAGGCATGATGGATTTTTTTATTTGCACATATCCAACAGCTTGCCGTTTTGCAGAGACTTAATCTGTGCGCTGGCGTACTCAGAAACTAAGCAGTAACTAAGTAGTAACTAAGTAGTAACTAAGTAGTAACTGAGTAGTAGCTGAGCAGACGATGAACAAACAAGCACTTACCCAAAACCACTCCAGCGACCCGCTACAGTATTTGTATGAAATTTGCATTTTCATGCGCCGACCTTGTGGGCCACCGTTTGTGCTGGAGTGGTCTTGGGTAAGTGCTCTTTTTTCACCCCGTTTATTCACTGCGCTTCTTGATCAGACTTTGTCAACAGGCTCATCAGTAAGATTTGACTGACATTATCATTGCCATTTTCCTCGCCTGCGTCCGTGCGCTGGCGAACAGACGCTCATGTGGCCGTGCATCACGATGCAGGTGTGCTTCAGGCAAAAAATAATGAGCAACTTGTTGAGCGGCAGGACAATCAAAATAGCTTCGATACAATTTGTTTATCTGTCTGGATGCAGCATTCTTAAACCCTGTGCATGAGCTTCAGGCTGGTGCACTATTAAAGGAAAA
Source organism: Undibacterium sp. TC9W (assembly GCF_049339865.1). Taxonomy (NCBI): domain Bacteria; kingdom Pseudomonadati; phylum Pseudomonadota; class Betaproteobacteria; order Burkholderiales; family Oxalobacteraceae; genus Undibacterium; species Undibacterium sp. TC9W. Next base: position 76,649 of record NZ_JBMPPJ010000006.1, on the reverse strand, counting down.
AATCATGCTTTATACTATCGCTGTTATTTTACTGATCATGTGGCTGCTTGGCATGGTGTCGGCTTACACCATCGGTGGCTTTATTCATATTCTGCTGGTCATCGCTATCGTCATGATACTGGTTCGCGTGATACGCGGCGAACGACTCTGAAGCCTTTGTTTTCCACACTCGGGTCGCTGCTGAAACGTGGCATCTCCCTGCCACTGTTGTTGCCGGAGATCGTACGTATTCTGCGACGAACCCTGAGTGAATGGCTACACCACCGCGCCGCCAGCAAGGGCGCGGCACTGGCTTTCTACACCCTGTTTTCGATGGCACCTATCTTGGTATTGGTGCTCGCCATTGCCGGTTTTTTCTATGGCCAGCAAGCAGCGCAGGGACAATTATTCCATCAGTTGCAGAGCCTGGTCGGGCATGCCAGTGCCGAGGCCATACAGGCCATGCTTGCCGGCGCACGCAATGAAGCCGAAGGGCGGCTGGCAACCCTGATCGCCAGTGGGTTGCTGCTGGTCGGTGCTACCAGTGTCTTTGCCGAGCTCAAGGAAAGCCTGGATGACATCTGGCAAGTGCCACGTAAAACCGACAGCAGCATCTGGAATTTACTGCGTACCCGTTTGCTCTCATTTGGCCTGGTGCTGGTACTGGCATTTCTGATGCTGGTGTCACTGGTCATCAATGCTGTACTGGCTGCGCTTGAGCATTACTGGAGCGGTAGCCAGATTGCTATTTCCCTGGTGTTCTTGCCCCTGTCTGCGATGACCAGCTTTGCCGCCATCGCCAGCCTGTTTGCGGTCATCTTCAAGATGCTGCCACAAGTGCGGCTGTCGTGGAATGATGTCTGGGTGGGTGCACTAGGCACAGCGGGCCTGTTCCATGCTGGTAAATATGCGATAGGCCTGTATATAGGTAATAGCGGTGTTGCCAACAGCTTTGGTGCAGCCGGATCAATGATCGCGATTCTGTTGTGGGTATATTATTCAGCCCAGATTTTCCTGTTAGGTGCAGAATTCACCCGCCAGTATGCTTATTCGCTGGGCAGTTTGCAGGATCAAAAGCAAACTGCCGCGGTGTAATAGCATTCTCTAACTACCATGCTGTAAGCCTGGCATCTGACTTATTTTGCAGTTACTCTCCAGATGATATTACCAACATCATCTGCTACCAGCACTGCACCCGCAGTATCCACCGCGACACCTACAGGACGGCCCTTGGCTTTGCCATCGGCAGTCAGGAAACCTGTCAGCACATCCTGCGGCATGCCGGTCGGTTTGCCATTGGCAAATGGCACGAAGATGACTTTATAGCCACTATGCGGCTGGCGGTTCCAGGAGCCATGCTGGCCAATGAAGGCACCGCCTGCATAGCGCTCTGGCAGCATTTTTGCGCTATAGAATGTCAAACCCAGCGATGCCGTATGTGCCCCCAGGGCATAGTCAGGGGCGATAGCTTTGGCAACCAGATCTGGCCTTGGCGGCTTCACGCGCACATCCACATGCTGGCCAAAGTAACTGTAGGGCCAGCCGTAAAACGCACCATCGGTAACTGAAGTCATATAGTCGGGCACGAGGTCATTGCCGAGTTCATCCCTTTCATTGACCGCGGCCCACAAGGCCCCGCTCTGCGGCTGCCAGGCCAGGCCATTGGCATTGCGCAAACCGCTGGCAAATACACGCATGCGGCCAGTGGCGATATCAATCTCATGAATGGCAGCACGGTCTGTTTCTTTATCAATGCCATTTTCACCGACATTGCTGTTCGAGCCAACCGAGACATACAGGCGCAAGCCGTCGGGGCTGGCAACCAGATCCTTGGTCCAGTGGTGATTGATTTTCCCGGCGGGAAGATCGACCAGCTTGACGCCGGGTGCCGTAATCTGAGTTTGATCGCGCTGGTAGGGATAACGCATGATGGCATCAGTATTGGCGACATACAGGTAGTCACCCACCAGCGCCATGCCAAACGGTGAATGCAGTCCTTCTAAAAATACGGTGCGAGTCGTTGCCTTGCCTTGGCTATCGATACCCCGCAAGAGAGTAATTCGGTCGGCACTTTTTACATTCGCCCCGGCAGATCCCTTGACCAGTGACTCCACCCAATTCTTGATACGTTTGATACCGTCCACCGCATCATGCACTGCTGGCGCATTGCTTTCAGCCACCAACACATCGCCATTTGGCAAGACATGCAGCATGCGCGGGTGATCCAGCCCATATGCGTAAGCAGAAACAGCGAGACCATCTGCAGCGACAGGCTTCTCCCCTTCTGCCCATCCTATGGCTTTGGCGATGTTCACGGTTGGCAGAAGTTTTTTCTTCTCTGGATCGGGCAAAGTGGGCTGGCTGCCAAAACCTGGCGCGTCTGCTGCAAGCACAGTTGCCAACGCACAGGTTTGCATGCTTAGAAAAACGCAAGTACGGAGGAGGTGCGGGTGACGACGGTGGTGCTTCATGGAATGCTCCTGAACAGAAAAAGGTGGTTCGGCTATGTCCAACGGTGCTTAACTATGAGCATCAGGGAAACACTGATCTGCCTTGCATGTCTGTTCGCCATCTCACATTGATAGCATGAACAAAAGCTCCTATTCTGTAATCACAAGGCAAAGCGAGCCAGCCATAGCTGGATCAGGGAAATTTTGTTCATCTCTCATTAAAGTATAAAAGGAATAACAAATTACCTTTTAGTTATGAAATTACATTGCAGTTGACCAGAATCAAAGCAAAATCCCGCCACTATTTGGCTTCCGACATGTTTGCTTACAAATGTACATAAAGTGTCACTCAATTAATATTGTTAAATAATGTAAACTTGATAGTATTGCTGCTGGTAAATAGATTTTCAGATGGCGAGCTAGCCAGAAGCTAGGGTTTGACCATTTTTTTGCAAATGAACACAGCATTTCTACACGTAGTAACAGACCCGGACCTGGCCAGAGACTTGAGCCGGATTGCGGATGATTTTGACATACTCGGTTTTTTCCATCACTTTGGCAGCTCCTGTTTTGGCATGTCAGCCATGCTGGCACAGATACTGACAGCTAAAGGTTATCAGGCCAAAGTACAGGGCTGTTATGGCGAGATCAGGCAGGGTAATGGGGTTTTCTACATAGGCTATCAGGGCTTTACCCATCAGGGACAAAAAGAAGGCCATGCAGTTTGCCTCGTAGAAGACAAATACCTCATCGATTTTGGCCTCGGCTCGCTCAGGAAACATTACGCAGCCAACTTCGAGCCCGCACTGGTCAGCCCACTCCACAATAATGCAGGCGGAGCCGGGGTGATTGCCCACCTGCCACTGGACGATGGCAGTGATATGGTCTGGCGCACCGACTGGATTTCACCCATGGTAGAAGTAGAGCTGCAGTCGCAGACAGCGGCCATACAAAGGGTTCTGGCGGTATTTCATGACTTTCAAAGAAACCGCGTTGCCCATCTGGTCAAAAAGCTGTTTATCGATAAAGATGCTTCTCCGGCAGACCATGAATTGCTGGTCATGCGTCATCCCCATGGAGAAGTCATCAACACACTGACACCACAACAACGTGTCGCCTGAGCTGCTGTCAACTTTCCTTTGGATTTGCCGTCTGCATTTCCTGCCGAATTGCCAGTGTAATTCAGCACTGGTCAAGCCAAGCAGAGATGGTTAAGATCAATACAAGTTATCTCTCGTCAAATCACATCTTGCCGCAAGTCACCTTTTGAAAAGGATATAGTTACCGCTTCATGTTAAATTATTGACCTCAAACGGTTTTTCATTCCAGACCCTGCCCTGTGGGAAAGCAAGATGACAGAAACGCGTGAAGGCTTACCGGCACCGGCGCAAGCAGCGCCTGCGAGGTCTATACGCAGTTATTTGCTGATGCTGGTACTGGCAATTTCCTTGCCACTGCTGGCGGTGGTCGCTTTTGGCATCTATTACGATTTCCAGCAATCGACCAATTTCACCAAGACCACTCTCAAGACCATGACCAGCGTCATGATCAAGAATACCCACAGCAAGCTGGACCAGGCGCACAAGATCATGGCCGGGGTTGCCAGCCTGCCGCTGGTGAAGCAATTGCAGTTGCAGGATTGCCCTGAAAAAATGACCAATCTGGCCAGCCTCGACCCTGCCTATGCACGCCTGGCCATCGTCGATCTGCAGGGCAATATCCTGTGCAGTGCCCGCAACATTCCTGCTACCTTGGTCAAGGACATGGTCAACGTTGCCGAATTTGCAGAGACCGTCAAGAGCGGGCACCTGACTATCTCAGCACCACACAAGGTACAGGCATCAGCTCCCTTAAGCACGATCATAAGCCTGCCTGTGCACAATCAGGCAGGCCAGATCATCGCCGTAGTGGTCTTGTCGCTGGATGTGAATTTCTATGATCCTGGCATTCCTGCCGAGTTCTTGCCGGAAGCCAGCCGCTTTGGTTTTTTCAGGGATGACGGCATCATGGTCTGGCGCAATCTGGACCCGGAACAGTCAATAGGTACGCGCCCCAGTGCCGAAGCCGCCAGACGTATTGTGGCGACCAGAAAAGGTGAATTCGAGAGCGTGGCGGTGGATGGTGTCAGACGCTTTTTCTCGGTCATGCCCATGCCTGAATATGGCATGATTGCCTTTGTCGGCGTACCGGCTGACACCATCTTTGCCCAGGCCAGGACGCGTGCCGTCGAAGCCATTATGCTAGCACTGCTGATGATAGGCTTGCTTTTGGTAGTCGCACGCGCTTTCGGGCAACGCATCACGCGGCCCATGACAGCACTGGAAAGGGTTGCCCGTGCGGTGCAAAGGGGTAACCTGAGCGCCAGGGCTACCCTGGCGGGGCCAGGAGAATTGCAGGCTGTAGCAAATGAATTCAACCGCATGCTGGCGGCACAACAGCATAGTGATGAATTATTCCGCGCCTTTCTCGACAATAGCGCCATCGTGGCCTGGATCAAGGATGAAGATGGTCAGTACCAGTTTGTCAGCGACAATTTCTTGCGGCGTTTTTCTTTCCAGGCCAGCGAGGTCATAGGCAAGACTGACCACGATATTCTACCCGCAGAAATTGCCGACAGCTATCGCGCCAGCGACCTTGCCCTGCTGGCCAGCGGCGAACAGGACGAGGCTATCTGGCCTTCGGACAATCCCGGTGAAAGTGTCAGTTGGTGGCTGGTCAACAAGTTTGTGTTTACGGGTTCGGACGGCAAGCGCCAGCTTGGCGGCCTGGCCGTGGATATCACTGAACGCAAGCGCATGACTGACCTCGATGAGCTGATCCTGCAAACTGCCATGGACGCTTTCTGGCTGGTCGACAAGAACGGCAAGCTGCGCGCCGTCAATGAAACTGCCTGCAGCATGATGGGCTACAGCCGTGAAGAAATGCTCAAGCTCAGCATCGACGATGTCGATGTGCTCGATGAAGATGAAGGCAAACTGGTGCATGAAAGGCTGGACATCGTACGCCAGGCCGGTGCCCAACAATTCGAGGCCAGGCACAGGTGCAAGGATGGCCACATCATCGATGTTGAAGTCTCGGTACGCTACCTGCCCGGCCAGGAATTGTTCCCTGCCTTTGTGCGCGACATCACGGCGCGCAAGCAGGCAGAACAAAGCCTGCACCTGGCTGCCACCGTATTTGAGTCGCATGAAGGCATGTTCGTGACCAGTGCCAACAAAATTATCCAGCAAGTCAACCGTGCGTTTACCGAGATCACTGGCTATAGCCGCGAAGATGCGATAGGACAAAGCCCCAAGATTCTGAACTCTGGCCGCCACGACCAGGATTTTTTTGCCGACATGGATGTGCACCTGGGTATGAGTGGCTCCTGGCAGGGTGAAATCTGGAACCGTCACAAGAACGGCCATATCAGCCCGCAGTGGCTGGCCATCACCGCCGTGTATGGCCGCAATAATGAATTGCTACATTATGTTGGCACCCTGGTTGATATCTCCATGCGCAAGGCGGCAGAAGATGAAATCAAGATCCTGGCCTTCTATGACCCGCTGACCCACCTGCCCAACCGCCGCCTGCTGACCGACCGCCTGCAACAGGCCCTGCTGGCCTGCGCACGCAGCGACCGCAAGGGCGCGCTGATGTACATCGATCTCGACAATTTCAAAACCCTGAATGACACCCAGGGTCACTACAAGGGCGACCTGCTGTTACAACAGGTATCCGAGCGCCTGACCAATTGCGTACGAGAAGGCGACACGGTGGCGCGCATCGGTGGCGACGAGTTTGTGCTCTTGCTGGAAAACCTGAGCGAATCGTCCCATGAAGCTGCCAGCCAGATAGAAATGGTGGGCAAGAAAATACTCACTGCACTGAACCAGCCGTATGACCTCGAAGGCTATGAATGCCATAGCACGCCCAGCATAGGCGCGACCCTGATTGCCGATCACGAGAATGGCTATGAAGAGTTGATGAAGCAGGCCGACCTCGCGATGTATGCAGCCAAGACCGCAGGCCGCAATACCCTGCGCTTTTTTGACCCTGCCATGCAAGCCGTGGTGAGCTCACGCGCCCGCATGGAAAAAGAATTGCGCGATGCCTTGCGCGAGCAGCAATTGCGCCTGTTTTACCAACCCCAGGTTGGCCGCAATGGTGAGTTGCTGGGGGCAGAAGCCCTGGTGCGCTGGCTGCACCCTCAGCGCGGCATGATCTCGCCCGCCGAGTTTATCCCGCTGGCAGAAGCCACCGGCCTGATCCTGCCGCTGGGCCAGTGGGTCTTGCGCACGGCCTGCATGCAATTACTGGACTGGGCTGACGACCCCATCAGTGAAAAACTGACCATTGCAGTGAATGTCAGTGCCCGCCAGTTCAGGCAAACCGATATCGTTGAACAGGTTCTGGGCATATTGCAAGAAACCGGGGCCAATCCGCAATTGCTGAAACTGGAATTGACAGAAAGCCTGCTGGTCGATGATGTAGAAGAGACCATCATCAAGATGGAGCAACTGAAAGCCGTAGGCCTGTGCTTTTCTCTCGACGATTTTGGTACTGGCTATTCTTCCCTGACTTACCTGAAACGCTTGCCGCTGGATCAGCTCAAGATAGACCAGTCCTTTGTACGCGATGTCCTGACTGACCCCAATGATGCCGCCATCGCCAGGACCATCGTCGCCCTGAGCCAGAGCATGGGCCTGTCTGTCATCGCCGAAGGGGTGGAAAGCGCCGAACAGAGAGATTACCTCGCCAGCCAGGGTTGTTTTGCTTATCAGGGCTATCACTTTGGCAAACCTGTCCCTATTGCTGACTTCACCACGACCCATCTTGATCAGCCTGGCCTGCCCTGATCTTGCGGTAATTGCATGAAATTGCATGAGTCAGTGAAGTGCGAATGCCACCACTGACGCGGCTAACTCTGCTAAGCGGGTTTGCGTAGTGCCCGCCCTACGCCCAGGCCCAGCAAGGCAAAATTCAGTACGGCGATCAAGGCAGCAAAAAATACAAACACCAGCCAGGGCAAGCGCTGCACGCTGAAGGGCGAAAACAGTGCCGCAAATTCCCGCGCATCTGAATACATACCATTGCGCAAGGCTTCATACTGGAAAATATAACTCGTGTCACTGAAGGCCGAGTAACACATGACTATGCCCAGACATTGCAAGACCAGCCGCTGCCAGGCGTCTGAGGCACGCATCAGCATGACAGTCATCAGTATCAGGCTGACGGGCAAGATCAGGCCCAGCAAATGCGTGGCATGCCACTGCGCCAGTACGGGATAATTGCTGCTGCTCATGAAGAGCGGCTTGATCATGTAATAAGCACCGCACACAAAGAAGAGCAACAGGATCAAATACGCTATCTGCAACTTCCTGGCCCGGGTCGAGACCATCAGCAAGATGCTGCCAGACAACGCAGGCCCCAATAAGCCACCCAGCAAGACCAGACTTTGCCAGCCACCGCTGGTAATGGCCGCACCACCATCGCCATCCATCTGGAACCAGTAAAACGAGCCACCACTGAGCAGGCTGGCAAGCCCATGCCCCATCTCATGCACAAATACCCCCAGATAGCGCAGCGGCGCTGTCAGCCAGTACAGCAAATAAGCCTGGGCAGGCAATAGCAGCGGCAAGACTATCCATAACAGGAAAAACACCGCCATCAACGACAGCAACATGCGCCTGTGCCCCAGGCCGCGGTTGCTGGCACCATGTACTGGATCAAACGGCATCTGCTGGCTTGCCATGGGTATTCCTGTCAAAAAGATATTGGCTTAGTGTAACTCAAGATCAACTTTGCCCTGCACAAGCGGACGCTGCCAGGCTCAGATTAAACGACAGCAAAGCCCGACGATACTTCAAGGCAATAGTAAAAGCCGCCGAACATAGTAAAATTGCGGGATACCCCTTACCGGAAATTTGCATGTCCAAGAAAAACGAACTTACCCTGCTGATGGCAAAAGTTCTTTTAAAACTCAGCTCCGAATCCCCGCAAGCCTGGGACCAGTCATATTGCCGCTTTTTAGCGCAAGATCAAACCCGGCCCGGCTTTGAGTTCGTTATCCGCTGGGGCAGAACCATCTACACCCTGCCAGTACAAGCTGAATACACCGATTTGCTGGCACCGCTGATGCAATCACTGTTTGATGAAATGCAGGCAGAAACAACGCACAGACCCGTCCTCGCCGTGTTGACGGTAGATTCAGCAAAAGCCTATAAACTCAAACTTGAGTACAACAATCCACAGGCGCATGAAATCAGCGTGCAGGCACTGGGGACAGCTGCTTCGTATTTTGCAAAAGATGAAGTTGATGTGCCACCGCGGGATCAATTCAGATTTTAAAATGATGCGTTTTGGTTCACAGCGGCAAGTTTCCACCCTCACGGCATATAAGAAAAAAATGGCAACCCTGACGCATTTTTTGTTCTGCCTTTCCTTGCTGCTTGACAGTGGTTTTTCCTCTGCTCAAACACCGGTAACGCACAAACCTGGAATAAATGCAAAATCGGCTTCATCAGTGACTGGTCCAATGACGATGTCGCAAGCAGAACTTCAAGAAGTGACCATCAAAGCTGAGCATGGTGACGCAGCAGCGGCCAATAAACTGGGCTACTATTATGATGTCGGTCAACGCGATCAATCCAAATCATTACACTGGTTCAAGATTTCTGCGCAAGCTTCTGACCCCATTGGGCAATACAGTTACGGTTGTGTGCTTTTACGTAACAAGACAAATGAAAGCGTGATTGAAGCTTTGCGCTGGTTGGAGCTGGCACAGGAAAATGGTGTGTCGAGCGCAAAATATTGCATCGCGGAGGCCATGCATTGGCAACTAATGCGTGACAAAACTCTTACAAAGAACCAATGACCGTCATGTAGAGCGCATTGCAATGCACCTCCCGTTACGGCGACGACTATCCATTTGCAATCGCCCCAGCAAATCAAGTAATGCTACTATGTCATGGCAACACTTTCTATTAAACCTGACATGCCATGAGCAAGAAATTACTGATACTGGATCTGGACGAAACCCTGATCTTCGCAACGAAGAAACAGCTCGCGCATGAAGCTGATTTTTGCTTCTTTACTTATCACGTCTATCTGCGCCCCCATGTCAGGGAGTTCCTTGCATTCTGTCTTGAGCATTTTGACTGTGCGGTCTGGACATCGGCATCCGAGAGTTACGCCGCTATCATCGTCAAGCATCTGTTTGGTGAAGAGCCGCCATTAAAATTTGTCTGGGCCAGGCAACGCTGCACGCGCGTGTTCGACCCTGAATACCAGGATTTTGAATGGGTCAAGGATTTGAATAAAGTCAGACGGCGTGGCTATCTGCTGGAGCAGGTCATCATGCTGGACGATACACCCAAGAAACTGCGCCGCAACTATGGCAATCTGGTGCGCATGAACATGTTTGAGGGCGATACCCAAGACCATGAACTGAAGCTGGCCATGGCCTATCTGCAGGAGTTGAAGCACGTAGAAAATATCCGCGCCATAGAAAAACGCGGATGGCGCACACGGTTTCTGGACGCTGATGGGAAGGCGGTATCAGGATAGATAAAGTCATCATCATCTCCGTAACCTAGGTCGCATTGCAATGCGCCTCCCGTTACGGCTACGGCTATGGTTACGACTATGCCTTTACCATCATCACACCAAATCTCAAGAAAAGCTTACGGCACTATCGTCGTAAACAAATACACCGCAAAGATCACGCAATGAATAGTGCCCTGCATGATGGTGGTTCGTCCCGTCCCCAAAGACAAAGAAGTAATCATCAGTGACAACAGCAGCAACACCGTCGATTTCGCATCAATGCCGAGGTTCAGTGACCAGCCTGTGGTCAGCGAAATAACGGCAACGACAGGGATAGTCAAACCTATGCTGGCCAGCGCTGAGCCCAGCGCCAGGTTGATGCTGGTTTGCAGGCGGTTGGCGCGGGCGGCGCGAAAGGCGGCGACACCCTCAGGCAGCAACACGACGATGGCGATGATAATGCCCACCAGCGCCTGCGGTGCACCGGCAGCAGCAACCGCATTTTCCAGGGTAGGCGCCAGGGCTTTGGCCAACAATACCACGGCCCCCAGGCACAACATGAGCAGGCCAGTACTTGCCCAGGCCACGCCATTGCTGGGTGGCGCTGCGTGCGCCTCCTCATCACCGCTGGATGCAGCGGGCAGGAAATAATCGCGATGACGCACGGTCTGCACCAGCACAAAAGTACCATACAAGACCAGCGAAACGACCGCAATAAAAGCCAGCTGACTGGCGCTATACACAGGCCCTTGTGCAGTCGAAGTAAAGTTGGGCAAGACCAGGGTCAGTATCGCCAGCGCAGCCAGGGTCGCCAGTGAAGTGCTGGCACCACGCAGGCTGAAGCTTTGCTCCTTGTGCAGGCTGCCTCCAGCCAGCAGGCACAGGCCGATGATGCCGTTCAGAATAATCATGATGGCGGCAAACACCGTGTCACGCGCCAGGCCAGCCGTGACTTCACCACCGGCCAGCATCAAAGAGACGATCAGCGCCACTTCTATGAGAGTTACGGCTAAGGCCAGCAACAGCGTGCCAAAGGGCTCGCCAATTTTATGCGCGACTACTTCTGCATGATAGACAGCCGTCAGCACACCACCAAACAGGGCGATGGTCAGCAGGATTGCATATAAGGGTGTGGTGATCAGCATGCCGCCACCAAGGATGACCCAGGCAGCAAAAGGCATGATGATGGACCAGCGCGGCAAGTTAGCAGATATCGTCATGTATGGAGTCCGGGGGCAAAAAAAACGTCAACACATAGCGTGTTGACGCATTGTATCAGGAGCACGATGAATCTATCTTCTCTCATCTGGCAGAGACGGTGGAACCATACCTTGCCGGGGGGACTAACGTTCTTTTACCACACCGCGATAAATCAGGAAGGTGGCCAGCAAGCCGAAGGCACCAGCCATAGCCATCCAGTATCCAGGTGCGGCCTTGTCGCCCGTACTTTCTATCAACCAGGTAGAAATCAGCGGCGTCAAGCCACCAAACAATGCCGTTGCAAGACTGTAAGCAAGGGAAAAGCCGGTGGTGCGTATGCGCACCGGGATGATCTCCGTCAGTGCGACAATGGTGGCACCGTTATAGCTGGCATATAGAAAAGACAGCCACAGTTCTACCATTAACATGTGCTCAAAACTGGGATTAACAATCAGCCATGATAACAAAGGGTAAGCTGTCGCCATTGTAAGAGCGGAAAACAAAGCCATGATCGGCCATCTGCCAATACGATCTGAAAGTGCGCCCATTATGGGCAACCAGATAAAATTTGATACACCCACACACAGGGTCACAAGCAGACTTTCTACCGTTGTCAGTTTCAGCACGGTTTTGCCAAAGGTCGGTGTGTAAACGGTGATGAGATAAAACGACACCGTTGTCATGACGATCAACATGGTACCAGCGACCACCAGTGGCCAATTAAGCGAAATGGCTTTCAACATTTCTTTGAAGCTTGGATGTGTCTTTTGAGCCAGATAATCTTCTGTCTCCTGCAAAGAGCGACGGATGTAAAATACAACAGGGATGATGGAACAGCCAATAAAAAAAGGGATGCGCCAACCCCAGTCAGCGATAAATTCCTTGCTCAGCGTTTCATTGAGAAAGTAGCCCAGTCCCGCAGAAAATACGATCGCTACTTGCTGGCTTGCCGATTGCCAGCTGACATAAAACCCCTTATGTCCCGGTGTCGCCATTTCTGACAGATACACTGACACGCCACCGAGTTCCACGCCTGCAGAAAAGCCTTGCAGCAAGCGTCCTATCAATATCAGGAAGGGTGCGAGCAAGCCTATGGTGGAATAATCGGGGATGAAGGCTATCATGGCCGTTCCTGAAGCCATGATAGCCAATGTCAGCACCAGGCCCTTGCGACGACCTATGCGGTCAATATAGCTACCAAGAATAATCGCGCCCAATGGCCTCATGAAAAACCCGGCACCAAAGGTGGCAAACGTCATCATCAATGCAGCGTACTCGCTACTGGCCGGGAAAAAGGCTTTGGCAATATAAGTGGCATAGAATCCAAAAAGAAAAAAATCATACATTTCTATGAAGTTTCCACTGGTGACACGAATAACGCTGGAAAACTTCGACTGACGCTGTGCAGGAGCTATGGGCACCTGATCAACGAGAGTTGGTGCTACTGATGGGTTGCTGGACATTTTATTCGACCTTTGTACTCTGATGGCGGGCGATCATGCTGGCCATATCTGCTAAAAACTGAATGAAACCGGGTGAGACGGAATGATCCCGGACAGGATGAATGCGAACAGCATTCATGACACCTATTTACCGGCAACTGGCTCCAGACCTGTCTCTGCAATCACTGGAGCATTTTTTGTCGCCGCAAGAAAGTTCAGCAATGCCTGTGCCTGTCCCTGCACTTTGCTTCCTTTGACGATAGCAGCAGAGAACTGCGTTTGTAATTGCACTTCTTGCGGAAGCAAACCAACAATTTCTATGCCTTGTACAGGCAACAGTTCGCTACGTTGCTGGCATCCAAAGTCAGCCTCACCCTGCGCAATGATTTCACCAACAGGAGTGGCAGGTATTTGCGCGGCCTTGCCCTGCATTTGCTCTTCTATCTCCAGCTTTTTCATCAATTGATGTTTGATGTACTCACCACTGGCACTATCAGAATAAGCGACTTTGCGCGCCTGCAAGAAAGCATTTTTCAGGCCGACTATCGTGCTGATGTCAGGTTTTGAATTTCCTTTTTTTACTGCGCACGCGATGGGAGAATTAGCCAGCACCACCTTGCTGCCAGCGACCAGCTTGCCTTCATTCATGAGCTTGTCCAACGAGTCGCCAACCATGATGACAACATCTATTTCTTCGCCGCGTGCCATGCGTGCCGGGATAGCATTGCTAGTTTTACCCATTGATGGGCCCCAGTCCGACAGCAACTTGTCGCCAGTGGCAAGTTCGTAAGCGGGTGCCAGGTTCTTGTAAGCCTGGGCAAAACCGCCAGAGCTGACGACACGTAAATCGGCTGCCTGAGCCTGCTCACTTGCACATAATGCAGCGACACTCATGCAAATAATGCTAAGCAGGCTTGCGATGCGTTTGGGTGTGGACATGATACTTTCTCCTTACTGATTCAAAACTTGTGCATTAGTCCAAGGCTTAAGCCAAGGCCGCGGCCGCTGTTTGCCTGACCAGCAGTGATGCCGGCAGCGTTGCCTCTCCAACTGGTATAGTCAGTTTCCGCATAGAGCATGCTGCGTTTGGATAATGCCTGTTCCAGATAAATAAAACTGCGATCGAAACCATCATCGGAATAAGTACTTGCTTCGCGACGCACACGATAATAGGCGGTCGTCAGATTCAGCTCAGGGTTAATCGAATAAGCCACTCCGGCAGAAGCAATCCGCTGTCGTGTTTGTTTACCCGGACCCGTTTCCGCACTGTTATCGCCTGCATTAGCCCTGAATACCAGGTCACCATATTGATAGGCAACACCCAGTGTGTAAGCCTGCAGGTTAAAGCCAGCGCTGTTTTTCAATTTCATAGATGCCCCGGAAACTGACCAGCCATCACGCTGATAAGTGAGGCCAGCGGCAACACTGGACAAGGCAGAGTTGTTACCTGCCACTTCACCAAAGGAATAGGAGCTACGTACAGTGTAGGGGCCGGTTTCAAGTGTATATTTCACCATATTATCAAGGCGATAATAATTATCTGCATAGCCGCTGCTGCCATACTGCACACCAAACGCATGCGTGCCAAAAGCCGTGTTGCTGAGTGCAGTTATATTAATATTCGGATTAAAGCTGGCGTAGCGCATGCCCAATGGATCGACGCTTGAGATTGCATCCGACAATATTGTGGCCTGGCGACCAGCGGTCAGACTACCGTAGTTCGACTTGATACCGACAAAGGAAAGCCGGTCAAACAATTTGTCGGGTTTTGCCGATGTACCGGTGTCGAAATTCAAGCCGCCTTCGAGCTGAAAAACCGCTGCCACACCAGCACCCAGATCTTCCTGCCCTTTAAAACCCCATCGGCTGGTATTATTGACGCCGCTATTTAATGCAAGATTACTGCCAACTGAAGCACCAGAGACAGGTGTATTGCCAGCATTCATGCCGCGGCTGTAGTGCACACCAAGATCAGCGATGCCATAAACGTCAACTTGGGATTGTGCAGATGCGCTGCCGCTTGCGCATACTAAAATGGCAAGGTAGGTAAATTTTCTCACATTGTCTCCAAAGGATTTTCATTGCGGCCTTCTTGACGAGGCGTTAAGTATTTGCCAAAAAAATTGGCCGCTCCTGGCGGATCAATGTTCTTATTCAGGCTGGTACGCATCATCCAACACATGGCATAATTTGTGAATTGCAATATTTATTAAGATTAATGCATGGGACGCATCAATTTCGATTTGCAGGAACTACAGGCATTTGTTGCCGTAGCTGAACGTAGCAGCTTCAAGCATGCAGCGGAGGACCTGTTCCTTTCACAGCCAGCGCTCAGCCGCCGCATAGAAAAGCTGGAAGACTTGCTTGGTGTAAAACTGTTTGAACGTACTACCCGTCGCGTGCAGCTGACGAATGTTGGCAGAATTTTTTTGGCAAATGTCAGAAATGCGCTGGATGAACTTGAGGGTGCCATGCTGAGCGTGTCTGATCTTGCGGCACACCGTACGGGTGTCATCAGCCTCGCCTGCGTGCCTTCTGCTGTCCATTATTTTCTACCCGGTGTGCTCAAGAGTTTCACTGAGCGTTTTCCCAAAATCCGTGTACGAATCCATGACGAAAGCGCGCAGGACGTCTTGAATCTGGTCCTGGCAGGTGAAGCCGATTTTGGCATCAATTTTGCAGGCGCAGAAAACCCGGAAATTGACTTTCAGCCCATCTATAAAGAACACTTTGTGCTGGCGGTGCCACAAGATCATCCGCTCGCCAGAAGAAAGAAGCTGACCTGGAAAGAAACTGCCAGGGAGCGCTATATAGCAGTTGCCAAATCAAGCGGCAACCGAAGCCTGATCGACAATGCGCTGGCTGGAGTAGAAAAGCACCCCACAATTTATTATGAAGTCAATCATGTTTCCGGCCTGCTCGCGCTTGTCGAAGCCGGTATGGGTGTAGCGGCGGTACCCCGTCTCTCATTGCCCGCAAATCCCAGGCTGGTCGGTATTCCACTGACTGAACCTGTCATACAAAGAACTCTGGGTATGATCAGCAAGCGGGGCCGCATTATGCCACCAGCGGCACAAACTCTATTCGACATGCTGGTCAGCAGCATGGCAAAAAACAAGAGATCGCTGCCCAAATGAAGTCATCAACCCTGTTTAGACAGCGCTACATACAAGTGATATTCGCTGTGATCCTGGGTATATGCTTTGGCCATTTCTGGCCAGACCTTGGACGCGATATAAAACCGGTGGCCGATGCCTTTATAAAGCTGATCAGGATGATGCTGGCTCCGCTGGTATTTTCCACTATCGTCCTTGGTATTGCCAGTCACAGTCATCGACATGGCAGTAGCGTAGCAAGTACGCTTTTTAAATCGATGGGTCTGTTCTATTTTTTGACCCTGCTCGCCCTGTTATCGGGCTGGTTGGCAGCCGCCTTATTGCAACCCGGGGTGGGCTGGCATTTGCAGACTGCCACTATAG
The DNA here is from genome assembly GCF_049339865.1 of Undibacterium sp. TC9W. Taxonomy (NCBI): domain Bacteria; kingdom Pseudomonadati; phylum Pseudomonadota; class Betaproteobacteria; order Burkholderiales; family Oxalobacteraceae; genus Undibacterium; species Undibacterium sp. TC9W. The sequence continues at coordinate 60,572 of NZ_JBMPPJ010000006.1, read as the reverse complement.
ACAGACACTTGCTGCCAGCGCTGTCCGCTAACCCGGCAGAAAAGGGGGTAACCGGATTTTTGATGCAAATCATCCCCACCACTTTTGTCAGTGCATTTACTGAACCAGAAATCTTGCCAGTGCTTTTGCTGGCCATGCTGACCGGTTTTGCCATAGCACATGCCAAACCCACCAGCGACCATGTCTTGAAACTCATGGACGAACTGGGAAAGATATTTTTCAGTATCTTTGACGTCATCATTAAGCTGGCACCACTGGCAGCTTTTGCTTCTATGGCGTTCACTGTAGGCCAGCATGGAATACAATCCCTGGCTGGTTTCAGCTATCTGATTCTGAGCTTCTATCTTGCTTGTACGGCTTTTGTATTGCTCGTATTGGGTGGGCTGGCAAGATGGCACGGTTTTAGCCTGTGGAAGTTAATCCGCTATATCCGTGAGGAACTATTGGTGGTTCTTGGCACCTCCTCGTCCGAACCGGTATTGCCACCGCTTTTGCAAAAGCTACAGACGCTGGGGTGCAAAAAAGACGTATCAGGCCTCGTGTTACCAATGGCTTATTCCTTCAACCTTGATGGGACTGCGATTTACCTTACTTTGGCTTCACTATTCATTGCCCAGGCTTGCGATATACAACTGAGCAATACACAAATACTGAGCTTGATTGCAACCATGTTGCTGACATCTAAAGGGGCAGCAGGTGTCAGCGGCAGTGGCTTTGTAGCGCTGGTGGCAACCCTGGGTATTATCCCGGATTTGCCACTGGAAGGTGCTACTCTTTTGCTTGGTATAGACCGCTTCATGTCAGAAGCCCGGGCCCTTACAAGTACTGTCAGCAATGTTGTAGTTTGCCTCATTGTCAGCATATGGGAAGGGGCCTGCGACCGCAAACTCCTGCAGCAGCAGCTTGATCGGGCATGAATAAATATACCGCTACTGACAATCTGCGTCAGGCTTGCCCGCATCGACTTCACCATAACGTGTTTGCACTACATGCATGTCCGGTCCGGCGGGTCGTAAAACCAGCATGTGACTGTAACTGCTTTCACAAAATTCTTTCATCGCAGGTGCACCCAGCGCAGTGGCAATTGCGGGTACGGTGTTGCCATGTCCGACCACCAGCACGGTGCCACTGCTGGCACGCACGGCATCAGCCACCTCTTTGATATGCTCGGCACCACGTTTGGCAGACAGCACTTGCGGCGTGATATTTCTTGCCTGTGCCAGCGGCTGTGCCGTTTCGCGGGTGCGTTTGAATTGGGTAGTGAAAATGCTGCTGACACCTGCATTCTGCAAAGCCAGCGCCAGTGCCTGCGCACGCGCCTGCCCTGCTGCTGACAGGCTGGGGTCAGCAGGATTTTCTGCTGCTTTTTCTGCATGACGCACCAGGATGATGAGTTCAGGCTCAGCACTGGACATCATGGGGAAGAGCATCGTACAGAAAAAAGAAAAGGCGATCAGGGAATTTTGCATATAGGTTTCATGAATAAAAGAGGCCCGTCGTCTGCGTCAGTACAGCCATGGTGATTTTACTATGCAGTCATGTTCCGCCAGCGAACAGCACAATAAGCAAAACAATAAGCAAAACAAAGCATAGAGTTCATTGCTCAACATATTGAGCAACATGTTCAGCCACCATCCCCATCACCGCTGCCACAGTCTGCTCCACGTTCGCTGCATCATTGCCCAGCTCTGCCCATAAGTCCGCAGTAACAATTGCTGGCTTGCTGATCTGGCCATACGCATCACGTGCGCAAGCGCCTGATCTTGCAACGGGGATGACGAGCGCGCCGTTGCTGAGCGCGATCTGCACTTCATCTGCCGTCGCGAGCCCGCCTTCGATGACGATATACACGGGTGCCATGCGCGCCAGCACGGCGCGGCGTTCCTGCATGTCCTTGCCTGCACGCAGGGTCTGTCCATAATCCCAGGCAGCCATGCCTTGCGGCAGGATGTGGAATACCTGGGGCGGCATTTGCAATTGCTGGCGGCGCTGGAAAAAACTGCGGCCACAGGCCTCGCCTATGCCACTGACGCCACCTGTCAGCAGCACCAGACCAGGGATGGATGCCAGAGCTTGCCCCAGCAATTGACAAGTCTGTTCACTGTCGGGATGCCAGAAAGCTGTACTGCCTATGATCGCAATACGCGGGCCAGGTGGCAATATGTGGAGCAGGATTTGCAGGTTTTGATCTGTTTCAGTTTGCATAAAATTTCTTGTCAGCGTTTTGCTGGCATGAGCATAATCCTGTATTAGAACACCTCACTGTGCCCTTTGTCCACGCAGCACAAATAGATGCGCCTTGCCATCTGCCAGCCTGATATGCGATGCTCTCGCTTTATCCTGCCAGCCTCTCCGTAACACCCATGATCAAGTTCACGCGCATTGCCAATTTGTCCCTGATGATATTGCTGGGCCTGGTCTTACTACTGGAAGCAACTGGCAGATTGCCTCAGAGACTGGTGACGCTATTTGGGCCCTGGACTGAATTAATGGCGCTGCCAATCATTCACCTGATTCCCTGGTATGCACTCAATGATACGGCTAAGCCGCGTTTTCTGCGCTTTGCCAGGGGCTTTGCGGCCATCAACCTGATGCTTGCCATCGCTTTAAGTGCTCGCGTGATATCGAACCCGGACTTACTCAACAGGCCCCCATTTATGATGGGTATGTTGCTCATGGCAATGTTTGCGCTTTTGAATTTTCTGGGATTGAATCAAAAGTACAAGCATCTCCAACTGGCCGTCGGCCCCCTGCCTAAGCAGCCTGCGAGACTGACGGCCTGGGGTGCATACATGATGGCACACTGGCGTGGCCAGTTGCCGCTGGCGCAATCATTCTGGGTCAATGGCTTTGGCATAGGTAGCCTGCTGGCGGCATTGATGGTGATAGGCTTATCCAGATTGCTGGAAGTGACAGATGTCAGTTTGCGCATGCTGGCGGCGATCAACATAATGGGTTTCGTTATTTCCGGGATGTTATGGCTATGGGCCATCACTGGCATCATACGCTCTGCCAGCAAACATGCTGAGCGCGGCGGTTCAGGTTGGGTCGCAGGTTTGACAATGATGTTGGTTTTTTTTAATGCCCTGGCCATGCTGCTGAGTACCTTGTCGTCTTATCTGCCGCAAATGAAAGAGTATGCGCTGATCGCGACAGGGCACGACAGCATGAGCACGGTCGTGATCAGCAGCACTCCCAAAGGCGATATCCTGAGCCTGCGAGGCACTCTGGGCGAAGGCAGCATGGCCCGCTTTGCCGCCGCCCTGGAAAAATCACCGAAAGTCAAGACCATCTCGCTGAACTCGCCCGGCGGGCGTTTGCGCGAAGCCCAGCAAATGGCCAGCTTGCTCAAATCGCGACAGCTCAATACCTATGTCGAGGGCGAGTGCAGCAGCGCCTGTACTTATGTGTTTTTGGCGGGCAAGGATAGGGCTGCAACCCCGAATGCCCACATAGGTTTTCACCAGCCCAGTTTTCCTGGCGTGAGCGACACTACGCTGGCGATTGCCAGCTCTGGCATGGAAAAATACTACCGGTCAGCAAATTTGCCCGACGATTTTATCCAGAGAGTGCTGGAGATCAAGCCTGAAGGCATGTGGTACCCAAACCGCGAAGAATTGCTCAAAGCAAGGGTCATCACCCGGGTTTCGCTGGGTAGTGAAGCCAATAGCCTGTTTGATTTGCAGTCGCGTGATGAAGTCTTCGCAAACCTCAGCAACAGCAGTATCTGGCGCCAGTATGAAAGGCACTCACCTGGCAAAATGAATGAAGTGGCTGACCTGATCTGGAACATGAAGCAGCAGGGCAAGGACCAGCTGGACATACAGGATGCCGTCAAGACGGCGACCAGAGATATCTATCTGCGTGCCTTGAAAAGTGCGCCAGATGATTTGCTCGATGAACACGCACAATTACTGTCCGAGCAACTGGAAGCCGCCCGGCACATCAGCCCACAAGCCTGCGGCCAGTTGATCAAAGGGAGACTGAGCATACATCGCACCATGCCGGAAGAGCTGGTCAAGCGTGATACGGCCCTGATGGAGAAAATGCTGGCGAGCAGCCCGCGCAGTGTCAGTTATTACATGGGATCAAAGGAATTTGCCAGGAGCGCCAGCAAACTTCAAGAGCGCCTGAGCCCGCTGCAGCGGCAAGTCACGGCCAATCTGGCTGCCTATGACGACCAGCCCATGTTCCAGTGCGATGCCATCCTCAGCATGTACCGTAACATCCTGCGCATGCAGGATACCGACCGGCATATCATCCTGAGTGCCCTGATGCAGGCGAAGTAATGGCAATGCCCGGCATGGCAGCAGGCGCAACTGTCTCGGCAACTGTCGTGGCAGACATCTGGCTTCAGCGCTACAATGGCGGCAGCCATCGCCAAATCTTAGAACTCATTCAGGAGCAGGTGTAAATGAAAACCGATACTACTGTCGCGCAAAGAACAGAGCGCGATACCTTTGGCGAAATCGCCGTCCCCGCAACCGCCTTGTGGGGCGCGCAAACCCAGCGTTCGCTGCATCACTTTGCCATCTCCACAGAAACCATGCCGCCAGAACTGGTGCTGGCCCTGGCGCGTGTCAAGCGCAGTGCCGCCCAGGTCAACAGTGACCTCGGCCTGCTCGATGCCAAGGTGGCAGCAGCGATTGCCCAGGCGGTGGAAGAAGTGCTGGCAGGCACGCATGCAGCAGAATTCCCGCTGTCGGTATGGCAGACCGGTTCTGGCACGCAAAGCAATATGAACATGAACGAGGTACTGGCTAACCGTGCCTCTGAATTTTTGGGTGGCACGCGCGGCATGAGCCGGGTGGTGCACCCAAATGACCATGTCAACATGGGTCAGTCATCGAATGATGTTTTCCCTACAGCCATGCATGTGGCGGCCAGCATTGCCGTCATTACCCAGGTATTGCCATCACTGGCCAAACTGCGCACCACGCTGGATGCCAAGGCGAAAGAATTTGCCGACATCATCAAGATAGGCCGCACCCATTTGCAAGATGCCACACCACTGACACTGGGCCAGGAGATATCAGGCTGGGTTGCGCAACTTGATTATGCGGAGCGCGCCATACGCCACACCCTGCCCGCCCTGCAAGAGCTAGCCATCGGCGGCACGGCGGTGGGCACTGGTCTCAACACCCACGCAGATTTTGGCAAGCTGGTTGCTGCCAGCCTGACTCTCGATACCGGCATAGCCTTTGACGCAGCACCCAACCGCTTTGCCGCACTGGCCGGGCATGATGCCATGGTCAGCAGCCATGGTGCACTCAAGACTCTGGCAACTGCACTGATGAAAATTGCCAACGACATACGCTGGCTGGCATCCGGCCCGCGTTCTGGCCTCGGTGAATTGCAGATACCTGAAAACGAACCAGGTTCATCCATCATGCCGGGCAAGGTCAACCCCACCCAGTGCGAAGCGGTGACCATGCTGTGCTGCCAGGTCATGGGCAATGATGTGGCACTGAGCATAGGCGGTGCCTCCGGCAATTTTGAATTGAATGTTTTCAAACCCCTCATCGTCCACAACTTCCTGCAAAGCTGCCGCTTGCTGGCCGACGGCATGGCCAGCCTGGAAGAACACTGCGCCCGTGGCATGCAGGCCAACCGCACACGCATCAAGGAATTACTCGACAATTCATTGATGCTGGTGACCGCACTCAACCCTTACATAGGCTATGACCGCGCTGCCGCCATTGCCAAGCATGCCCACGCCAAAGGCACGACACTGCGCGAAGCCGCACTGGCTTTGGGTTATGTGACGGCTGAGGAATTTGATGGCTGGGTCAGACCTGAGGATATGGTGTAATCACTTTCAATATCAATGCATGGAACTCAACATTCCATGCGTGATTTTGTAGGGTGCGCCGTGCGCACCGCATTGATTTTCGCATGCCCTAATTTTTGCACACACGACGGTGCGCATGGCGCACCCTACTATCCCCGCCCAACACAAACATTAAACGGAAACCACATGTCCGAACAACTCAAACTCGTCATCCTGATACAGACTAAACCTGGTCAGGCTGCCGAACAGATGGCCGCCTTCACACAACTCGCACCACTAGTGCGTGCCGAAGCAGGCTGCCTGCAATATGAAATGCATACCGTTACTGGCGATGAAAACAAATTCGTCCTCATAGAAGCCTGGACATCCCAGGCAGCGCTGGATGCACATGACGCCATGCCCTATATGATAGAGGCCGATGCCAACAGCCCGAGCTTTCGCGCCGGGCCAGCGACCGTGCTGTTTTTAGGGCCTGTCATCGCGTAGTAAGACACTGATCTTAGAATGCATTTTGCCGCCGCAGGCAAAATACCTTGTGCCTGGCCCCTAGCTATTGTTTATACCAAGAGTCCCCATGATGAAACCATCTTGCAAAAAAATCCTGAACTACAGCTTGCTTAGCCTGGCCATCGCTGGCTGCTCTTCCACGCCACAGCAAACTGTCAGCAATGCTGACGACAACTATCATCCCGTCATCCTGGTATCGATAGATGGTTTCAAGCCTGACTACCTGACGCGCGGCGTGACTCCGACGCTGAACGCGCTGGCAACAGATGGTGTGCGCACCGAAGCCATGCGCCCTTCTTTCCCGTCGATCACCTTCCCGAATCATTACACCCTGGTCACCGGCCTGCGCCCTGACCATCATGGCATCGTCGGCAATACCATGGAAGACAGCAAGATACCTGGAGTGCGCTTCAAGCTCAGCAATAAAGAAGCTGTCCTCGACAGACGCTGGTGGGACGGGGCTGAACCTGTCTGGGTCACTGCTGAGAAGAACAAGGTAAAAACCGGCATCATGTTCTGGCCCGGCTCCGAGGCCGCCATACATGGCGTGCGCCCCAGTGAATACCGTCCCTTCGATGACAAACTTGCCCCTGCCACACGGGTTGATACCATGCTCAGCTGGCTCGACAAACCTGCGGCAGACCGCCCAGGATTTTTGACCGTGTATTTCGACCAGGTCGATCACGCAGGCCATGATTTTGGCCCGGATACCAAAGAAGTGACGGACGCTGCCGCTGGTGTAGATGCAGCGATTGCCCATTTAATGGAGGGTCTGCGCGCCCGCAACATCAAGGCGAATATCGTCATCGTCTCTGATCACGGCATGGCCTCCACCGGCCCTGAACGCACCATATTACTGGACCAGATTGCTGACCCAGCCAGCTATGATGTCGTCAACTATGGCAGCTATGCAGGCATCAATCCCAAACCAGGGCAGGAAGCAGTCGTGGCAAATGCACTGCTGAAAAAGCATGAACACATGCAGTGCTGGAAAAAAGAAAACATACCAGAACGTTTTCACTTTGGCCAAAACGCCCGCGTGCAACGCTTTGTCTGTTCAGCCGATGTAGGCTGGCTGGTGGTGCCAGATGCCAAGGCAGCCACCAAGGCCAACCGGGGCTCACACGGCTACGACAACCTGAGCAAGGAAATGCAGGCCCTGTTCATCGCAAACGGCCCGGCCTTCAAGAAGGCGACAGTCTTGCCACCGTTTGACAATGTCAACGTATATCCGCTGCTGATGAAGCTCATCAAGGTGCCTGCACTGGCGTCCGATGGAAACATCGATGCGACCAAAGCAACCTTGACGGATTGAAAATATCTCCGTCGGTATCCATGTTGAAAGTTACTAAATGAAACTGAACCCCACCAATGCGCTCTTGCTGATATTGTTGCTTATTGCCCTGATTGTCATCTTCTGGGCTGGCTTCAAAAGCCATGCCTTGCGCAAAGAGGCTCTCGGCAACACTGATCCTGTCCGAAAAAAGGATATCCGCAAATTTGAGCTTATAAGCCGTGGTGCCATCATCGTGGCGATGACTTTGAATCTCATTGTTATGATCTTTGAGAGGTAAGCAAGACATATGACCCAGTGTTTTTTCACAGAAACAAATACAAAGGAGTCACAACACTCCACTGGCGGCTATCCAGGAATACATCGATAGCCTTGATAAGCGCCAGCAACCTCACTCGCGTCTTGGCAATATATCGCCAGCCTTGTTTGCTGAAAATTTTAATCGGCAAACACAGTCAGCCCGGAACATGAGTGTCCGCTATTGAGTGGTACACCTCTGGTCAAACCAGGCGTACTTTGCAGAACATCTTTCGCAAAGTACGCCCCTGCCTTTTTACGATTTCGTTCTACCGTTTTAGACGGGCAACTAAAGCGCCGTCGAGATAATTCATTTGAGAATAAAAATCGCTTCACAATGCGCCAGGCATTTCTCGAAAAATTTTTTTGCTTTACTCAAAATCAATTTCAAAAGTCCGAAGCTTTATTTAGATAGCACTTTACATCTCCTTCCTTTCAAAAAAACCGTTGCTAATTTCCGTCATTTTTGTTTCGTAAACAAACTAAACTAAAAATCACAAATAAGCTCTGATTGACTGAATTTTCCAGACAAAGTTAGGATGAGATATCGCTTGTAACGGCTTTGTTTGATCGTGTTTAGTGAATTTCAAATTATTTATTTATATTATTTATATTAATAATTTTGACATGAGTATCAGGGACTTGATTGACGCAAAGAGCTTCTCGCCTGGCACTGTCTTAATTTTATAAAAACGTCTGTCATCGGTGCCGGAAACAACACGCAACTTAGAAATCGCTACTGCTCAAGGCATCGCTGATGAGCTTGCAAAGTTAAAGCACGGTCGAATACGGGCGCTCGCCATATTCAAAACATGAAACTCGCTTGCAAGAACGATCAGATATTGCGCTTGCCCGCCGCACCGGCCTGGTGATGCGAACGACAGGCAACACAAATTTGAAGCAGCCGGGCACGGCATTGGTTGGCACAGGGGTGTGCGCCGCCGTCAATCCGACCTCGTCAAAAAATCACGCATCAAGGAATTGGTCTGGCCATCGTTGCCGAGCGATGGCTAACCTGCATAGGGCGTAAACACGGAGACTCGAATAAACATAAAGGAATTGATATGACGAACAAATTGAAGGTATTACCCCAGGCAATTGCCTCTCTCATCGCAGCCGGAGCATTTTCCGCTTCGTTCGCCGGGGTCGCATTTGCACAAGAAGCTGAACCAAAGGCCAGCCCCGTAAATCGCGTCGAGATCACCGGCTCTTACATCCGCCGCGCCGACGCCGAGACCCCGAGTCCGGTACAAGTGATTAATGCAGCCGACCTGAAAAATTCCGGTTACACCTCGGTGTCAGAGGTATTGCAGCATATAACAGCGAACGGGGCGGGAACGCTGAGCCAGACATTTTCGGGCGGGTTTGCGGCTGGCGGCAGCGGCATTTCGCTGCGCGGTTTGAACAACAACGCTACCCTGGTACTGATCGACGGTCACCGCATGGCGGGTTACCCGCTGGCCGATGATGGTTCGCGCTCGTTTGTCGATATTTCGAATATTCCTTTTGATGCTGTGGAGAGAATTGAAATCCTCAAGGATGGTGCCTCGGCGGTCTATGGCTCTGATGCCATGGCCGGTGTGGTCAACGTCATTCTGAAAAAGAATCTGGTCGGCACTACGCTGTCTGCCGAAACGGGCACTACCAGCCAGGGAGGCGGTAGCACAACTCATGCAACGTTTAGCCACGGCATCGGCAAACTTGACCAGGACGGTTTTAATTCCTATATCAGCGTGGAATACCGCAAGCAGGACCCAATTTACTATACTCAGCGACGTGACGCGGGATTGTGGCAGGCCCTGGATATGTCGGCCTATGGCGGCGCGAACAAAGCGCTGGGCGTCGTGACCCCGCAATCTACTGCTCCCACGGTGCTGTCGCCTTATCTGTTGAATCCAAACGTGAAGCGGGTAGCTGGTGCTGACAACAGTGCCGCTTTCGCCTTCTTCCCCGGTACGGTTTGTGGCAGCTATTCCCAACTGGCATCCGGTGGGTGCGCCTATGATGATCCGTTTAAACAACTACAGCCCAAGACGGAAAACATCAATATCCTGGGCAGTTATACCAAAAATCTGGGCCAGGACTGGAAAGTGAATATCAAGGCATCCCTGTTCGAGAGCAAGGCTACCTTGCCACAGGGATTCAGCAACTTCCCGTCGTCCTATGCCACTCAATTGGAAATGGTGTCCGGCGTGGCACCTCATTATGTCGCTGGCACAGCCATTCCTTCCATCCGCGTGCCCGCCGACTATCCGGGAAATCCGTTTGGCGTTCCTGCCATTGTGCGCGGCCCCATCCCGGGTGCTCCGGCACGTAACATCACCACCGATTCCAAGGCTTACCGCCTGGTGGCTGATCTTAGCGGCACCTTTGGCGCGTGGGACATCGACGCGTCGCTCGGCTATACGCGTAACAATTTGAACCGGGTAAGCACGGGCAATGTGAATGTGCCGGCGCTGAATGCTGCCTTGAATCGCAGCAGCAATCCATATTCGGTGACGGGAACAAATAGCGCAGCCGATATGGCAAACATCTTCAGGACAGTTTCCTCCTTCGACACCTCAGAGCTCAGCTTTGGCGAGCTGCGTGCCGCGCGTGCGCTGACAAAACTTGACGGTGGCGATCTGATGGTAAGTATGGGCCTGCAGTCTTTCCATACCAAGTTGTCGGCACCTTCGATGCCACAAGCAGATGGGTTGACCAACGGCGCGTATGCCTTTGGTTCTGAGACGGCTACGTCTGCCTATGCCGAATTCATCGCGCCGGTGCTGAAGGGTCTGGAAATCGATGGTGCCGTCCGTTTTGATCACTACGGCCTGGCGGGCAATTCGAGTACGCCCAAGCTGGCGTTCAAATGGACGCCGAGCAACGCTTTTGCGCTGCGCGGCACAGTCGCTAAAGGATTCCGAGCGCCAGGCCCGGCCGAGAACGGTAATTCGGCAAGCAGCGGCGGCGTTGGTAATGCGAATGATCCGGTGCTGTGCCCAGGCGGCTATCTGGCCAATGGCATGTATCCCAAAGGCACCGTCGTCGCCTCTTGCAACGAGTCGCTGATCGGTTTGACCACGACCAATCCGGCTTTGAAGCCTGAGAAATCGACATCGGCCACCCTGGGCGTCATACTGGAGCCCGTCAAAGGCTGGAGCACGGCAATTGATCTTTACCAGATCACCGTCAAGGATCAGATTATTGGTGGCCCGCTTTCTGGCACACCGGTGCGTAATTCCCCTGAACTCAGCGACTGCGCTGACGGTAATGGCGGCACCATTTCGTGTACGCCCCCTGTTGGCCGGATCGCCTACTATCCGGCTACCCCGGTCAATGCCAACAGCACGCGCACCCGCGGTATCGAATTCGACACCCGCTACACATTCAAGCTGGGGGAATATGGCAGCCTGAAGGCAGAGTTTCAATATACGCACGCCTTCAGCTATGCCATGACTATCGACGGCAAGACTTATGAACTGGCAGGCACGCACGGACCAGCCGGTATTGGCGCCGATACCGCCAACCCCAAAGACCGGGCGCAGGTGGACCTGACATGGAATATGGGCCAGCTGGAGGTTGCTACCAGCCTGCACTGGATATCTGGCTACGACCTGACTGATCCTACCCTGGGACAGACCACATGTAGTGAGGGGGGCAAAATGAATGGCGTATTCCCGGAAGGAAATACACCTGCACGTTTCTGCCGGGTATCACCGTTCCTGGAAACTGATTTGTCGCTTAATTACAAGATGGGCAAGCAATGGACCCTGCATGCATCGGTTTCCAATCTCTTCAATCAGGCTCCACCAGTTGATGTCAGCACCTATGGCAGTGGGCGTCCATACAATCTGTCCTTGCACTCGGCAGGTGCGGTTGGGCGTTTCATCAATATCGGTGCGATTTACAAGTTCTGATTTGATAGAAACTTTGCATGCTGAAGTAGCCCGGAACGTAGCGGGTGTCCAGGATGATGGTGACACCCGTTATGTTCAAGCTTGGCACGCACGCCTGATTTGCGGCGCTTGGTCAGGCGATCATTCTCTGTAGACCTCTGTCGGCGCGTGACTGGGTGTTACTGCGCATGCCACGAACGTTGGTAATGAAAATACTGCCCCCCTGAGGCGAAGCCACAAGCCGGGGCGGCAGGTCGCACCCAACTGCTCATACCCGCCTGGCAACTCTTCCCTGCCTCGGGCTTGTTCCAGCGCCTGTTCCAGCATTTTTCTGACAAATCTGTCTCATTAATGCAAATTTGACAAAACATCCCCTCCTTAACTATTATCATATAGTAAATTCAAATTATTAATTTATCTGACTTCTGTAGCCGCCGCAAACAGGGAAATCTTTTCAATAAACAACATGGTCGCGTCCGCCGGTTTTGTTCTGGCCTGCTGCCATGTCCCGTCTTCACTGTTTGCTGCGCACTGTGTTTTTGCCGTGCTTTTGCTGTCTATCCGCTGCGTGTCTGTTGCATGTCTGTTGTTGGACAGCGGCGCAGGCCTGGGCTATGCCCAGGTCTTTTTGATCATGTATGCGCATTGCCTGTGGCTTGCAATATCTGTCGCAGGATAAACCGGGGATTGCCAACAGGCAGTCTCACCCGTCGTTTGTGTTTGTTTGCCCATGTTTGTCTATACCAAATCACTTCTTGCCAAGGAGAACAGCAATATGAATACGCATTTGACGCTTGCCTGCCACCATGCCTGCAGGGGGCAAGCATGATACGCTTACAACTATCCCCGATCACCAGTGTGGCGCAGGCGCAGGCCATGCTGGAGACTGCCATCAATGTGGAATTTGGCACCCTGCCGCCCTACCTGTATGCGCAACTGACGATACTGCCGGGCAGCAATGCACCCGCTGCCGGACGCCTGCGCTCCATCACGCATCAGGAGATGATCCATCTGTGTCTGGCGGCGAATATCCTTAATGCCCTCGGTGGCAGCCCCAAGCTGCAGCCCCCGAAATACCCCGGCCCATTACCCGGTGACATAGGTCACGACGGCAAGGTGCTGACCCTGCACATACTGCCGTTTGGCAAGCCCGCGATGCAGCAAGGCATGAATATAGAAATGCCGGTTGATCCTATCGATTTCCCGCAACTGAAACTGGCAGCATCGCCGACCAAGGCGGTCACCATAGGCCAGTTTTATGAAGCACTGGATGCCTACTTGAAAACCCTGCCCGCCTCGGCCTGGCAGGCCAACCGCAACCAGATCGACGACAAGCAATTCTTCCCGGGCCAGTTGTTTGCTGTGAATAACTATGCAGATGCTCACAGGGCGATACAGGTTATCGTTTCTGAAGGTGAAGGTGCCAGCACCAGCCCGCTGGACTTCAGTAATGAACTCGCGCACTTCTACCGCTTTGAAGAAATCTACCGCAACCAGGTACTGACGGCCAGTGATTCGCCGCAAGGTTTTTCCTGGGGCGGGCCACTGGGTGTGGATTATGCCAAGGTCTTTCCGGCGATTGCGGACCCGCAACTGCATGATTTTTCCAAGGAACCGGCTGCTGCCAGGGCTGCGCAGGATGCCTGCACCAAGGCCTATAGCGCCATGGTCGATGCACTGAACCTGGCCCTGAATGGTGATGCGGCACAACTGGGCATTGCGGTGCGCAAGATGTTTGACTTGCGCATGGCTGCCATCGAAGCCTTGCATACGCCCCTGAACGACAAGCACAAAGTCGCCGGGCCAGCCTTCATCTACAAAAAAACCTGAATCGGGAGAGAACAGCATGAGTATCCTGCAAACGCCACGCATCCATTTCAAGGGGCAAATTTCATGGGACCCCATCGTCACCAATAACTACAAGCGGTTCTATAACGAGAACACTTCCCAGACCGTCATGACGCCGACCGAGACCATGCAACAGTTTCGCCAGAGCGCGATTGAATCGGTCAAGACCGGCGCTGGTGGCGGTAACTGGAACCCGCATGGCACCCACCGCGTGCAATTCTTTAATACCGCAGTCTCCAGTGTCGACCTGGGCAAGGGGCCGGTCACCACAGACAAGCTCGTTGGTGCCCCGGCCAAGCTCAGCGCCATGTTGATAGACCTGGAACCCTATGGTGCCTGCACTTCACAATTATTCTTTGACGGCATCAGCTTTGGCATAGATGGCGGCTGCCGTGTTGCCGCGCCATGCAACCAGCGCTTTACGGCACGCTATATCAACTTCCAGCGCAATGCCCAAGGCATCATTGCGGGCGTAGCCTCGGTCAACTGGCAGACATCTTTTTCCAAGCATGGCCTGCAGATTGATGTACATAAGAGTGATGCCCTGGCCGCCCTGCACCATGCACTGCAAGACAGTGATGCACAAGGCATAGTCGTCAGCTTCAATGCCTACTGCACAGTTTATTTCGATGACCCCAGCCTGGCCACAGCAGATGCCTCTGCCACGACGGCACAATTCCAGGCATTACGCGACAAACTGACGAAAGGCGGCTTCCAGCCCAACCCTGCGCGCAGCCAGGTGGTCGGTACCATAGGCGTCTGGCGCAAGGACGAACCCATGCATGAACCAGGTGATCGCGCCCTGCTGCCAGTCGATAATGACAAGGCCTTTGTCGCTGCAGCCCATGCACGCCAGGGCAAGGGCATCATGACAGTGGATTTGTCGAACAGCGTCAGCGAAACCGGCATGGACCTGACCAAACAGGACCTGGGTACATTACAACTCTTCCTGACTGGCAAGACCGATCCCATTGCCAGCATCGACTATGCCAAATATGACCGTAAGGCCTATGAGGCAGGCGCAGGTATCGTCACTTTTGATATCAGCAAGGTCAACCCTGTGGATATAGAAAAAGGCCAGCTTGAACTGCATAGCTCCAAATACGGCCTGCTGTTACAGGAGACTGTGCTGCGCCTGATACCGCACACGCCCAACCTGTATCTGGACCAGGGCCCGGCAGGAAATGTCAAGTTCACACTGTATTCGCGTGGCAAGCCGCTGCACCAGGTCAGCGATGTCACCCTGTTCCAATTATCGGCCAGCGGTGGCCAGGTGACGGGTACACAAAACCTCAAGACCGATGCACAAGGCGTGCTCAATGTCACGGCCAGCGCCACCAAGGGCACGGTCTATGCCTACCTGCCCGTACCGGCAAAAAGCGCCCCGCCACCAACCCAGGGCCTCGATACCCAAGTCAATACCTATGCCTATGTACGCGTGCGCCAGGCAGACAGCAATATCGCCGCCATGGCACCGACCTGGGACAATGTGTATAAATACGTGCTCATCAACTGGAATGCCATGGCCCCCTGCATGGATAACTGGCTGGACCTGGCCAATCCGGCCCAGGTACATCAATATGCGAGCATCCTGCACCGTTTGACCGCACCAGCCGCATTTGAAAACTATCTGTTCATGCCGGTAACACGCGACATGACGGCAGGCCAGCGCAGCCTGTTGTACAAGTTCCTCGACAAACCACTGACTTCCCTGACCGCCGCCGAGCAGGCCGATCTTGCGGAGAAAGCACCTGCCATCGCACTCAAGGCAGTGCAGGTAGCCGCTGCACCCACTGCACAAGCAGCACACGCTGCAGCCGATGCCGAAGAAACCGCCCTGCCTCACTTCACGCAACTCAGCCGCTCATTACGCAATCCAAATAATGAGTAATCCAAACAATGAGTAAAGCGATGGGTATATTGATTGGTAAATAAAAAGGGTGTGGATATCTGTTTGATTATCCACACCCTTTTCAAGTCAACGGCCTACCTGCTTACTGTCTGTTTACTTTCTGATTACTGCCTGCTGATCTGGTTATCGTTACCCGAACTCTGTACCTGCGGCTTAGCCCCATTCAGTCCCTGCGCCCACTTGACCTGATTATCGTTACCCACCACCTGCACCTTGCCCAGTTGTTCTATCGTGATCTGGTTTTCATTCCCGTTCACACTGACCTGTGGGCAAACCCCGCTGAGGCTGATCTGGTTGCCATTGCCCTGTATGCTCACAGGCTGGCCATTGCATTGCGTAGATTTGCTCATGTCATTGCCCATGATGCGCCCACCATCGGCGCGTCCAGCCTGCTTGCCAGCGCCAGCGCCGTTGCCATTACCCTGCGCTGCATTCACGCTCACACCGGGCATCTGCACATTCGCCTTGCCCCCATTGTCCTGCGCCTTGACGCTGATGCCCGGCATATTGACCGACACATCGCCTGCATGGACAACACATGTGCTGCCTGCCAATAATAAAACTGCCAATATCTGTTTTTGGATAGTCATCATACTGCCTTTATTTATCTCAACGATTGATCATGCTGTCTGTCTCTGCCTTGAAAAACCGGTATCAGCAGACAGGTGGCCTGTGAGTGATTTAAAACACTGTATTTACATTTTGCTCACCCTGGCAAAGCAGGATGCTAACATAATGCCAACACCACCCTCAAAAACTGACAGGACCGAGAAGGAAAAAGGTCGATGACCGTAGCAAAATCAGGCTGCCGTCACCGTCTTGTCACCAGCCGCAAAAGCCTGCAAACCTTCACCAGCAAGGCGATAACGCACCCATTCATCCTGCGGCTGCGCACCTATCGATAAATAAAACTGTATCGCCGGTTCATTCCAGTCCAGCACACTCCATTCAAGCCGGCCACAGCCAGTCTCGACGGCCACCTGCGCCAGATGCCGCAGCATGGCCTTGCCCGCGCCGCTGCCACGCTGGCCGGGCGAGATATACAGGTCCTCCAGATACATGCCCTTGCGTCCCAGCCAGGTCGAATAACTGAGAAAATAAACCGCATAGCCAACCGGCAAGCCGTCCATGCTGCATATCAGCCCACGCGCCGGGCTGTCAACCGCAAACAGGCTTTGCCTGACATCATCGACGCTGGCAATCACTTCATGCTCTGCTCTCTCATAAATCGCCAGTTCGGTGATATACGCATGAATCAGGGCTGCATCATCAGGTTGGGCGGGGCGTATTTCTATATTCATGAATATCTCATTCTGTATCCCTCGTCTGAATGATCGGGGGAGAAGTTTAGGGTGGGACAGGCTTAGCTCAATGAGCGTAGCAGCAAAGTAACAGCAAAAATTGAAGGCCATCTATCTCGCATTTGCCACATCCTGGCAAGCCAGTTCCGTGAAAATTGATGCTTGCGAAGAAAGCTTAAGCTTACTCCTTTTGAATCACTGTTAAAAAAAACAGATTTTCTGAATGCAGCTATTCATATCGAACATGAGGCCCCCCCACTATGATGATGTATTCCTACCTTAACAATCAAGGTATTCAAAAAATCAGCAGCAAGCTAATTGAAAAATGTCTTGAGAACATCGCACTCTCAGACTAATCGAATAACACTTACGTATAGTTCATTTTCAATCAGCGCCGTAACGTAGGGCGCATTGCAATGCGCCGCATGTTGCCTCAATTTTCCAGAAAAACATTTCTTCCGCACGCTAGGCAAGCAAATATGAAAAAGGATTGGGAATTTTCCTGCTGCAGTAGAAGTAACAGCTCCTGTCAATTCACCGCAGGTATTCTGAATGGAAACACGCCAGAAAAGTAATACGCCATCAGCGAGCAGGCAATCGACATAATCAAAGAAAAGAAGACGAATTTTTTAAGTGCATCTACTTTATTTGATTTCAAAAGTAGATAGACAACAAAAATCTGCAGCGGAGTAAAGATCAGGAAGAGCATCAGAAATACCATCGCATTCTGCGTTTTCTGATAAAACTCAGAACCCACCACCATACCATTCAATATAACTGATGAACTTTCCAGGTTAAAGGAAACGAAGACCAGGAAACAAAATATCAAAAAGAGAAATACCCCTAAAGCTTTGATAAATTTTTTCATTGCATCATTTTCAGTTGTCTCATGTTTTCCGGAAAGATATTTTTAAATATAAGGTCTGGCCCAGCTATTTACCTTTCCCGATGAAACCAGCCACTGGTAACAAGCTTATCTCTATAGACCTTCTCCGCGTCAAATGGCTGCGTTATATCAATACCAATGATTGCGTCAATGTACTCGGCCCGGGGGAAGATAATGATGCACTTCCATGTAATGCAGGATAAGGACAGGGGACGCAAAAATAATGTCTTCGTATGGTATCCACAATTCAGCATCCCGGATTAACTCACCGCCAGAATTGCAGATTTTGACTGGTCCGCAGACTTCGCAGAATGGAAAGCCTCTACCAGGTTCCACCGTTGGCTGAAAAATTTCATCCTGTCTGGCGACATCTTTGAGTTTTCTTAGAAGGGAGCTTCGCAACTCTCCTTTCTGAAAATCAGATTTCAAGTTTAACCATCCAACATTTTTCACTCCAACAAATGTGTAGGGACTGATTAAATGCGAATAATCAGTCAAATCTTCATAAGCAAATAACTCTTGCATCGATATTGCCCTGGAATAGGTGATTGGGAATATATGACTTGAAATAAACTCTCGATGTTTGGTTCATCAGCTTCTAGCGAAGTAACATAGCGTACGTGGCAATGCGCCGCATGTTGGTCAGAAGCCACAGTGAGAAATAAGAGACTATCACGTCTTACATATCATCTTACTGGCACTGACAAGCTCAGCCTGCATCGAGCCGATCTAGCCACGCAACATCACAACTACTGCGACAAATGCAATTCTATTTGTTTTGGCTTGTATTGACCTTTAGCATCAAGCACCCACTCTTCTATCAACAGATGGTCACTCTTTATTTCGCGGACATTTCCAAAATTTCTCGCAATAAAGTCATTCTTTCTGACTATGCGAGCGATGCCTGACTCATCAATAATTATTGCTTGTCGCTTGCGAGAATCGACTGAAACCAGTTTCAGATTTTCGATGCTGCCTACAAATCGAAGGCTTTTCAATAAGCTCACCAACTCTCTGTTATCTGCTTCAGACAATCCAGAGATGGTAAAAATAGTCAATCCAAAGTTAGCTTCGTCTTTAGTATCCTTGATTGAGATTTTTCGTTTTATTTTTTGATGATGCCGCTCTGACGAAATACACTTCAGATCATCCAATGTAGTCATCACAGACATGTCAGAAATTTCGCAATCAAGCTGGTGCTCTGACACCCGTAGTCCATAATCAAACACAATCAGCTGTGATCCCTTGCTCAAGCTAAATGCCTGACTATCGGGCGATCTGTTTTTTTGTACGTGCCAACCAGGTGGTACATCCAAAAATACCGGGGGATACCACACAGGTTTTCCATACGCAGAAATCTGCAGAACAAGCAATATGCAAAATAAAAAAGCTCTATTCATGGAAACATTTTTTCTCAATTTTATCGACCAGGAAAATTTATAGCGTCTTACCATCACTTGTTTTCCATCCACAGGAATAAGAGAACCAGCGACACAAGCTATCTCCCCGCGAAGACTACTTAAGAAACGCTCCATAGGCATCCAGTTGAAAAGAAATCTCCAAATCAGACATCCTGCGCAAGGTTTTCCAATCCAGTACCATGCCCGCAGTTCCCTCAAAAAACCATCCTATAAAAAAATGCAACTCACCGCCTGACGAGGTCATCTCAGCGATCTGTTTTCTTTTCAACTCCAGAAGATCAAGCGTATCATCGATGGCAGCTTCCAAAGAAACGTCTTCATCAAACTCAAAACTGCAAGTACAAAAGGATCGTTTATGTACCCCGCCCAATAGCCTGCCGTCTGGAGACTGTCTCACTTCCCCGGCCAAATTGCATTTCCATGGTATCAGCTCAATCAGATCGCAAAATGCCTGTAAATCCATTTCTGGATGCGTCATCCTTAAAGATAGTGCAAATTCTCGTTGCTTCTTCGTCATCATTACATTCATTCCGCTGTTTTCTTATTGAGTCCGGCTTTTACCTGCATGCCTTGCTTACCTGCCTGCCAAATCCCCAAGCGCATACTCCCATGCAGCCGCATAGCCAGGCACAGTTTGCAATACACCTGCACGCACACTGGTATCTGCCGCAGCCAGCTTCACTGCTTGCTGGCGGTCTTTCGCCTGCAAGGCCGGTTGCGCTTCGGCCAGCGCGGTCAATAGCTGTGGCGTCAGTTTGTCGAGTGCCGGGCGGATTGCTGTCTTCAGGTCAGGCGGATTGTCAAAGGGGGCCTGCGCTTTGCTCACCCATTGTGCAAACAAGGCCGTCTGTATCATCTTGCCGGCCACTATCTGTGCAGTAAAAAAGTCCTGTACCTGTCTGGGTGCCAGGCCATATTGAGTTGCCTGCTGCGCCAGTGCATCCAGTATCTGCTGTTCACGCACGGGGTCGTCAATCGCTGCCTTGGCGTTCCACTTGTACGTGGCGACATCTTGTGCGAGATTCAGTCGTTGCTGCATGAGGCCCATCAAACGCACGATACGCGGGTCGCTGGCATTCTGGGCCTGGGCAGGATGTGGCAGCGACAGCGCGGCGCATGCCAGCGCCACATAAGCCACATAAAGCAGCCATGGCAAAAAAGCTTTTTGCGCAGTGCGCTGTGCTAAAGTGGAAAAAGAATGGTGTGCCATCAGTAATCGCCAACCTGTTTGTGAAATCGATAAATGACATTGTAATGCCCTGGCTCTGCTTTAGACCTGGCAACTTTTGATTTCTGGTTCTTCCCATGCCAGCACGCTTACACAGCCATTGCTGCTGGTGATTAAAAATTCACGAATGGCGGCGATATCCTTTCTCAGAAAACCGGGCCGCAATGATTCTTGCGCATACCAGCCGCCTTCTTCAATTTGAAACACCCAGTGTTCAGCATCCGAACATGCTGGCCAAAATTCAAGTAAATCACCTTCATCCAAAAGACGGAATCCACAGATTTCTGCAAAGCTCGCTTGATAGCGTTTATTTTCTTGCGATGACTCAACCGTAACCGTCAATTTCCCCAGATCGTAACAAACCTGCGTCACATCTGATCTGGAATGAAACATCATTTTCGACTTCAAAGCCCTGGCTTTCATCTTAAAACTCTTATAGTTTGATACTTCTTAACTCGAAGCTTCATTCATGATTAAGGATTGCGGACTGCGCGTTTCGAATTAAAACAGAAATACTTATTTAGAATATTCAATATCGGATATAGAAAAATCATCCTTTTTAATCGTGTAGGCAATTGCACCTCCACGCACGTTTTTATCTTTAGGAATAAAGCGAATTATGTAATGCCTATGTTCTACAGAAATTTTGGCATCGTAGCTTTCCAATTTTGACATGGATCGTGCGAAATCATTCGTCGCTGCTTTGCCTTGTTTATCAAGCTCTTGCACAAATTGAGCATACGCAAGCGCGGTTGCTTTGACCAAGGCTCCTGGAAGAGTAATTCCCGGTCTCTGATTGAACTCGGTGCCAGCAAAGCAATTGTGCCAGGCTGCGGCATTCAAGACCATGAAGATATAAAGTAATATTGGTTTCATTCGCATTCCCTATATGGCCTTGTAATTTAAGGCTGCAAACTAAATTCAACACTACCACTGGAACCCGGCCCAAATCCAATTGCCATATACGCTACGCCACGTTCCAGTTTTTTTGCTTTAACAGTCTCAACATAACCTGCAGGAAGGCTGGCATAGCGGAGCTTTTCCATATCCAAAGTAGCTCCTGGTGGCAATCCAAAAGCCCACAGTGGATTGTCGTGATCCCAGCGATCATTGTTTTTCTGCACGATCTTAAAGCTATTCAAGGGAACTATCCTCATTTCCCCTATCGGTGATGCTGTAATTGGTTTTGAGAAAACGAATATCGGTTTTTCGGCATGCAGTTCAAAAGGTGTAATTTCAATCTTATAGGAGCATCCGGCTGCGCAGAATAAAATGAGCAGGAAAGACAGGAAGAGAAATTTTTTCTTGATGAGCAATTCGGGCATGATATCCGTGGAAAATGAATGGAAATAAAAGAAAATAAATGAGCAAGACAAGATTGCGATTGCATACGAGCAATCAAATTTTCTGCATTTCACGCATGCGCAAATATATACGTATGGATGCATACGAAAAGTAGAGGCAGGCGGGTATGACCATGCCGAAGATGATAATGTACGCCGCCAGACTATGATCCCATTGCCTGAGCATGGCCGGAGGATAGATCGCGGTTGGGAACAGCGCGAAATTGAAGATGCACATCTCCCACAGGCGTCGCTTGTATTTGGATTCTTTGGAAGCAGTGTCCGTGAAAATTTCCGGCACTTTGCCATTGCGCACAGGTATGCGCCAGTATTGCCATCCCAGCGATGCCAGCACATGCTCCCAGCCAGCATCAATAATCATCTGGCGGTAGAACTGCTCGTAATTAATATCTGGCTCCAGTCTTGTTCCGAATTCCATATTCAAACCGGGTGTGTAATCAAGAGCATAGGCAATATCGGCAGGTTCGCCCTGGACGAAGCTGTAGACGCCAAAAAAACTGCGGGCTTTCAAATGCCATCCCTGGCTGGCCATTTCCCGCAGCCATTGCTGTTCTTGCTCGAGTTCCCACGACCAGAAGCATTTGAATTTCTTGATCAATGTCTCACTCACTTTGCATCTCCCCTTGTTAATTGTGGCAGCGCCACTTGCGCATTGCGGTACATGATTTCCAGGCGGCGGATATGCTCGGCCAGTACCAGCCGCCCCTTGTCGCTGAGCTGGTAATACTTGCGCCGCTCTTCTTCCCCGACCTTTTTGATCAGCCCCTGTTTTTCCAGAGTTGAGAACGCACCATACAAGGTGCCGGGACCAATGACGACATTGCCCTCGCTGATGTCTTCTACCTTTTGCATGACGGCATAGCCGTGCAGAGGCTCGGTCAGTACCAGCAGCACGTAAAAGGTGGCTTCTGACAATGGCAGGTATTTTGAATAATTAATTGCTTCCATCCGCGCCTTTCAGGCTTGCTGGTTTGTTGATGTTGCTCAGCTTATATCGGGCGATGCTACATCGCTTAACGATATATCGACTATCGATATAGTATCAGGAGGAATTTAGATGTCAATAAAATTATTTTTTGTGGCATGAGTCGTTTTATGGCGCGAATGCGTACTCAGTATTTCTGGGACGGGTGCCCATTTTCTGAACCAAAGAAGTTTTCCCAATCGCTTTCGCTGCAAAGTTTCTTTACAGCGAAATTTGCCGCAATGTACAGATACCTTACAGCCGCCTGTTCATTCGAAAAAATAATATTCTTTAAAAACAGCAGCTTAGAAGATTTATTGAATTGGCACGTCCATTGCATAGTTCTGGGTACGAGTCTGGATTGCGAATTCCTTTCCAGGTATCCGGGTCCCGACCATTTATTGATAAGAGCCAGCCATGATGAGCACCATTACCAGCAGAACGACCGATGACGGGGCTCGCATTTACAGCAGGCTTTTGCTCCAGTGCTATGACATTCTGATTTACCGCTTGCTGGCACCCTATGTATGGCGCTGTAAGAGCAGGTATTTTGCCGACCTTTATCACCTCATGATGTCGCGCAATCACGCGGATATTGGCGTTGGTACCGGCTATTTTCTGGACCACTGTCACTACCAGCCTGGCGAGGTGCGCATAGGTTTATTCGATTTGCAGCAAAACTGCCTGAATTTTACCGCCGCAAGAATTGCGCGCTTCCAGCCAGAAACTTATCTATGCAATGCGCTGGAACCAATGCCAACTTCTGCCGCCCGCTTCGACTCAATTGCGCTGGGTGGAATTCTGCACTGCATTCCTGGTGACATGCTGGAAAAAGGCGCGGTGTTTGATGCCATCAGGCCGCTGATGCATGCCGGCACTCAGGTATTCGGCTACACCATACTGAATCAAGATGTCGCCAAAACCATGCTCAGCCGCTGCGTTTATGCAGTGTTGCACAGGCTCAAAGTAATCAATGGTGATCAGGATTCGGCGCGCCAGTTGAAGTCCGCATTAGAACAGCGATTCCAGAATGTTGAAGTCAGCACCGTCGGATGCATAGCATTGTTTAGCGCAAGTACCCCGTTCAAATGAAGCAGACATTTTCAAAAAACATAAATCAACAGGCGAGAAAAATCATGAAACAGCAAACTACCTGCAGTGCAGTGACCAGCAGCATCATTAAGGCGAATAAAGCCGATGTCTGGCAAAAAGTAGGCTTTTATGAACATGTCAAAAAACCGGCATCATGGTTGTTAAAATGAAGCCTGCCGGTGCCGCAGGAAGTCGAAGGCAAGTATGCGGCTGTAGGCGATACCTGCCGCTGCAAATATAGTGATGGCGGTTACCTGACCAAAAGAATTACGAATATTGTCGATCAAAGCCGTATCGAGTTTGAGATTATCGAGCAGAGTATCCGTTATAAAGACACGATCAAACTATTGGGCGGGTATATAGAAGTGGAACAGATTGACGGTGAGCAGAGTATCGTCCGCATGCTTACCTACTATGACAACCGCATTGCCCCAAGGCTGATTTCATCTTACTTTATTGAAAAAGTGATCAAGACCATGCATGAGTTTGTGATCGCGGATATGCAACTGCAATTGGAAAATGCGGCTCACGGCAGTCGCTCTGCTTATGCAGAAGTATAAGCCTGGCGTTTGCTATTGATCAGCTTCCATGAGATGGGTTGATCAATAGTCAGAGTAGCCTGAAAAGCGTTGCTGAATAAAGCGCTAGTATCCACACGCCCCGATTTTTACAGATTAGTTTTCACAGATTAAATATGATTATTTGCAAGCAGCTTAGTAGCTTCTTCAATTGCCCAATTTAATTCTTCCTGCAGATTTGCCTCTTTGGCGATGTCGTTTAGCATAAGCACGACGGTGTCATCTGGCATGCGTGGTTCATGGCTATCACCTATGCCGCGCAAGCACTGGAAGATACGGTGGAAACATTCGTTGATGGCGCGGTATTCGTGGTCTTCATGCTGGGCATGCAAGTCATGCAAGCTATATTTGCCACGAATCTGTATCGAAAAATAAAACCCGGTGTTGATAAAAAACTGCAGGCGTTCTGCGGTGTTAAGGCCGGAAATGTTAAGGCGGTAAAGCTTATTGCGCATGATGTTCCTGTCTAATTTTTGCATTCCAATTATAGGAGCATATCATCGGCAATATCACAGTCTGCATTCTAACTCTGCATTCTGATTATGCATTTTGATTTTGCTTATACCACCCGCCAAAACCTCACCGCCAGTGCTGCCAATGAGGTGACTGTTGCCATGCCCGTCACGCCTATCCAGCCCCATTGCGCCAGCAGCGCGCTGCCCAGAGTGGCACCAGCTGCCATGCCGATGAACATGCCAACGAACAATACGGCATTGAGGCGGCTGCGGGCGGCATTGTCTATGCCATAGACTATTGTTTGGTGAGCGATCAGGGTGCTTTGCACACCAAGATCAAAGCCTACCGTGCCTATGCCCAGCAGCCACAATTGTGCAGCGGGTGGCAATAGCGGGCTCAGGTTCATGATAGCGAACGATGCAGTGCTGATGCCGGTACCGACCTTGGTGACGAGCTCTGGCCCATGCTTGTCTGCGAGGTGGCCAGCCAGCGGTGCTGCCAGCGCGCCTGCGGCACCTGCCAGGCCAAAGGCACCTGCGACTGCACTACCCATGTGGAAGGGTTCTGCATGCAGCATGACGGCCAGGGTGGACCAAAAGCCGCTGAAGCCCATCGCCAGCAAGCCTTGCGCCATTGCTGCGCGGCGCAGTTTACCGTGGCGGCGTATGAGATCAAGCAAGGAAGCCAGCAAGGCGCGATAGCTCATGGTGGTGGTTGGTGCAAAATGTGGCAGACCACGCCAGACCGCCACGGCAATCAGTGTGACACCTACCGCTGCCAGCACAAACATGCTGCGCCAGCCAAATTGCTCAGCCACAAAACCACTGACCACACGCGACAGCAGTATGCCCATGAACAAACCTGTCATGACCGTACCCACGACCTTGCCACGGCGAGATTCATGCGCCAGGGTGGCCGCAGCAGGCACAATGTCTTGCGCCATCGTCGCTGTCAGCCCTATTGCCAGGCTGGCGAGCAGCAGCAGGCTCAGGGAATGTGCAGCAGCCATCACCAGCAATGCAGCCACCAGCAAACCCGCCTTGATGAGGATGATATTGCGGCGGTCGTGTTTGTCGCCCAGTGGTGCCAGCAGCAAGATGCCGAGTGCATAACCGAGTTGCGTGAGCGTGGGCACATAACCCACTGCGACATTGCTGATACCCAGGTCACTCGCCAATATGCCCAGCATGGGCTGGCTGTAATACAGCGACGCCACCGACAAGGCAGCGCCACAGGCCAGCAAAAATACCAGTGCGGGTGATGGTTGCTGATGTACCTGAGTATCTGTCGCCGGAGTTATGGCAGTTATATGATTATGCGAATTTTGAATGGAAGACATGACTTTCTCTCTGCTTTAACTGATGTCTGACAGTGTAAAACTCTGGCGTTGCAAACGGTAGTGGCATGTCACGCAGATTTGTTATACATTTGACGTATGACCAAAACCCTGACCAGCCGCCCGGACAACTCTGCCACCGCCGCCCTTATGGCAGGCGCCGGCGACCGCATAGAGCTCATGCAAACCTTTGTACGCATTGTCGAGGCGGGCAATTTGTCTGCTGCTGCGGCGCAACTGGGCACGACCCAGCCCACAGTCAGCCGCCGACTGCAGTCGCTGGAACAATCCCTCGGTGTGCGCCTGTTGAACCGCTCCACCCACAGCATGCGCCTGACTGCTGATGGCGAACGCTGCTATGAACATGCGCGCAACCTGCTGGCAGGCTGGGCCGCCTTTGAGTCTGACTTGCGTGGCACCAATGATGAACCTGAAGGCGTGCTGCGCGTCGTTGCCCCGCATGCGTTTGGCCAGGAACGCCTGGTCAGGCCGCTGGCAGATTACCTGCGGCGCTATCCCCGTGTCTCGGTAGAGTGGCTGCTGCATGACGACACCTCGTTGCAGGATTTTATTTCTGAGGGCATAGACTGCGCCATACAGATAGGCGAGCTCAGAGATACCAACCTGGTCGCCATCAAACTGGCAGAGGTGCCACGCATCGTGGTGGCGGCACCATCCGTCCTGGCTGGCAGGCCCATACCGCAACAAGCCATCGACCTGGTCGGCCTGCCGTGGCTGTCGCTGCGCACCTTTTACCGCGGCGAAGTATTCCTGCACCATGTACAAACCGGCGAAATCCAGCGCGTTGCTTTCACCCCGCGCCTGAGCACCGACAACCTGTATGCCCTGCGCATCGCCACGCTGGAAGGACTGGGCGCCGCCATCGGCTCTACCTGGATACTGGCCGACGACATCGCCGAAGGGCGCCTGATACAACTGGCACCGCAATGGCAGGCCACGCCACTACCGGTAAACCTGGTTTATCCATATGCCCGTTTTTACCCGGCGCGGTTGCGCAGGTTTATTGAAGTGATACGGGCCAGTGTGGCTACGGCTTTGCATGTGTGAGCCCACACCATTTATAATCACAACCGGGAACGGTGGTGTAATGGAAGCATGTCTATCACCAAAGAAGAAGGCGCTGGTTCAAACCCGGCCCGTTCCCTTTCATTCCGTCGTCCACAACAGCTTGCAATCTCCAACCTTCGCCAATATCGATGCATGAGCAAAACCAGCCTGTGGCTTTTTGAGCATGACGGGCACGCTCCGTTATAATCGCAACCGGGAACGGTGGCGTAATGGAAGCGTACTTTCCAGCTAAGAAAGTGGTGTTGGTTCAAATCCAACCCGTTCCCATTTAATTCCACGGTGTCCACAAACCTTTCTCCTTCACTATTGACGCAGGCAAATCCTGTCTGTAATTTTTTGACCATGTCAGGCAAGCTCCGCTATAATCGCCGCCGGGAACGGTGGTGTAATGGAAGCGCATTTTCTTTGCAAGAAAAAGGTGTTGGTTCAAGCCCAACCTGTTCCCACTGATTTTTGCGTGGATGCGCAAGCGCATTTGACCGGTAAGGATAGCCGCCTTGGCATACACAGATGAAGAATTGGGCATCGCCTTGCGGGTACTGCACACCATTGCAAACGATCCATCGCAGATGGATGATCACCCGCAGTTCAAGACCCTGATTGCCAAAATCCAGAAAACCGCCAAGCGTGGCCACCGCCAGGCGCGCGCCAGCGCAGCCAAAGAACAACTGCAACATGCACGCCTGCAAACTGGCCTGGTGCGTGCGCAGCTTGCAGCATCATTGCCGCTGACGCTCAGCGATGCAACAGCAGGTACATTGCGTTCACAACGCTGCTATGTCTGCAAGCAGGGTTTTCAGCAACTGCATCATTTCTACCATTCCCTGTGCCCGGTGTGTGCCGACAAGAACTGGCAAAAACGGCACCAGCAAGCTGATTTGCGCGGGCGTTATGCGCTGGTCACTGGTGGCCGCATCAAGATAGGTTTTGAAACTGCCATGCATCTGCTGCGCGCTGGTGCCCATGTCACGCTGACCACGCGTTTTCCACAAGATGCAGCAAAACGTTTTGCTGCCATGCCGGACTATGGCGACTGGCAGGAGCGACTGAACATACAGGCACTGGACCTGCGCTGCATCCCTGATGTCGAACAATTCGCCGACAGGCTCAATGCAGAACTGCCACACCTCGACATCCTGATCAATAATGCGGCACAGACAATCAAGCGCCCAGGTGAATTCTATGCCGCACTGATGTCTGCCGAAGCAACTCCGTGGCTGCTGGAAGCCAGGCAGCAATATCTGGGTAATCAGCCCGGCTATGCGGATTATTTTCCGCGGCATGAGGTCGATGTATATGGACAGGCGCTGGATAAACGGCCCGTCAACTCTTGGTCGCAACGGCTGCATGAAGTATCAACTTTTGAACTGCTGGAAGTGCAACTGGTCAATGCGGTAGCGCCCTTCATGCTGACGGCCCGCCTCAAACCAGCCTTGTTGCGTTCACCACATGCACGCCGCTTTGTGATCCAGGCATCGGCCATGGAAGGACAATTCAACCGGGACAGCAAGACAGAATTTCATCCGCACACCAATATGGCCAAGGCAGCGCTGAACATGATGGTGCGTACCAGCGCCCAGGACTGGGCCCGCGATGGCATCTATATGAACGCCGTGGATACTGGCTGGATTACCGATGAAAAACCCTATCCGCAAGCCATGCATGTGCGACAGACCCAGGACTTTTACACGCCGCTGGATGTGACGGATGGCATGGCGCGTTTGCTCGATCCTGTCATCCGTGGCGTCAATGAAACGGATGACCCGCTTTACGGCCATTTCCTCAAGGACTTTGAACCCTATGCCTGGTGATACTGCTCAAGCATCTCTTGCCTTGCCCGGTGATGCAATCACTGCTGTCCAGTGCCCGGTACACCGCGTCAGCATCACGCCTTGTGATGCTGACGAGCTTGATCCCTTGCTGCAGCACCTGAGCGCCAATCTTGCTGCCCAGGGCGACCAGCAATTCCCCCGCGGCACGCTGACCGCCGATGGTCGCCTGGATTTATGCAAGCAAAGCCTGGGAACCAGCCACTGCCTGGCGATCACAGAGGCATTGCAACACAATACCCGCGTCCGCAGCCTTATGCTGGGCACCGATGCAATAGGCGATGCTGGTGCAGCCGCGGTGGCTGGTCTGGCCAGCATCAATCCTCAGCTCGAAGTGCTTTACCTGGGTTGCAATAATATCGGCCCGGCAGGGGCGCATGCGCTGGGTACGACGCTGGCAGAAGGCGCGCAAAACATTAGTGGCCTGTGGCTCAAGCGCAATCCGTTGGGCCCGGATGGCGCAACAAGCATTGCCAGCATGTTACGCAGCAACCAGCACTTGCGCGTGCTGGACATGGTCAATACCGATTTGCGTGCAGAAGGCGTGCGCGCCATCGTTGATGCCCTGTGCAGCGATAACAAGAACCTGCAAAGCCTTTACCTCAGCGGCAACGGTCTGGACGCAGCAAGCGCAATTGACCTGGCACGCCTGCTGCGCGAAGCGCCACATCTCAAGGCACTCTACCTTAGCGTCAACCGTCTAGGCGATGCAGGTGCAGCATGCATCGCCGATGCGCTGTGCCACAACCACAGCCTCCAAACCCTGGAGCTGGCAAGCAATGGCATAGGCCCGCTGGGTGCATATGCCCTGCTGGATGCAGCCCGGCATTCGGCCTTGCAAAATCTGAACCTCGGTTATGCGCCATCCACCAGAGTACTGGGTGCACAGGCCAATCACATGGGAGATGAAGGTGCACTGCACGCCTTGGAACTGATCAACACCTCTGCGACATTGCGCAGGCTTAACCTGGCCCGCAATAACATCACGACTCAGGGAAATGCGGCAGTCATAGATGCTGCGCTACGTAATGGCGAGCTTATTCAGTTGACACTTGATGGCAGCCTGCCAGATGATCTCGCTGCTCAATTAAAACATAATCAGGCTTTATCTGGTGGCAGCGATACACTGGGTCAGGCGATGATCAAGAGTGTTTATCGATAAAAAAATCTACAGGTACAACAAAAGAAATTCTTCTGTTTAAACGAATATGCGGTGAACCATGTTGCCCAATTTTTATATCTGTACCAGTTGCAATGAAAAACTCTTCTTGCCGTTTCGCGAGGCTTATTACTACCTTGGCTCAAGCCCCATTGGGCAATTGATCAGGAATGAAGACTTGTTCGCGATACCAGTCCGCCCAGCCTGGTGCAAGACTTGTTCGAACCTGTGTATAGCCGAAGATATTGCCAGCTTGCGAGATTTTGAAAATGCCTGTGGTGCTGTGCGTAGTGGTAAGCCAGTGGAATACCCGCTGGAAACAGAGCATATGGATCAGGACATGGCAATCAGCAAAATCCAGAGTTATCTGCGCTGGAGAATGTCGCGCCGTCATAAACCAAGGGCGCTGTGCTGTGGTGGCCATGATTTTCTGTACACCGACGTGGAGCAACCACTGTTCAAGCACGCAGGCTGTGATTTTGGCAGCATGGAACCCCAGTATTGGCTCCCGGGTTCACATAACTGGCAAGGCCCCGGTATATCCAGCCCTGCCGATATCCGCATATATGATGCTGAGGGTGAACTGTTAGGCCAACTGACCTGGCACAAGCGTGAAGAAAACAAATGGGATACTGAGAAACTGAGCTATCCGCGCGCTGTCGAGGAGTAAGTTTCATGTGCCATACATTCAAACCCTGATCACAGTAATTCCGAAAAAAAGGACGCAATATATTGCGTCCTGTGCTTACATCTTGCACGGCTGGACATCCACTGCAAAATTTTCACACCATGCGGCGCATTCCAATGCGCCCTGCATCACGGTATGGTTTGCAAATGATATCTGTGCCAAGGCAAAGAGCACCCTGACTGACCTATAAATCCAGTTTCTGCATCAGGCGTTTCATATCGATTGCATAAAATTTCGGTATCTTGAACTTGCCTTTGCACGGCACGAACAGCGTTTCACCACTTTGCAAACCCAGGCTGACTTTACCTTGTGAGGTACAGGCTAGTATCATTTCATCAGCGACCAAGGTTGAAGAAAATAAGTTCTTGCCTTCCATTTTCTGGATACGCATACCTTCTTTAAAGACACTACAGCCCTTGATTTCACCTACGAGGAAGACATCTTTGTCAGTATAAAAACTGGCGCTGCCATTGCAGTCTTCTTCCATCAGAGATGCAAATGCCATGCGCTGGATATTGGCGTATTGCGCGGGCGGTGGCGGGGCCGTTTTTGCCAGCTTCGTACTGGCAAAAAAATCAGACCAGGCGATCGACATTGCCTGCTCACCCATGAGCTTGGGTAGCCATTGCGGTGTGCAATCTTTCTTTTTCCCGCATTCCAGCGCCTGCTCAAAGCTGGCAACTTTGCCAGTTTCAAATCCGTGGTAATAATTGTTTATTTGCTGCAATGGGCTGGCATCGTTCTGCCTTACTGCCAGGCCCATGACATGTAAAGCCAGGCCGCATTCATAAGGTACAGAACCGCTGCTTGCCAGGTCTTTGGGTAATGTTTTCCAGCTATATCCAGCTGCCCTATAGATGCAATTTGAAATGGCGGTACTGAGTTCTGTTGCTGCATCATCAGGGTTAGACCATTTGGTCTGCAAGCTTGCTGTCCAGCGTAGATATTCTGCGCCACCTTCACCAATAAAGGCCGCACGCTGCTCGCTATCTTTGGCGGCGGGTGCTTGAAAGCGATGAGCAAATTCATGCCAGACAAATTTTCTTAGCCGCGCGTCACTATCAGACGTGGGATGCTCTGGCCAGTTATACAGCGCCAAGCGCAGAACATCACCGGCATCGCCCCAGAAATTGGGCGTGCCACCGTCTTTTTCCATGGTTGCTGCCAATATGGGCTTGCGAAAAGCAACGTCCGGTAATGCACGATGATAAAAATCTACCGCCTGATCGGCCATGTTCTGCAACAACTGAATATTGTCTGCACCCAGCGCTGGATTGAAATAACTGATGGTTCCAGATTTTGATGCAATCTGTTTTTGCAATAACAGCACGGCCATGTAGTTGCCACCATCCACATCGTAAGAGGCATTCTCCTGAAAGAGCTGGCCCTTGTAAGCAATACTGCCGGGTGCTGAAAACTTGTAGCCTACACTGCCGCACTTGTCGCTGAGTGCATAACTGGTAGTATGGACATACATGCCCTCGCCCATAGGAAAAGAGCCAGGTGCTACACGATCATAAAACTTGCTCGTCGCGGGCACATTAAAGCGTATGTTTGAACATGCCTTGTTGGTTTTGGTGATTGCCGTTCCATCGGCAGTACCACAATCATCAACGGCTTGCCATGCTGCGCGGATTTCTTTGCCAAATTTAGGCAAGGTTTCTTCATTCAAAAATGGAATGACATCACATGTCTTTGGCAACTGGTAAGAGACTTCCAGCATTTGTGGAGAAATCAGTTTAAGGTGGACGGTGACGTCAGCAGCATGGCTTTGTTGAGCCAACAAACATACGCTTATTGCAGCAGCGAATAAATGAAATTTCATGATCAAGATTTTTATTGGCCTGTTTTAAAAAACCGTAAGTAGGGTGCGCTGCGCGCACCGATTCAACCGCGATTAATCGAAAAAATATCGCAAATAATTTGAAAAAAACGGTGCACATGGTGCACCCTGCAATATGTTTGGCGTTAGGATGTTATCCCATAACACCGGCATTTCTCTTATTTTTTTGCCGCAACAGCTTCCTTGATCAAGGTCTCCAGCACCTTGATATTCACATCATTTAATTTCCGTATATACAGGCAGCCTTTGCCGGATTTGGTTTTACCGAGTTCAGACAGTAATTGCGCATGGTTGGGTGCGGCATTGAGGCCATACAGGCTGATGTCACCTTTGCGGGATGCAAAGCTAATGAGGCACATATCACCTTCACGGCCGCTTTCATAGACATAGTGGTAGTTACCAAAGCCAACGATGCTGCTGCCCCACATGACAGCGGGCTGTTTGCTGGCCCTGGACATGAGCTTGATCAATATTGCGCAGTCATTGCGGCGCGTCTCGTCCTCTATGGCGGCGAGATAATCATCTACGCTGGAGTCTGTTGCTTTGGTTTTGTTTTCAGCCATGACATTCCCTCTTTTAGAAAGTAAATCGGCAACGCAAGCATAATAACAGCGGCACTGCTTAGCGCCCACCAGGATGAAACATATCGTCGGTTTGCAGCAACTGAGCATGCTGCCAGGCGAGCCTCCCAGCTGTTGCGGCATACCTGCAATGGCATAGCGATCTCATTGCAAGTGACTTATAAATCCGTCTATACTCCCTGACACGTCCAATACTGAGAGGTAGCAGATTATGATTTCCCGTCGCCAATTTGCCTTATCCTTGTCCGCATTTGCCCTCTCACCTCTCAGTGCGCATGTGCATGCTGCGGTCAGGAAAACACCCACGCCCCTGCTGCCACCCTTGCCACCGCTGGCACGTGAAGAGGCGGTGACCGACAGCTTGTGGGGCAAGAGCATCGTTGATCCTTACCGCTGGATGGAACAAAAGCCGGACACTGCCGAGTTCACTAACTACCTCAAAGCACAAGGCGCTTTTGCAAGGCAAGTGCTGGACAAATTGCCAGGGCGGCGCGCCATAGAAGCATCTCTGCAACGATTCAGCGCAGCGACGACAACGCTGGCAATACGGCAGGTCACGAGTACCCAGCTGATTTTTGCTCGCCGCTCGCCAGACCAGCAGGTACTCAAGATTTATGCTACCCCACACGCGGGTGGCGCAGAACGCCTGTTGATTGATCCGGAAGCAGGTAACAAGAGTGGCCAGAGTGCTCAACCCTGGCGTGTGACCGAAGTGCTGATGTCTCCTGACAACAAGCATCTGGCTTACGCCATCGACAAGGGTGGTGACGAGATGCATGAGTTGCATGTGCTGACACTGGATAGTGGCAAGGACGTGCTGATCACCCGTTTGAATGGCATGCCAGCAAGCTGGCTGCCCGATTCCAGCGGCCTGTTTTATGCACGCCTGCGCGATGGTGCAGTCAAGGGCAAAGTCGATTTTTCCTTCGACACGGCAACATGGCTGCACAAAATGGATAAAGACCCGGCGCAAGACACCCTGGCCTTCCGCTGGTCAGATGGCCCGGCCATGGGCCAGACAGAACGTGAAATGCCGGTCGTGCATGTGAATACCGCCAGCGACTGGGTACTGGGTGCCATCTACAGCAATGGTGAATGGCCGGCCTATGGCATGGTCGCACGCCTGAATGACCTGCTGGCAAGCAAACCCAGCTGGGCAGAAGTGTTTCGCAAGGACGATATCGCAACCCACGCGCTGACCGTGGGTGACGATGTATATGTACTGGCCAAAGGCAAGTCTGAGCGCGGTGAAGTGTTTAAGGTCAACCTAAGCGAAGCAGGCAAGGGCAAGCGTGTCGTGGTGGTACCGCAAGGAGATTATGTCATCGACAGCCTGAGCCTGGCAAAAGATGGTTTATACATCCATGAGCTGCGCGGCCAGGTCGGTGCCTTGCGGCGTTACAGCTTTGCCACAGGCAAGGTGGAAGATGTGAAACTGCCTTTGACAGGCGCAGTGTGGAATATACAATGCCACCCTGCCATAGAAGGTGCATGGTTTGGCATGGACGACCTGACCTGGTCTGCACGCACTCTGCAAACAGGGGCTAACCTGGTCGCCAAAGACACAGGGCTGACACCCAAGGCAGCGTTTGACACATCCTCGTTCCTGACTACCCGTCAGGACATCAAGGCACGTGACGGCACGGCTGTGCCGGTAGAAATACTGCACAAGAACAATACCAAACTGAATGGCAAGAACCCTCTGCTGATTATTGCCTATGGTGCTTACGGCATCATACTTGACCCTGGTTTTCAGGGTTCCATGCTGGCTTTTCTGGATCAGGGTGGCGTGATCGTGTATGCGCATGTGCGCGGAGGCGGCGAGAAAGGCGAGACCTGGCACACTGCCGGGCAAAAAGCCAACAAGCCAAATACCTGGCGCGACGTGATTGATGTGGCAGAAGCGATGATCAAGGATGGCTGGACTGCACAAGGCAAGCTCGCTGTATGGGGTACCTCTGCCGGCGGCATCATGGTGGGCCGCGCCATCACTGAAAGGCCAGACCTGTTTGCCGTAGCCATCGGTGAAGTCGGGGTATTCAATACCCTGCGCTTTGAGCTGACATCGAATGGCCCTGGTAATGATGAAGAGTTTGGCACGGTCAAGAAAGAAGATGAATTCCGCGCCCTGCTGGAGATGGACGCCTATCACCATGTACAAGCTGAAACCAGCTACCCGGCAACGCTGCAGATGACCGGCGCCAATGACATGCGGGTAGAGCCCTGGCAAATCGCCAAGATGGCTGCCCGCATGCAAAAAAACTATAACCCCAAACGCCCGGTATTGATGCGGGTTGATTATGATTCAGGGCATTATTCCACGACCAAGAAAAGCGGTATTGCCAAACATCTGGATATGTTTTCTTTTATTCTTGCGTATACGCGGGTTTGATATTTCCAGAATTGAAATCCGGCCATCGCATGCATGGTGGCCGGTTTTTCCATACATTTTTTAAAGCGATTAATTTATTTTGAACGACGGTAATTCACACGCAAATTCAGACGCAAATTCAGACGCAAATTCAAACACTATCATCAAATTCTACTCAGTAGAAGATGAGTTTGGAGAGTTCTCCAACTTCGCACGCTATTCCATCTCCATCAAAGGCAAAACCTGGCCCACTTCTGAACATTATTTCCAGGCGCAAAAATTTGTAGATGCGGCATATCGCGAAAAAATACGCAAGGCCAATACACCAGCCATTGCGGCCCGCCTGGGACGAGCACGCACAGAAAAATTACGCCCGGATTGGGAGTCTGTCAAAGTGCAGGTCATGCGGGATGCGCTGATGGCGAAGTTCCAGCAGCATGCCGATTTAAAAGCCTTGCTGTTAAGTACAGGCGCTGCAAAACTGGTTGAAGACACCAGCGACGATGACTATTGGGGCTGTGGCAGTGATGGGCGTGGCAAGAATATGCTGGGCAGGATATTGATGGAGATACGTGCGACATTAACGCAATAATAAGCACAATAATAAGAAGGATAATAAAGATGGAGATTTATCGAAATTTGAGGCATTAATCTTTGGTGGGATAGTCTCAGATGTAGATAAAATTCCTAGTACTTTTGATGGACTCGATCAAGTTATTAATTTGCTGAAAGTAGGAAAAGATAAACCCTAGTATTCATCTCAAATCCAGCTGGACCGAATGTACTTAATTGGAACTCCATTATCAGAGTAATCACATAGAAACCAAAAATGTGTTGCCACTTATCAAGCGTCAACTAAAGTCAATGAATTGCAGATTACGAGGCGTGCTACAACGCAACATGCAGCAATAAGGCTGGCACGAACAGGCGCAAGCTTTATTGCTCCCTGGCCGGATTCCACACGACCTCCCACAGATGCCCGTCAGGGTCCTGGAAGTAGCCCGAGTAGCCACCCCAGAAAGTATCATGCGCAGGCTTGACGATCCTGGCCCCGGCTGAGTCAGCTTTTGCCATGACGGCATCCACCTCTGCTTTTGATGTCACATTGTGACCCAGCGTCATTTCTGTTGCGCTTGCGGTTTGCACTGCAATGCCAGTGTCCTCTGCAATACTCTTGCGTGGCCACAGGGCGAGGCGCAAACCCGCTTGTAGCTGAATGAATACCACGGCACCGTATTCAAATTCTTTACCGATGATACCTTCTGTCGCAAAGCCCAAACCATCGCGATAAAAATGCAAGGATGCTTCCAGGTCATCGACACCCAGGGTGATGACGGTGATTTGTGGTTTCATGGCAGACCTTTATTGGAAGGTTTGTCAGAAGCGGTTATTGTCAACATTTATTGTAAGCAGCGACTCATCAAGCAAATGCCATAAATTCTTCAGCAAAACACGATGGCAGTCTTGTGTTCCAGACTAAGGCGAGCTGCTTCAAACAGCGTGATCCACGTTTCCAGCTCACGGTAACAGGCACCTTCTTTTTCGGTTTGTTCTTGTATGCGTGCCACTTCGGCATCTGACAATTGCCCGTTGTCGAGCTGTATGCCCAGCGCCGGTGCAACCAGTATCAGCTCGTCCATCAGGCGGCAAGAGGAGCCGAGCATGCCGCCTGGCAAACCAGTCTCTTCACTGTCGAACAGAACTTCATCAAAATCGACAGGCACATAATAGCCTTCTGCATCTGAATGACAGATCAAATGGCTAGCAAGATAGTCATATTCCGCCTGCAATGCTTCGTCCTGGCCCGGGTCTTCATTGTCTGCCAGCGGCGTTGCAAACCATGCAGGGTCTGCCTTGCGGCGCGCATAAGCACGGCGCAGGTAATGCAGGAAGGAATAGGGAAAACCATCAAGCTGCGCACGGGATTGCAGTGCAGGCAAAGACCTGGGCTCTACGTGCGCAGGCAAACCGGCTTGTGCCAGCACGGTGTTAATTGCCGCAAAATCCTCCTGTGACCATTCAAGCTCTTCATCATCGCAATCTGCCAGAGTGCCTATGCTGATACCCAGTCCCATTACTTTCTCCTGTTAGCGCACCATACGGTGCAAAGTCGCATTGCCTTAAAATCGCAATGGTAGCTGCTCAACTGAGGAGATGCAACGTGAAAAAAAACCAGAAATGCATGGTGGCATATCTGGTTCTTTTTGAATGACACAGGACACAAGTGTCAATATCAAGGTTTGCTTACCGCCACAATCTTGACGGGATGCTGCATTCTCTCGGCATGAGCCTTCACATAGGTCTGCCATTTTTCATTGCTATTGTATGGGCTGGCCCTGTCCCAGGCTGCTCCTATGTAATAACGCAGTGGTTTACCGGATGAGACGGTAGCCAAGATCATGTCATTGAGCTTGTCTTCTGCATAGCCCTCTGCCGTTGGCAAGATAATGGCCGTGCCTATCGAACCGTTGCTGGCCTGATCTACCCATTGTGTGATGGATGGCGTAGCCTGGTTTTTGCTGAGCTTGATGACGGGATTCTGGCCCTTGTCTGTCGGCGTCTTGTTCAGGCCGAGGGCCACCTTCAGTTGTGCCGGGCCACTGAAAGTGAACGTGCTTTCCATCTGATCAAACAAATGTCCTGCATCAACGGTGAAGCGTTTGACTTCAGACACTTTGACACCCGCCGCATCCCAATTATCGTAATTGAGTTCAAACACGGTGCGTATGGGGCCGTTGGCGATGATTTTCCAGGTAGCGTAGTTGGCGCTGGTATAGAGGGTCTGGCCATCCCAGATGCCGGTGCCGCCGCAACCGCGTGAACGGCCGACATTGTACATGTCCATTCCCTCGCCTTCATCCTTGTGGTAATGGTCATGGCCCTTGTTATACCAGCGATCGACGATGGGGTAAGTCACGCGCTTGAACCAGATGTCGAGGCCGCTGCTGCGCAAGACTTCTTTGTTGCTGCCTGCAGGTGCGGGTGCTTCCAGTGCCGGGCCATAGGTGCGGTGGCCTATCTTGTCATTCTCCCAGGCGAAGTCGTCCAGGCGTTCTGGTATGTAGCGGGCAAAGGCCCTGGTTTCAAATACCGGTATCAGGGTATCGATTTTTTCTACGCTGAAGACGGCCTGTTTTTCACCGGGTGCAAAATCATATTGGAAAATCAGTTCGCCATAAGCGATGCCCTCTCCCTTGGGGTCTTTAGACAGGGGCGCAACATTGGTGACCTGGTGCGCCAGCACTTTGCCTTTGGCATCCTTGACGGCAATACGCTGTATCAGTGCGCCTGGCAAGGCCTTGTTGACTTCTGACCACGGCAGCGTAATGGTTTCAGACGGGCGTGCGGCCTGAAGATCATGGCTGACCTGGATAGTGAGCTTGTCGGCAGCGTTGGCCGCTCCCGCACCAAACAGGCTGAGCAATACAAACGGAAGTATCTGATAGCGCAGAGAGAGATGCAGAGTCTGTTTCATGGCGATGGATTTCATTGTTGGTGTCCTGTTGCTGTCCTGTTTGTGTCCATAAGGTGTAAGGCATCAATGGTGTTCGCGATAATCTGTCTTGCTGTTGCCAGCGGGCAGGTAGTGGTAAGTGCGCACCTTGTGCTGGATTTCAATCGCCGGATTTTTCAACAATTTGATCATTTCAGCACCAGCCAGCAGCATGGGGCCATAGCCATGCAGGGCATCAACACTGGTGGGGCGGTTGTAGTAATACACCTGGTCACTCGCAAAGGTGGTACCTACGCAAGTACCTTCGACCTGACCTTTGGCATTGATGCGCGGGTACAGGGCATTCCAGCCAGCCTGGGCAATGGAGCCATAAGTCGTGGGACTGATCCAGCCCTGGTTGATGGCATGGGCAAACACATACACATACATGGCGCTGGCCGAGGTCTCAAGGTAAGAGTCATTGCGGTCCAGCATCTGGTGCCACAGGCCCTGGCCAGACTGCAACTCAGCTACGCCATTCAGGGTGGCACGCAGTTGCGCCAGTACTTTAGGATAACCCGGATGATCCTTGGGCAGCACATCGAGCAGATCAGACATAGTCAGCACTGCCCAGCCATTAGCGCGCGCCCAGTAAAAACGCGGCGCGTCAGGGTTGTTCGCATTCCAGCCGTGGGTGTAAATATTCGCCTGCTTGTTGAACATATAGGCAGACATTTGCAGTACGTTTTTGACAGCATCATCAAAGTGGCTACGGTCTTTGGTGTAATGCCCTATTTCACCAAGCGGCATGACGCCCATATACATATCGTCGGCCCACAGGGAAGATGCTTGCGGGCGTTTTCTGGCGAGCGTACCGTCAGCCAGCCTGTACTGCTGTTTGGCGACGAAATTGCTGCACACCTTGATCATGTTACTGAGGTCAGGCCCGATATTGGCAAACCTGGCCCTGATCAGTGCCGCGCACATGGAGCCACTATCGTCGAGCGAGCGTGGGTCCAGGAAGCGGGCAAAGCTGTTGGCGCGCTCTAGGTGAAACTGTTTTTCCTGCGCATCAAAATAAGGCATGGTCTTGGCAAAAAACTGAAAATGGCGTTCTGTCATGGCGGTGAATTTTTTGTCACCAGTGACTTCTGCCGCCTTCATCAAACCTGCATGCACGACGCCCATTTCATAGACCAGGATGCCAAAGTCACCCTTGCTTGGCTCAAAAATCGCATCAGCAACCGGTGGCTTGCTAAGGTCAGTGATCTCGGCACCCGTATTCTTCTGGATCACGCGGGTAGGCGTGACTGATTCCATATAGGCGCGTATGCGGTGCAGGGCTTCGGTGATTTCTGCCACTTCCGGCTTTTGGTAAGGCACGGGATAAGTACCCTCTCCTGCATCCTTGAGGTCTTTATTGTCCCTGTTACGGTAGCCGCCGTCGGCATAGGCCGTGCCACACAAAAACAAGGATGCGATGACCGTGGTCAATAAGTTTTTAACAAGGGTAGAACTTGGTTTCATGTGCGCCCGCCTGGAAGATTTGTTGGTTTGTCTCGTCTGCGTTTTTATTGAATTCATTACCTGAAGCGATATTATTGCTCTTAATTGGTCAGACCATTCTAAATTGGTCTGTCCAATAATGCAATGTGGACTAGCCGCTTATTCTGTGATTATGCGATAATTCTTGCGCCTGCCTGCTGCAGGCAAGCAGCAATATTAATAAAAATACATGAAGGAGCAGCGCTTGAAGCCAGCCATCATCATCCTGTTTTCTTCTGTATGCATGGCAGCAAGCCTGCTCACGGCATGCGCAAAACCTGCCCAGCCAGCGCCTGCAGACAATGCCTATACAGCCGAGAACACCTATAAAAAGCTGGCGGGGACATATCCATATATCCACATCGCCAGCAAGCAGCCACCTGCAACTGTCAGGGTCTTGCGCAATATCAGCTATGTCATCAATCAGGGCCAAGCCCTGCAACTGGATGTGTTCATGCCAGCTAACAGCAGCAGTAGCAGCAGCGCAGCCTTGCCAGGCATAGTCCTGGTGCATGGCGGCGGCTGGCGCTCAGGCACACGCGACAACCTTGCTCCCATGGGGATACTCCTGGCAGAACGCGGCTACGTTGCTGCTACCATCAGCTACCGCTTGTCAGATGAGGCGCGCTACCCCGCCGCCATCCATGACGTGAAGGCAGCGATACGCTGGCTGCGCACGCATGCGGTTGAATACCAGCTAGACCCCAGGCACATTGCCGTGGCCGGTGGCTCGGCAGGCGGCCAGATCGCCGCCCTGACAGGTGGCACCAATGACATACCAGAGTTTGATCCACAGGCGCAGCACAGCGCGGTTTCCAGCGCGGTTTCCAGCGCGGTTTCCAGCGCGGTTTCCAGCGCGGTTTCCAGCGCGGTGCAAGCCATCATCAATATTGATGGCCTGTCTGACTTTACCTCAGAAGAAGCGCGCAAGTATGAAGACGACCCGCGCAAGCAGCCATCCGCGGCAGGTGCCTGGTTTGGCGGTACTTATGCAGAAAAGCCTGAACTATGGAAAGACGCGTCACCACTGACGCATGTCAGCAAAAATACCCCACCTATCCTGTTCATAGGCAGTGCACAAAAACGCTTCAGCCTGGGGCGGGATGAGATGGTGGAGAAATTGAATGCACTTGGCATCGCCAATAAGACCGTGCTGCTACCAGATACACCGCATAGCTTTTGGTTGTTTGATCCGTGGCTGGAAACGACGGTGGAGGCGATGACGGAGTTTTTGGGGAAGGTGTTTGGCAAGCCTTGAGCTGACAATTAAGAGCAAGTGCTATACATCAGTCCGTGCTACGGCATTGCCGGTGAAATATAAGTTTTCTGGCTTTGTGCCACGAATTTAAAAGCAATAACGATAATAGCCAGCAGAGCAAAAGGAATGACAAGAATAAAAAAGATGAAATTCAACGAATTAACATCTGATTCTATTGGCAAGACATAGCTAAAAATTTTCCCGATGGCATCCGTCATCGCAATAAAGCGCACGATCGATAGATAAATGCCGATCAAACTACCCCAGACTATGGTCGCAAGAGGCATTGCTTGCAAATGCTTTCTAAGTGACATGGCCAGCAGACTAAACCCCGCCATTGTTGTCAGGATCAGGAAGATGGGTGTGTTCAGCGTTGCGTGGCCAAATTTTTGCATGATGTCCAGAACAGATAATGCTAATCGCGCCTCTTCCGGGAACAATGTTGGCAACAATATGGCGATGACGGCCTCAGAAAATGCATTGCCAAGGACTGCGCATATACATGACAACAGCAGCAATTTCCAATAAGTGCGAATAATTTTCATACCTTGCTCAAATTACGATGGTGCTGATATTAGTGTGGCAGCCCGACCTTGCGCTTATGTCCGCAATGGATGACTGCACCTTGCTGCTGCACGATAAAACCACTTGATGAGTTCAGGTAAATTTGCACAAAACCATCTTCTCTATACATGTCCAGTTCAGTTTCCGCGCTATCGCAAATGATCTGGATATCATCTCCCGCCTCCAGCGTAAAATCGTGGGCCCACGGTTCTATGCAGACAACGAGATCATCCGGCCCATTATTTGTGACAGTGAATTTAAATGGCGTCATTTTATGAAAGTAGCTGCCAGGGAAATCTCTGACTTAAAGTGGAGTAATAATAAACCGCGATATTCCACAGCATGTATTGTGCATGATTTTGTATGACGTGCCATGCGCGCATGGATGGAGCGATTATATCTGTTAGTTCAAATTGATTCCCTGAGCGATCAGCCGAACCCCATCCCTCACCCAGCCTCTCCCTTGAAGGGAGAGGAGTTTACGGCAGTTTCATCTGTATGAAAATACCTGCGATAGCCAGAAGCAATCCGCAGAGATTGCCTGGCAATGCGCCATCGAAGCCGCGACGTAGGGCATTATAATGCGCCGCATGGGGGCATCGCATTCCCAAATCGGGTTTTTACTGCACAAGATAATCACCAGCCAGTAGGGTGCGCCGTGCGCACCACTCCCGCAAATACTTCGTAAACATCAAATCAACATCCGGTGCGCATCACGCACCCTGCCAATTCAAGCTTCAGCCCGGCGCCTGCCCATCTGCCACGATGCCCATGTCCTGCATGTTCTGCGGCGTATAACCAGCTTTGATCAGCGACTGGTTCAGCGCCTTGCGTAAATAGGCGAGGTCAAATTCTGTCTGCGCCAGGTTCAGCCCCAGTTCAACGATCTGGCCAGAGCGCAGCATAGGCGCACCTGTATTTTTATCCCATTGCAGCAGGTTGTGGTTTTCATTTGGGTCTGCATCAAGGTTATACAATTCCCATTGCGTATTCGTGGGATTTTGTGGTTCCCAGTAGCGAACCAGCTTCCATGGCTTCTCAAAATACGATTGTATGTGGTTGGGTTGTACGACAGGGCCGGATGCTGTTAGTGGTTGCTTTTCGGTAGGCTTGCCAGTAGGGCTGGTCATGCGTTCTGTGATATCGACATACCACTGGTATCTATCAGGCAGGTAGTTAGTATCGAGCGGTGCGGTGATGTTGTCGTCAGAGACAAACAGCACGCCACGGCGCTCTGTTTCATTTGCCGTTCCACGAATGACGGGTGACAGGTCTTCGCCCGCCAGGGGTTTGACATCATGGCCCTGTATGAATTTAGCCAGTGCCTGCCTGTCGTTTTCATCATAGCCTGCCAGGCCCAGCAGGGTTGGCACCCAATCGACATGCGTGGTGTGGCATTGCACGGTGCGCATGGTTTTGTCACCATTGACCAGCGGTGAAGAAATGATGGAGGGTATATGGGTAGCCTCTTGATAGGCACCACACCATTTTTCTATCTGGCCACCATGTGCACCTGCGAGCTCACCATGGTCAGAAGTGAAAACGACGATGGTATTCTGGTCGAGACCACTTTCATACAGGCGTTCAAGTATGGTGCTGACTTCGATATTGACGAGGTATTGCAAGTACAGGTAAAACGCCAGATAGTTGCGGTACCAGTCCTCGGCATTGCTTTGCATCTTGAAGGGATACGGCGAAGGCACAACGGCATGCTGACCACGCAAGGTCGTCAGTGCTAGCTGGAATTTATAGGAATAATCGTACTGGCAATCCGGCTTGCTGGACAGGTCACCGTGCCAGTTGGCAGGCAGCCTGACATCGCCGAGTTTGAAGCCATCAGGATTCAGCGGCACGCGGTAAGTTGCCTTGAACTGATTGGGTGCCTTGCCGTAAGTTGGCGGCTGACTCAGCGTACCTTTGACAGGTGCACCATAGGGCGCAATGATGTCGCCCAGCGTCGGCGGTGTAGTGGGTGTTTCTACCGCTGGTTGCCAAGGAAATGGATAAGCACCGATATCATGAGGATTGACAAAAGACGCCACCGCCAGCCAGGGCCGAGGCTTGAAACTGGCATTGGTGGGGTTGTTACTGTTGATCATATTCGCCTCCACACCCACACCCTTGCGGCGCAGGAAGGTGGTGACGAGGTCAGTATAGGTCTTATCGCGATACACGCCGAGATTGGGCGTACCGAAGCGCTGGTCAGACGGGGTTGAATATTCCCAGTCGCCAAAGCCCCAGTTCTCCAGACTGCCATCAGGCGGGTTCGATAAATCCCAGCGGCCAAAATAATGCGTCTCATAACCCGCTGCGCGG
The DNA here is from genome assembly GCF_049339865.1 of Undibacterium sp. TC9W. NCBI lineage: Bacteria > Pseudomonadati > Pseudomonadota > Betaproteobacteria > Burkholderiales > Oxalobacteraceae > Undibacterium > Undibacterium sp. TC9W. The sequence goes on along the minus strand of NZ_JBMPPJ010000006.1, from coordinate 15,740 downwards.
AACCAGTCACCCATGGTTGGCACACCATCTTGTGGCAACCATGGAAAGGCAGGATCAGTATCGACCTTGAACATGCCCTCGGTCTGTGTTACCCCACTATGCGCACTGTATTGCCCCGTCATGATGGTGGCACGGCCAGGCACACAGGCAATGCTGGAGCAGGTATGGTTTTGCAGCGATACCCCATTCTCACGCAGCTTGACGAAACCAGGGAACTGCTCTGCATACGGATTGTCCGCCAAACTACCCTCTTCAAAACGCAAAATCTTATACAGCGGATCCAGCGGGTCGTCTGCATAACGCGGGGGATAACGCATCTGATCAACCATGATAAACAGAATATTCGGCCTGGCTGGTGGCGCGCTACTGTCAATGGCATTGCTACTCGAATTATTGGAATTACTGGCGTTGGGGCTTGCTGTGCTCATGATCATCCTTTGTGCGTTAAGGGCTAGAACAATGCGGAAGGTATGCAGCAAGGATGAAGGGGAGTTCACTCTTGCATTGAATTATCTAATTGTCAATTCTAATGCGACTTATCGAAAAAACAAAGATATAAGTTATGCAGGCACAAAAATTTTCAATTGGCGCGTGGCAATAGGAAAGTTCATGTCTCCCGAAGGATATGGGCTATTCGCGGGCACGGTAAGTGACACTGCATCTGCTCAGGCGCAGCACCGTTTCAGACTTTGTGACCAATGCGCTGCACATCAGTGTCTTTATCAGGATATTTATCAGAATCGTTATCTGGATCTCGAATATAAATATTTCAAATTTTTCTCATACACTGCTTCTGCATCAATGCGGGTAATCAAATCCAGGGCAAGCAAAATATGCTTCCTGTCGCGGTTTTCTCTGGTTCCATATTCGTGCAGCACCAGAAAATCCTGATCCGATTCTTCTACCTGACCAATAAAACAGACGTCACTGCGCACGCGCTCTGTATGCAGGGTCACATGCCCAAACTGCTCCTGAATGGAGGCCAGCGCTTCATGTAGCGAATTGATGGCAATCCCGGGCATGCATGGCGCGGCCTGGTTGCGCTTGATTAAGGCGTACAGTGATTCAAGGAAATTGCCACCCCAGCGTATCCGGGTAATATCCTCGCCGTAAACAAGGCTGAATCCATTCGCCACGCCCTCTTCGGTAAACAAGCTTAACAGTACAAATTTGTCTGAGTAATCGGCGATGATGCCCGTTAATGCATTGCTATCCAGATCGTCGCGGTACAGGTCTATCAGCTCTTGCGTCTCTTTTAGTTTGTTTATCGTCTTGTAATGCACACTCATTTTTATCCTTTCAAACTGTATGCGCTGTCCGGCATTCATGCTGACAATGCTAAAATGAATCACCGGAATCAAGATAGAAAACGACCATAGCACGAGACGAGGCCGCATGATAGAAAAGCTGGAATTAAATCATCTCAGAACCCTCGATGCCTTGTACAAGTTTGAGAACCTGTCGGCAGCGGCAGAATATCTGAACATCTCGCAGCAGGCCGTCAGCCTGCAGCTTAAAAAGTTGAGGGATATCCTCAGTGACCAGCTCTTTGTCAGGACAGGTCATGGTGTTGTCGCCACGCCATATGCAAAACTGATACAGCCACATGTCCGCCAGGTATTGATGCATCTCAATGAGATACCCTTGCCTGGCTCAGTAACTCCGGCTAATACAGCAAGAACCGTGGTCATCTCAGCGACTGACTATACGCAAAAAATCATCGTCGGCGAGCTCATCAATGAACTGAGGACTTCTGCCCCCGGGGTAAAAATCATTGTCATCAATATCGAGAGTGCGAACCTGATCCAAAAAATGCATCAGGGTGAGATAGACCTGACGCTGACATCGAATGGCTATGTGCCTGAGGGCCTGGTGTCGGATGCGATTTTCACGGAAAGATATGTCTGCGTAACCGCCAACAAAAACATTGTCTTTGATGATTATTTACCGCTGGAACGCCTGGTCGAATATGACTTTGTCGTGACATCACCCGGCATTGCCAGCTTCCAAGGTTCGGCAGACAGCTGGTTTGAACAACAGAAGCTGCGCCGCAAGGTGCAGGTATCCGTACCCTCTTTTTTCATGGCGCAGGAATATTTAAAGCAATCCGGCATGGTCGGCTTTTTACCATCGCGCCTGATGCCATGTGCTGGCCTGTTTGAAATACCACTCAAGAAATATCCACCCGGATATGAAGTCGTTGCCGCCTACCACCCCAGCGCCAGGAATGATGCGTTCATGGTATGGCTGCTGGACGAGATAAAGCAAAAATTCTCGCCAGCCACATAAATCGCTTGTATCGCTTACAAGCCGGCCTTGATGGTCAAGCCTAGCCCGCTTCTCTAGACTCTCTGCATGTTTTTTCAATAGATAGCTCATATGACAATCAAGAAAATCAATCCTGCCACGCTGTATGACGGTGCGCCATTTGGCATGTCACAGGCAGCAATAGACAAAGACAGCGGCCTGATTTTTATCTCAGGCCAGGTCGATTGGGAAAGCAGCTATCAGGTTAAAAATAAAGACATCGCAGCACAAGCAGAAGGTGCAATCAAAAACCTGCTGACCGTGCTGGAAGCAGCAAATTCTTCGGTCGCCAATATCCTGCAACTACGCGTCTATGTCAGGGGAGAACTCGCCGACCATATGGAAAAGGTAGTACCTGTGCTGCTAACATACCTGGGCACATCACGCCCGGCATTAACCGGTATCGGTGTTGCGTCTTTAGCGACAACGGATACCCTGATAGAAATTGAAGCCGTAGCAAAGCTGAATCCTGCATAGTAATCCGCGAATAGCCTCAAGCTGCCACATGCGTGATAGACATCACCTCAAAAAAAACGCGTAGAATATATGCCATGCGGGTGTAGTTTAATGGCAGAACGGCAGCTTCCCAAGCTTTAAGAAGAATCCAGCAAATTCAATGCTTTCAGCAGGATTTCATTCCCGCAAAAGAAGAAATTTTCTAAAAATCCCCCGTCTGAGAAACGTAATTAGTTGCAGAATTGCGGGAAAAATTTCCATCCAAAAAACAATGATTTTAGTGTTCAATTTTGAGCCATAATTGTGGCCGTCGAAATTCAAATAAGCATCTCGGCCGAGCCTGGTATTTCTCTATCTATATTCACTTACTTGGTGGCAGCTACAGAACACCGGTTTACTTAGATGCTGCAGTAGTAGATAAATTCGTCAGCATAGAACATGAGCATAAAACTGGGCTTAAAATGCGGTTTGTCTAAAATTAAGTACCCCTCGGGGAAATGGTAACCGAGGTGACGGAATTTTTAGAAAGCGTGGAAACCGTTGATACATAAGGCTTTCAAGCGAATAGCAAAAGGTAAGAATAAAGTATTTGAAAAGGAATTTGATTACCTGTATGTATAGTATTTTTCACTTTTCAAAATATCTTTTACTATCAAAGAGTTAGATTTTCATTACCTTTTGAGTTACTTTAAATCACTTTAGAAAGTAACTGAATATATCTATATAAATCAGATACTTAACCCCGCTGTTCCGTCCCGACTTCCTTTGGTTACCTTTTCCCCTAGCCGCCCCCAAAAATCCAATGTGAATATGTGCCAGAAGTCACGACACCCGGCCCCCGCAATTCACGAAAATTTGCGTCGAATTGCGTCATCATTTGAGGCTAGCCGAGTGGCCGCAAACGTAAGCTGGGCTTGATTCTAAATGGTGACGCATATTTGAGTAAAAAGCGACCCATTTAGCGGGCAGGCGTGGTGGGGGGATGTCTGCGCGCCGGGCCTTGAAATGGGCAAAAACGCAGAAAATTGCTTTTTTGCAATGATTTTGGAAGGGCATAGAAGGCCGCTGGGCGTGCGGCCATGGCGCGGCGTGATTTATCTTGCGTATGCCGTTGGTATCTCTTCCCAACGCGTTGTATAGGCTGGGGAACGGTTCTCTGACTTCATTGACCAGCGGGCTGACAGCCCCGTAGATGCTAGGTGCAAAACATCCTGACCATACCGCTGATTGATTGTGTCCATTGCATTCATGACGGCCACAGAATTGGCGCGTGTTTTGGAATCGTTAAACAGTGTGCCTTGTATGTTTGTATTGGAAGCTAGGTTCATTAAAACAATTCCGGCCTTTTTATAGTTGTAGCCTTCCTTGAAAATCAAATCAAAGCCAGATAAGGCGGCGCTAACTATCAGCCTGTTGTCATCTGTCTGTACTGAAAGCGGCACAGTCATGCCGTTGCTGTATTGCCGGTCTTGTTCCCGAAACGGATTTGTATGTATGAAGACATGGACAGCGCCACAAACAGAGCGCTGATTGCGTAATTTTTCCGCCGCCCTCGCAACATAGGTCGATATTGCTTGCGCAATTTCATCTGCAGACGTTAGCAGCTTCCCAAATGACCGCGACGAAATTATCTCTCTGCGCGGTGGCACAACTTCATCCATTGCCATGCAGGAAACGCCCCTTAGTTCTTGCAATGTGCGCTCGGTGACTACCCCAAAACTCTGCCGTATCATGCTTGGCGATGCGTCTTTCAGGTCTTGCACAGTATGAATATTCATAGCATGCAGCCGTGCACTAATCCGACGGCCAACACCCCACACATCCCCGACGTCGATACGCTCAAACAGCCAGCGCATACGCGCTTCTGACATCGTAGTAAAGTCGCAAACGCCATCAAATAAGGGCAGTTTCTTTGCCACATGGTTTGCTAGTTTCGCCAGTGTTTTGGAAGTGGCAAAGCCAACACACACCGGCAAGGCCGTCCACTTCAGCACCTTCTTTCGGATGTCCTGGCCCATTACTGTGGGCGTTTCCCAGATCCCGCCCATGCCGTCCACGTTCAGAAAACACTCATCAATGCTATACACTTCAACATGCGGGCTATATCCCCGCAAAATTGTCATGACCCTGTTACTCATGTCACCGTAAAGCGTGTAATTGCTCGACAGTCCTATGATGCCGTGTTGTTTTATCAGGTCAGTCATATGAAACCATGGCGCACCCATCTTTACGCCTAAAGCCTTGACCTCCGCTGACCGTGCGACGGCGCAGCCATCATTATTTGAGAGCACTACCACCGGCTTATTCTGTAATCGGGGATTAAAAGCCCGTTCGCAACTTACATAGAAATTGTTGACATCAACCAGGGCAAAGATAGGCTGTGATTGCGTTCCCATGTTCACACCTTGTACTTGCGCACGACGCCTGTGATAACGCCCCAGATTTGCAGCTCTTGCCCATCTGTTAGCCGTATTGGTTCAAACATAGGATTTTCTGGATGTAATTCTATGCGTCCCCATTTCTGATACAGGCGTTTAAGTGTGTATTCCTCATCAATTATCGCCAGTACCAAGTCACCATGCGAGGCATTTAAAGACCGGTCCACCACAATAATATCTTCATCAAAAATACCAATGCCTGTCATGCAGTCACCTGAAACTTTGAAATAATAGGTAGCCTCTTTATGCGCTACCAGGAATAGATTTAGGTCTAGTCCCTTCTCAATATAATCAAGTGCAGGCGAAGCAAAACCGGCTGATACCTTGTGACAAATCAGGGGTAGTTCGCAGGGTGCAGGATTCTTTGCGGCGATTCCGATTAGGGAAAGTTTGTAAACTGTTGTTTCCATAGCAATCAATCAAGAGTCAGTAAATACTGTATATATAATCAGTATATACACGAGATTGCAGAACCTCAAATAAGATGCAAAAAGCCCCGAAATTCGGGGCTTTTTGTGATTTAAGGTGGTTAATTATGCACTAACCACCGAATTTCGCCTTGAATCATTTAGATCCTCGGAAATAGCATTTAACGCCGCCCTTGCCAAAAATCCAGAGCGAGTTTCATGCCGGGTACCGATATACTCATCTATTTTGGTCAACACAAACCTTGGCACACTTATATTTATGCGCTCTGGCTTTGAATCCAATTTAGCCATATCGATATTAACCAAAGCCCAAATCCCATCGTTGTAGTCAGGATTTGCTCTTAAGTCTTCAATTTTTGATACTTTAATATCTAATTGTTCTCCACTTTCAATTAGATAGCTTACGTGTGAATAAATAGCTGCTTTTGTACTTTCGATAGCTTCGTCAACCGTATCTCCAGACGAAAAACAACCAGGAATATCGGGCACGGTTACACCGTACTCGGATCCTTCGTCTTTATGAATTACTATGGCGATGTCCATATCAACTTCTCCGTTGTAGTTTCCTAATTAGTTCTTAAATATTATGAAAAATTATTAAATGTTATATTTACTGCTTCTATCGGGCTCAAAAAAATCCAGCAATTAAGTGCAAAATTACCCTAAATCTGCCGAGCGTCTCAATGCTCGGCAGGGTAAGTTATTTCATTCCAGCTATTTTCAAAATACTACGCAGTGTTCCCAGCGGGATATCCTTTTGTGGATGTTTAACTGTGATTACTGCCCGGTTTGAACTATGCTTGAATGTCCAATGGCTGCTTTCTGTACGTACATGAACCCAGCCTTCGCTTTTTAATTTTGCAATTAATTCGCTTGATTTCATTTTACCGTCCCCTAAAGTAGGTAAATGAATTATACACACAACTACACACCGAATCAATATTTATGTGTAGTTGTGTGTATAAAATTTCTTGATGAGAATATCAGCGTCCGGCAATTCTCATTAATTTTTGTTCTCTTTCGTAGTCATAACGACAATCAGCATTGCAAAATAATTCCCTATACCCCACAGGCTCGTCACAGAACAAACAGTGCAAGTCTGATTCCACAACAGGGTAGCGTTGCATATTGTTCAATGCAAAATCAAGGTCAAGACTAATACGCGCATCTGCGCTGTCAGCAATATCACTCATTTTGTGGTGCCTCCTGCGTCACCTAAAGAATATGGGGTAAATCGGATTACTTCCTCGCCTATCCACTCGTTGCACTCTCTGAAACGCGCCTGCAGCGGTTCCAGCTCATGCATAGAAAACACCTTGGCCGCTTTCTCTACATCTCCGAAGCCGCCCGTATTGTTCGGCACCAGGCCAAGCAGCTGGGGCGGCACCCGGTGCGCTGCCAGCATGTCGTCACGGGTCACGTTCTTGATGCTGAAAAACTCATCTTTGGCCGCCACCTCAGACACCGGCAATATTTGGATGCCGTCTTTCTTGCCGTTGGGTGCATACATGAACACATTGCGGAAATTGCCCGGTCCCTTGCTATCGCGCAGCGCCTGGCGCATGGCATCGACATCACTTTGATTTTGTGCAGGGTCAGTCATGTACAAGATGAAACCGGCGTGGGAACCGTTCTTGTAATACTTGCGCCTGAACAGCGTAGCGGCCTCATTCAGCCAGGCAGAGTGCAAGGCACTCAGGTATTCAGGCAGGCCGTACACCTCCTGGTTAATATCCGGTTCCATCAAATGGAAAATCGCCCCAGACTCAAACACATGATCTTCCTGCCAGCCGCGCACAAAGGCGTACTGGTTCAAGTCATCGCTACTGCGCCGCATATACTTGGCAAGTGCAGGCGCAAGCTGCAACGTCTTACCAGTGCGGCTTTTACGGTTTTCCAGATAGGCATTGCCAAACACCAGGAAATCCAGCGCAAAGCGGCTAAACGCCTCGCGTGACAGCAAGGCATGCGGCACAAAGGTGGCCGCCAGCAAATTGCGCTTAACGTATATCGCCGTACTGTGATGCACGCTGGCGCGGAATGACTTAGCCAGCCCGTCCCAACTGATAGGCGGCTCGTAATACCGCCCATTCGTCCAGCACTCGATATAGTCCAGAATTTCAGCCCGGTCTAACACTGGCGAAGGGTCACCAAACGTAAACGCCTCCATGCCAGGCGGTGAAGCCAGTACCGGCGCACTTGCCACCGGGTTCTCTGGCGCGGCACTATGCGTTATAACTGCCTGGCCGCGCCTCTTCTTTCTCGTCATGAATACACCTCCATAAATGATTGATTACTGCTGACGCCACCGTCCAGGGGTTCATGGTCCAGCGCATGCATACATGCCCAGGCTAAGTCCGCGTGCCCGGTTTCCTCGCTACGGTCTGCCACATAGGTCACATGCTGGCCGCTGGCCGTCAGGGTCTTTTTAATGGTCATAAATGCCTGCGCCAGATCCGTGGCCCCGGCGTCAAACTCCAGACGGCCCTTGCTAATCACATCGCGGGCTTTGATGACCATGCGGCTTTTAACAGCCGGGTCATAGTTGATCTTGGTTACATTGGGATAGAAGTTTTTAACGAGTTGGTGCACACCCTCCCCCATGCCAGTGGCATCAATGCCAATAAAGGCAACGTGATAGCGAATGGTGGATTGCCGTATCTGTTCAGCCTGGGCCGCAAAGTCCATGCCCCTGAACTGCATACGCTCCAACACCCGGAATTTCCCCCCAGGCGTGCGCGGTGGCGCGAGTATCACCAACCCGGCACTATCACCGGTGAAAGCCGGGTCGTAGCCTATCCAGACCGGGTTATCACCATAGGGCCGCGTGGTAAATGGCTTAAAGTCTGTCCAATCTACCCAAGCGTCGACCATGCACTTTTGCAGCTCTTGCAATGGGAACACAGACGCCGTGTCATCAATAAACTGACACATCAACAGGTTTTCAAACTGGTCCGGGCTGTACTCGTACGTGCGCAGCTCGTCGATATCGAACAGATCACAGCCACCCGCCTGGGCGTCCATGATGGTGACAATTTGCCGCCACATCTTGTCTTCACCAGTGAAACCACTGGCAAGCCGCTTATGGCTGACATCGATATTGACCTGGTCTTTTTTTGGTCGCCGCTTATTGAACAGCTCACCAGTCCAGAACGGGTAAGCCTCATGCGTGATGCTCGATGGCGTAGAAAAATAAGTCTTGCGCCATTGCTTATGCAGCGCCATCCCTGACGCTACCTTGTTCAATTCCTGAAACTTATGCGTCCAGAAAAATTCATCAAAGTAAAAATTGCCGTGATAACCCTGGGCCGTCCTGGCATTGGTACCCAAGAAGTAAAGATGTGCGCCATTTGGCAACACAATAGGATCACCGGCCAGCTCGATGCCTGCCGCCTCTTTGGCGAACTGGATAATGTATTGCTTGAACACGTGCGCCTGCGCTTTGGATGCAGATAGAAAAATCTGATTGCGCCCGGTTTCCATGGCATCGGCCAAGGCCTGGCTTCGATTTTTTCTATGAAAGGGGTTTCGTCCCATTTTTCACGATCGCACCAGCTCTGCACAGTGCTGCGTTTGATATCCAGATGCTTGGCAATGGATGAAATACGCCAGCCCTGCCAGTACAAGGCCTGGGCATGCTTTTTAAGGTCATAGGTAGGCGCGACCGCAGCGCCGCCAGTAGGCGCTTCTGTGTCGTTTTCGCAGGGGGTTTCAGACGTATTTTCGTCGGCAATATCAATCATGCCGTCAGATTACGGGCATCGCGGGCGCGAAGGCACAGGCAACAAGTTGTTATAAATCTTATCAACCCGCTGACCATTGAAGCGAATTCCAGCAAAGCAGACTATGCCAACTGCACAGCCAGAAATCAATTCTTGAAACCGACAACCTACACCATAAAACCATGAGCACAAAAAAATTTAAATCAAAATTCTTCCGCGTGGCAGTCGAAGGCGCAACCACTGACGGCCGCAAGATTGAACGCAGTTGGATTCAACAAATGGCTAAAAACTTCGACCCTCAAAAATATGGCGCACGCATCTGGATGGAACATATACGCGGCACGCTGGCCGATAGCCCATTTCGTGCTTATGGCGACGTGACCGCCGTCAAGGCCGAAGAAGTCACCATCGACGGAAATAAAAAACTGGCGCTGTTTGCCCAGATTGAACCGACTGACGACTTGATCGCAATGACCAAGGCCAAGCAAAAGATTTACACCAGCATAGAAATCAATGACAAGTTTGCCGACACTGGCGAAGCCTATCTTGTCGGCCTGGGCGTAACCGACAGCCCCGCGAGTCTGGGTACCGAAGTTTTGAGCTTTGCCGCCAACAACCCCACTGCCAACCCATTTGCAGGGCGTAAAACCAACCCTGACCACCTGTTTTCTGCTGCTATTGAAGTCGATCTTGAATTTGAAGAAATCAGCACAGAAACCACCAGCCTAGCCGCCAAAGTTAAAGGCTTGCTAAACAGTTTCAGCAGCAAAAAGACCGGCGACGATGCCCGTTTTTCGGATATTGGCGAAGCAGTGGAAAGCATTCTCGAACACACCGGCCAGCAAGAAACGCGCTTCAACGAATCAACCAAACGGATTTCCGAGCTGGAAAAGAACCTCAAAACCGTCACCGACAATTTCAACAGTTTAAAAAATCAGCTCGACAAAGAACCCGGCAACCAGACCACCAGGCCCACTGCCACAGGCGGCAACGGCACAGAACAAACCGACTGTTAAGCCTGTAAGCGACAGCAACACACCACGACACCAACACACACAAAACAACGGAGTAAGCACGCATGAGAAACAATACCCGCCTGGCCTTCAATTCCTTGCTGGCCCGCCTGAGCGAAATCAACGGCGTTGATGACGCCACCAAGACCTTTAGCATCGCACCCACGGTGCAACAAAAGCTGGAAACCAAGATACAAGAATCCAGCGAGTTCTTAAGCAAAATCAACATCATCGGCGTGACCGAGATGGAAGGCGAAAAACTCCACCTCGGCATCACCAGCCCCGTCGCCAGCCGCACCGATACCACCCAGACAGAAAGACAGACCCGCGATTTGACCAGCCTGTCCAATGACCGCTATCGCTGTGCCAAGACAGATTTTGATACCCATATCCCGTATGCAAAGCTCGATGCCTGGGCCAAGTTTGCCGATTTCCAAACCCGTATCCGTGACGTCATCGTCAAACGCCAGGCACTAGACCGCATGGTCATTGGCTTTAACGGCACGGCAGTGGCACCCAATACCAATATCGCCACCTACCCGCTGCTACAAGACGTGAATAAAGGCTGGCTGCAGCAATTGCGAGAAAACGCCCCTGAACGCGTCCTGGCATCCGGTGCCACCGCCAACAAAATCAAAATCGGTGCCGGTGGCGACTTCGCCAATCTGGACGCTGCCGTGTATGACGCCATCAATCTGCTGGACCCATGGTTCCGCGAAGATGCCGGTTTAGTTTGCATAGTCGGCCGCCAGCTCATGCATGACAAATATTTCCCCCTGGTGAACAAAAATCAGGCCGCGACCGAAACACTGGCATCTGACATCATCATCAGCCAAAAGCGTATCGGTGGCTTGCAGGCGGCAACAGTGCCTTACTTCCCGGCAAACAGCATCCTGATTACGCGCTATGACAACCTGTCTATCTACTTCCAAGAAGGCGCACGCCGCCGCCAGGTCATGGAAAACCCTAAACGTGACCGTATAGAAAACTATGAATCCTCGAATGATGCCTATGTCGTAGAAGATTACGGCATTGCTGCAGCCATTGAACACATCGAACTGGTGCCTTGATCATGTCACACACCAGCCTGGCAATGCGCCACTTTGCCCGTATCACCGCCGAGCGGGCCAATGCACAAAGTAACCAAGGCGGCGAACTCACCGGCAACGCCTACGAGCTGATGCTTGCCAAGCTCATCAATGACAAGCAAAGGCTGAAGGCCATCAAGTCTATCCAGCGCAAAATCGAACTCAAGCGCGAAATTCTTCCTGAATACGATGACTGGATAGACGGCGCACTGGAAAGCGGCAACGGCGCGCAAGACCAGGTATTAACCACAGTCCTGGTCTGGCACATCGACGCTGGCACCTATGCCCGCGCCCTGGACATCGCGCAATACTGCCTGGTGCATAACCTGAGTCTGCCCGACCAGTACGCCCGTGATGTCCCCACCCTGCTGCTGGACGAAATCCCAGGTGCATACCTCGAAGGCCGTTTTGAAAGCCCGGCTGCAGCCGTGGAAACTCTGCGGGCCGTGCAACTGCTGACCGTCAATGCAGACGTACCAGACCAAGCCAGTGCCAAGCTGTACAAGGCGCTGGGCTATGCCCAGATAGGCAAGATGGGCAATGGTGACATTGACTTTGACCAACTGGCAGAAGTTGACGCCAGCAAAGCATTGGACAACCTGCGCCGCGCCCTGGACATGTTCCAAAACATAGGCGTAAAAAAAGATATAGAACGGCTTGAACGCCGCCTCAAGAACATCGTAGGTAGTGGCGACACGCCGCCAACTACGTAACCAGGCACCCTCCGGCGCTGGGCGGCGTGGGCTGATCAAAGATTTCTAGCCATTTACTTTGTGAAGCCCACCCACCGCCCCCTTTGCTTGCCTAACCAACGATCAATAACACCATGCCATTTATTGCCAACGCACCAGGCGGCCAGCCATCCAGCCCGGCCCAAACAAGCAACACCATTACCAATGATGGGTTTTTCCCTGACATTGATATTGCTGCTATGCGTGACGCCATTCGTCTGGATGGCACCGTCACAGACCCCCGCCTGATTGCGGCAACCGTTGATGCCATTATCTTTGTCAATGACCAGGTCAAGGGATTGAAGGCTTCAGCCCTTGGCGCTGGTCATGCCAGCCTGGTGGCCATACCTGCCGACCAGGTCAACCGGCAAAGCGTCCTGATATCCCATTACCTGCGTGCTGTCTATTGCACGGCAAAAGCGGATCTGATTGAACGTTACAAGGATTACGACAGCACCGCCACGTCACTGGATGACAAGAAGCTTGTCGGCTTTCTGGCAAATGGCCCGGATGAAGAACGCAGGAATGCACAGTGGGCAATTTCCAATTTGCTGGGCCGCCATCACGTCACAGTAGAACTGATTTAGACATGATCGTCCGCGCCCAACAAAACGACACCCTGGACCTGCTGGTCTGGCGACACCTGGGCAGCACCAGCGGCATCGCTGGCGTGCTGGCCTTGAATCCTGGCATCACCAGCCTGGGCGCGTTTTTGCCTATGGGCAGAGCAATCACTTTGCCAGACCGCGCACCTGCAGCACCCGTGCTGCAAATGATTAACTTGTGGGACTAACCATGAACGAAAACCACATGGAAACAATAAAGGCCATACCGCCCGTTGCCATCAGCGCCATCACGGTTTTAGGCGTGCCGCTCAATGAATGGGTATTCATCCTCACCATTATTTACACCGTGCTGCAAATTACTTTCTTCTTACGCGACAAGGTAATAAAGCCCTGGTTCCACAGACGTGCAAATCAGAGTGCCAATGCACAGAAAGGAAAAAATCAACAATGAGTACAGATATCAAACAAAAACTGATAGCTGCTGGCATTGCTGCAGCCTTGCCCTTGATTGTCCTGTTTGAAGGCACCAGGCAAACCGCCTACCTTGATCCTGTCAGCATCCCCACCATTTGCCGGGGCCACACTGGTGGCGTCAAGCTGGGCCAGACTGCCACTATAGAGCAATGCGACGACATGACAGTACAAGACTTGCTCAAGGCCAAAGCATCAATGGAAAGCTGCTTGAGAGTCCCACTCAATGACAACCAGCGCGCCGCCTTCACCAGTTTTGTATTCAATGTGGGACCGGGCCGCAAAGGCGTCAAAGACGGTTTCTGCGTGCTGGAAAGCGGCAAGCCTTCAACCATGATTACCTTGCTCAACAAAGGCGACTACACCGGCGCATGCAATCAAATGCAGTTTTGGAACAAAGCCGGTGGCGCAGTGTACCCAGGCCTGACGAAGCGCCGCGCCGCAGAGCGTGAACTCTGCCTCAAACCCGCATAGGTGAACGAATGCTCAACATCATCAAAGCACTGGACCCACGCCCATGGATTGCCCTGGCATTTGCCGCCGCCGTCCTGTTCTGTGTTGTCAAATACAAAGACGCCATACACCAGGTAGATAAACTCACCGCCCAAATTGAAAAGGACAAAGCAGAAGCCACCGCCACAGCACGCGAAAATGAAAAGCTCATGTCCCGCAGCCTGGCCGCCATCGCCACCAACCACCAAAAGGAAATGCAAGATGAAAAAGACAAACGCGACAAGTTTATTAGTGATGTCCGCACTGGTGCTGTGCGCCTGTCAATCCCCATCAAAGCTTGCACCGCCCGTACCGGCACAAATACCGCCCCTGGATTCAGCAATAGCGACCAAGCGCGAGCCGAACTTACGCCAGAGGCTGGAGCAACTCTTGCAGCCATCGCCGCAGACGGCGACGACGCCATCCGCCAACTAAACGCCTGTATAGACAGCTACCAGGCAATCAGGGCCATTACCAACCATGTACAAACCAAATAGCCTGCGCGCCCACCTGACAGCCGCTTTGCCGGATCTGCAGCGCAACCCAGACAAGCTGCTGGTGTTTGCAGACAAAGGCTGCTTGCGCACTACGCGCACGGCTTCACGGTCTTTTGAATATGCCTATGTCTTGAATGTCATTGTGACCGACTACGGCGGCGAAGAAGACGCGCTTATGGTGCCCTTACTGGACTGGGTGACAGTGCACCAGGCAGATTTGCTGGGCAACGAAGACAAGAGCAACAAAGGCATACGCTTTATTGTTGATTTCAATAATCATGACAGCGTTGATATCAGTTTAGAGCTGGACATCACAGAGCGCGTCATCGTCAAACAGACCGGCAACAAGCTTGATATTACCCACACAGGCGAAATAGCCGCCACACCCGACTATACCGCGCAATTCTGGCAGCTCTACAACGGTAACAACCTGCTTGCAGAGTGGCAGGTACTTAACCCAGTGCAAGACAATGGCTGACGATCTCAAGGCGCTAGAACAATGGGCAAGCGTCCTGCTTGCCCAGCTCGATCCGGCCAACCGGCGCAAAGTCAGTTTGAAAGTGGCGCAGGATTTGCGACGGTCCCAGCAACAACGCATCAAAGCGCAACAGACACCAGACGGCATCCAATACACGCCCAGGAAGCCGCGCAAGGATTTGCGCAGTAAGAAAGACCGAATCAAAAAGCAGAAGGCCTCTATGTTTGCCAAGCTGCGCACCAATGCTAATCTGAAAGTAAAAGCAGACGGCAATGAAATCGCTGTGGGCTTCTTTGGCCGCGTTGCCCGCATTGCGCGAGTGCATCAGTTTGGGCTAAGTGATCGTGTTGCAAAAGAAGGCCCTGTGGTCAGATACGCAGAACGCAAATTAATAGGCTTCACTTCGAGCGACATAGAGACCATTCAAAAATCAATACTAACGCAGCTCGACTAGCAATCGGATTCAATTTCATTTATAAAGTCTGTGTAGGCACTCATTCTTTTAAACATTTGTGTCAGTACAAACTGATATTCATCTTAACAGCCAAGTAAATTATTCTTAAAAGAAAAATTAGGTAATTTCAAGTTAAGCGTGTATATTGCATGTCGTACTTGCATCAAGTCCTTAATTTGTTGGTCCCAATTCCGCATAGCTTTATCTTTCTGGCTGTTCTGTCTTTTTTCCACTGGTTTTATCACTTGCTTACAAGTCCATTTTGGGCGATTTTGCCCATGGTTTTATCAAAAGGAAAAAAACATGAGTACTCAAACAGGCACAGTAAAATGGTTCAATGATGCTAAGGGCTTCGGCTTTATTTCTCCTAGTGAAGGTGGCGCAGATCTGTTTGCTCACTTTCAGGACATACAGTCCAGCGGCTTCAAAAGCCTGAGCGAAAACCAGCGTGTGTCTTACGAACGCACAGCCAGTCCTAAAGGCGACAAAGCCAGCAACATCCAAGTTCTGTCCTAATATCAGACCAAGGTCTTTATTGACCTTGTCGGGCGAATTGAATTTGCCCGGTCGCAGCGCTTTTGACTAGTTTAGTAATACCG